>JADFPB010000236.1 GCA_022562515.1 Chloroflexota bacterium | reverse complement strand
GCATAGCCTCCTGAACGCATCGGAGGGGGTCAGCCTGCCACGGGGAATCCGAACGCGCTAGGACGCCGCCTTCTCACCATTGATCGTTGCTTTCGCAAGCTGGATCAGATCAGACAACTCGCACCCATTCCTGTTCTCCGCGCGGCCCCTGGCGGGCGACCCTCGCCGGGCAAAAGAAAACCCCGGCAATTAGCGCCGGGGTCGCCCACTTCTCTAACCAGAATATAGCGACCTGGGGACTTGATATCAAGCCGCCCACCCGTGCTAGCTTCCAACCGTGTTCTCGCCGGGTAGGAATCATCTGCTTTGGGCGGTGGGCGCACCACTCTGAACAGTAGCAGTCTGCCCCGGCCAGATCATGAGGACACCATGAACCTTCGACCCCTTCCGGAAACCATCGCAGACGTAACGCCGGAATGGCTGAACAGCGCTCTCTCACAGACCCCGGCCCTCTCACCGGCCCCAGTAAGAGAAGGCGGCCACATCATTTCACTCGATTATCAGCCGCTTGAAGCCATGGGTAAACCGGTCTTTCGAGCCACTGCCGACCTGGAAACCGGCGATGGCCGCCGGGAGCCACTGGATTTGCTCGTGAAGCTTCACAGGCAGGGAGCCCCGGAATTGGCGCATATAGCGCACGCGGGAGAGGCCTATTTCTACAGCGAGGTGGCATCCCGGTCCGGCATCCCCGTGCCTCTGACATATATATCGGAGTACGACGACGAGGCAGGTCGCCTGCTGATAGTCCAGGAATTCCTCACGAACGGCCGCATAGGCACCGCCGAGACAATGCTCGATGCCAACGACCAGAAGCGCGTCCTCGCCGCCCTCGCCAAAATGCATGCCCACCGGTGGAACTCGCCCGAGCTGGCCCAACTGCTCGGCATCCGCACCGGCAAGGCCGCATTTCAGCACGGCATGGAGCTATTCGAAAGCGGCGCATACGATGGCAAAACATTCCTCAGCCGCTTCGCCGTCCATGTACACCCGCTCGTCGCCCGCTACTACGCCACCACCACACCCTGGGGCCCGGAGATCAGAGACGGCTTCTCAAACAACACCACCCTCTGCCACTTCGACTGCTCAGCAAAAAACATCTTCATCCCCGACGATCAATCTCAAGATCCAGTTCTCTTCGATTGGGGCCAAGTAATCAGAGCCAACGTAGGCATCGAGATCGCCCAGTTCCTCTTCTCCACCACAGACCCGACAGCACCCAGCAGGTTCCCCGACCTCGTCCGCTACTACCACCATCAGCTCCTTGCGGGCGGCGTCACTGGCTACACCTATGACACGCTCTGGAATGACTTCCGATTAGGATGCCTCGTCCGCCTCGCCGCCCCCATCGCCCTCGCCGCACGCGGCAACCCGGCCGCCGACGAACTCGCCCTGACCCTTCTTCCCCTGGTGACGTCCGCTGTACTCACGACGAACGCCCTGGACCTGGTTGATCTATAGCCGAACGCCGCCAGAGCGCTAAATTGCCCGGCCTGGCAACGGCATGCGCCTGCTAAAGCTCGCGCTCCGGTACACCATGCCGTATCATCGAGCGCAGAAGAATCTTCCACGCCCTCACCCGACGAAAGGCGCCCCGGTTGCCGCAAGAGCCGACCCGCATTCCCAATCAGCAAAACGCCCTGCAACTCATCGACTCAGAGATCACCCGTCTCAGCGACGCGAAGCTGCCCGGGCTCGCCGACCACCTGCGCGGCGTCGCAGAGCTGATCCGTTCCGGCAGCCTGGCGGTCAGCAAGATCGACGAGAACGGCATGACATTCGAGCCCACCGAGAAGGGCAAGAAAACCGGACTGCACAACCTCCTCCCCGGCTCCGCAACCTCGAACGGAAGAGGCACCCTCATCATCGAAGAGGCGCGCGAGTTGTAGTAAGCCAGCCTACGCCCGCGCCTGTTCCAGCGCCGCGTACTCCACGGCGAACCACAGCGCCATCGACCCACCGCGATCGTCGTGGCCGTTCTCGGTAGCCCGCGTCAGGTAATCCTCGAGCGAGGGCAGGGGACCGGTGCCGGTGCACGAGTCAAAAACCATCCCGCCATCGTCCACCCGCTCGGACACCGCGCCCCACGCAAGATCCACCGCGCCCGTAAACTCGCCGCCCAGCCAGCCGCGCCCGATGCCGCGCGCGAGGCTGTAGCCAACCATCGCCGTCGCAGTTAGTTCCAGGTAGGAATCCGGCTGGTCGATAACCTGCCGCCACGCCCCCGACTCATCCTGATGTTCCAGCAGCGCCCGCAGATGCGCCCGATGCTTCTCCTCCAACGCCGCGCGCGCTTGATGATCTGGGGGCAGGTAACTCAGCGCCTCGGCGAACCCGAGGGCGGCGAACGCATTCCCGCGACCCCAGTAGAACGGCGATGCTCCGCAATGCCACCAGAGCCCCGTATCGGCCTGCGCGTTCACCTTGCCGAGCACAGACGCCATCACGTCCGCATAGCGCTCATCGCCCGTGTGCGCGAACGCCCGACCCAGCACCGCGCCCACGAAAAATACGTCTTCCACACGGTAGTCCGGGTCTACGGGCGCCGGAAATCCGTCATCACGGCCTTCCAGATAAAGATCGGCCACCCTGACGAGAAAATCCCCATACCGGCCGTTGCCGGTCGCTTCACTGAGGTCGTCGGCCCAGACGAAGCCGGCATGCACCGACCCGTCGGAGCGCTCCATCAGCGCGAATGTCTCATCCGTGAGCAGTCCGTCCACCACGGCTCTCAGATCACCGGAAGGGTCCCGATACTCCGGGTCGATCCCAGCGAGCCGCAGCCGTCCGCTCATCGCCACGCCGCGCACGTAGTTGATCGGCGTCAGCACACCCCCGTACTCGGCCGCAAGCGCCCGCGCTACATCGATCACCGGCCGTTCGCGCCGCCGCTCCAGTTCCGCCCGATCTGTGATAACCGTCCTCCCTTGCGCCCCCCGGCTGGCAATCGCCAGCGAAAGCATACCCGCAGGCGGCCAGAAACGTTCTGAAATCGACCCTCGCTGGTGAACTAGCGAACGTACACCGTGTGGCTCGCAGGCAACGCTCCGGGACACCCACCCGAGCCATGCGCGACCGCCATCCGATCGCCAGTCAGAAACTCGAGAAACGCAAACTGGCCGCTTGACGAGAAGCAATGCCTCGTCGTGATCGACTCCGGATCCGTCCATGTAGTCGCGCCGACCTGCACAGACAGCGACCAGTCTGGCCCGCCCATCCTTACCTCGCCATCAAGCGTATCGCCGATCGCGAACCCGTTTTCGACTTCTTTTGACCCC
>JADFPB010000052.1 GCA_022562515.1 Chloroflexota bacterium | reverse complement strand
ACGGCATCACACCCGTCGCCAAACACAACGCCCGGTGTGATACTCGTGGTCACCTCCACTTCCGATAGCATCCTGATTCTCCCGCTGGTGAAGTCGAATACGGGAACACCCTGACTCGGCAGAGGTAGCACGACTCCAACTTTCGCGTCTGGCTGAAGCCGCACACCCATCTCAAAGGTAGTGCCACCGGAGAGTCCGGAAACCTCCATTCCGGATACCATGGTGACCAACACGGAGATAAGGCGGTGCTTGTCCGATCTGTTAAGTTCGTGGAGAAGAAACAGGGGGTTGAGTTTTCCTCCGTTTCCTCGCTTAAGCGGTTGAAACCCTTCAATGCGCGCCCACAGGCCCGCGTCGATGCTTTGAATATCTCGTGTCCCATTCTTCCAAAAGTGGGCGATCAATCCGCCGCCCGGCAGCGAACGTTTTGTACGTCCAACTCGGAAAATCGGGAAGCACGTGTTTCTGTAAGGCTCCGATACGTTCCGGAGAGCGAGTTGCCAAGTAAGTCCATCGAGTGCAGAGCGAAGATCGTGAGCAATCTCGCCGATCACCACGCCCCATTCATCGGGAAAAGAGGTCGGTCCACCTTCGACGCGAAGTTCGTGGTGTCCGGCCTGTTCGTCGAACTCGCCTAATACGACTTCATAAGGGTTGCTATCAAAGAAGTCGCGCAGGGCGGTTTGGAGGGATGCCAACTGGGACTTGGCCCTATTTACTTTGGCCTGAGGTCCATCAAGTGGATGCGGCATACAGCGAGCATAGCTCACTTGCCTGCACCACATTCGCGGAGTTAGCGGAAAGGCTATTTGGTTAGTTATCACTGGCATCTGACTCAACAATAATGGCGGACGTCGATGCCTCTTTATCGCTACTCACGTCGGCTCCATCACGTTCAGCTATGATTCGCCACCATCGCGCCGATCAGGCGGAACACGTCCTTGGCTCAGGCGGTGCTTACGAAGATCAGGATCTGGTATTTGCTGGCGTCCTGGGCGGCCCGATCGATCCAGAGCATCTCACGCATGGTTTCAAGAAGATCGCAAAAAGTGCTGGCTACCCGGGCACGAGACTTCACGACCTGAGACACGCACACGCGGCGAGCTTGTTCAAGGCCGGGATCCATCCCCGAGTCGTGCAAGAGCGACTTGGCCACAGTTCTGCAGCCTTCACAATGCAGGTCTATGGCCACGTGATGGCAAGGATGCAGGAGCAGGCCGGGAAGGACTTCGCGGATCTGCTCGCTCGCTAACTACGCCTTCAATATCTCCCGCTCCGCCAACGGGCGCACTGGCGGCGGCGGTGTGAAATGCGGAAATAACTTTACGCCTTCGGCGCTTCAGGCCTGCGGGCCGTAGACGTGTTCCGGGACAACTACCACGACGGCGCGGCGCTCTTCGACCATGATGCGGTCGTACTCATCCCAGTCGGGATGCTCTCCGCTGATGCGGCCGTAGACCTCGCGCAGTGTGTCCCTCAGCTTGTCAGCATCTGTGTTGTCGGCCTCCATGATTTTCGCCCGGCCTTCGAGCACCACGTACCCCCACCAATCGTCCTGCGACACGACGAGGGTGCAACGAGGATCTCGGCGCAGATTCCGCAGCTTCGCTCGGTCCCCCGGCGTCGTGAACGCAACTCCGTCGTCATACGCCGCGCAGAGAATCAAACTCATCTGAGCGGCGCCGCTCCTGCGGAACGTCGTCAGTACGCCGTGATGGTTCTCTTGCACGAACGTATTCGTCGACTTAGAAAACATCTCTTCTTCCTTCGGATATGAGCCAGTACATCAACACCGTAACCGATCGGACTAAGGAACGTAGAATCTCGAAGGGCAGCTACGTGGGCGTGCCTGTCCGAAGGTTCAAGGCAGCCGAACTGCCGCGCCACCACTTTGAGACGCTGGCCGACCACATGGCCGAGCCGGAGAAGTGGCTGCACATGCTGCGGGAGCCTGCCCGGACGACGCGGAAGCAACTGGAATTGACCAGGAACAACATCTAGGCTAGCCTGCGTCAATGCCTACCGAAGTGGAAGTTGGGCCGGCGTCTGAGATGACTCCCGGCACCGTGAAAAGAGCCGGCCGGTATGCCGTCGGCAACTCCGACGGCGAGAGGTTTGCGGTCACTCGGCGCTGCCGGCACCTCCGCGGTGACCTGGCCAATGGCAGCATTGACGAGGCCGGGTGCCTGGTGTGCCCGTGGCACGGCGCGAAGTACGACGTGCGAACGGGCAGGATGGTGCTCGGACCCCAGGGTGTCTTTGCCAAAATCCCAGGCTTCGGCAGTATCCAAAAAGCCCTGACCCTGGTGTTTCCGCTTGGGCGCGGCCGGGTTGTCGAACGCGACGACACCCTCTACGTCGAGTAGGCCCTGCCGAGGACCACTTCCGCCTTCCCAATTCGACATCCCAGGCGGGTCACCAGTGGGCGGGGTTGACGTCGTCTTCGTCACCATCGAGCGCACTCCGGACTGTGCGGGTGAACGACTTCCCAACTACTGAGGTCAAGTGCCACAACTTGATGGCCCATCCGCCGCTGCACACGCTCAGAAGGCATAGTGCCGGGATCGTAAACGAATTCTGGTGGAAACCTGGCGACCGCTGAACATGGGGTGAAATTCGGACCGCTGGCAGCAAAACGCGAAATCGCCCCTGGCCACGCGTGGTGACCGGGGGCGATTTACGTTCTCTCCGTCAGCTATGAATTCGTATTTGGCGGGAGTGCAAGGGAGTCGAACCCTCCGCGCACATCGAAGGATGCACGCCAGCGGAGTTGAAGTCCGTGAAGTCCACCGGAACTCATCCACTCCCACGCTATGTAACCGCCCGGCTCAAGGCGGGCGGCCAAAGAGCAGAGATTGTAGCGCGAAACCGGCGCAACCCCTGAGAGGATCGCGCCGGCTGCGCTTTTTTCTGGTTGGAAGTACCGGTCTATACGACCAGGTCGATCTTTTCCTGAAGCATCTGCTTTGGCACTGCGCCCACCACCTGTTGTACCGGCTTGCCGTCCTTGAAGATCAGCAGCGTGGGGATGGAGCGAATGCCGTAGGTCCCTGCGGTGAGCGGACTCGCGTCCACGTCTACCTTCATGACCTTGAGCCTGCCGTCATAATCGGCGGCCAGCTCTTCGACTACCGGCGCAACCATCTTGCAGGGTCCACACCAGTCGGCCCAGAAATCGACCAGCACTGGCAGGTCGGAATTCAGAACTTCTTCGGTGAAATCTGCATCGGTTACAGCCTGAGGCTTGGCCATTAATAACTCCCTCATCGTATTTGATTTTGTTGTTTTTTTAGCCCGCCAAAGTCTCGTTGGGGGCGTCGGGGATTCTAGCGACTGTTTGAGTCTCCAAACCTTTAGATTCTAGCAACCATGCCGAGATGCACATAGCTTTGCAAGGCACATCGCGTCCGGGACCGGGGCCGGCACCCGAAAATTCGGTGAAATCGCCAGATAGGTCCCTGAACGGCGGTTACGCCTGTTCGCGCCGCTGACATACCCGGCGTTAGGAACCCGCGATCACTGCTCCCGCGGCCTCAGGCACGGCTATTTTATTCACAACTACATTGCGGAGCGGCAATCCGGCCACTCCCGGCGCTCCGTCCGGCTCTTCGGTAGCCTGCAGCGCCGAAGCGACTTCGCCGAATAGCGTCGTGATGCCTACGAGGCCTCGGTGCGGAGAAGTGAACGTGGCATAACCCGTGAACACAGGCGTCTGACCGCCGGGGAGCGGCTCGGCCCTGATCTCCACCATGTCGCCCTCGGCGATGCCGAGATCCGCGGCGTCGTCCGCGTGAAGCTGGACGTACTCGTCACGTTTTATATAGTTCACACCGTCCCGCGACTCCACGTCCACAGGGCGGTTCGGCTCGTGCAAAACGCGGCCGTGCACCAGTGTGAACGGATAGTCTTTGCCGTGGACGTCAAGCGACTCCCGAATAGACATCGGTGTGAATCGCGGCCTGAACCGCTTGTCGGCGGCCGCGTGAAGCCTGCTGGTCCCCGGGCTGGTTTCCTGGCCGACAGGGGTTGGACACGGCCACTGGACGCCGCCCCCGGCGAGCCGCTCATGCGACAGCCCGCCATACACATCCACAACGCTCGCTATCTCGGCAAACACGTCGCTTGCCGACTTGTAGTCGAATCCTGACCCTCCAAGGGCCTTTGCGAGGCCCGCGAGCGCGGCCCAGCCGGGCCGCTCCTCGAAGCGAAGCTCCATGCCCTGCGAAAGCAACTGCACACGTCGCTCGAGGTTGGTGAACGTCCCGGAAACCTCCGCGAAAGAGGCGGCGGGGAAGATTACGTCGGCGTGATGCGAAAGCTCGTTGGGGAACACGTCTGCGACTACCAGGAAATCAAGTTTTTCCAGCGCGGCCGGAAGATCTCCGAGCCCGTACTGGTCCGGCGCCAGTCCGTCGGCCATCAGGACGGCGGCCTTTATCCCGCCCGCCGCCATCGCCTCGAATATCTCCGCGCTGCTCTTGCCGGGAGACGACGGGATCTTCGCGGACCACTCGCGTTCGATGACGGCCCTGCCCGTCGAATCCTCGACGCTGACATAGCCCGGCAGGAATCTCGGGTTGCAGCCAACGTCGTTGGCGCCCTGTGTGTTGGCTCCGGAGAACAGCGGGAATATCCCACCGCCGTCCCGGCCTATGTTCCCTGTCAGCAAAGCGAGGTTGGCGACGGCCCTCGTCAGGTCGACGCGCTCGCTGTCTGGAACCGAGTCAAATCCGTAGAGAATGGCGGCCGGGTCGCTGGCGCCGTAAGCACGCGCCGCGAGGCGAATCTGCTCCTCGGGGACGCCGGTGATCACCGAGACGCGTACGAGATCGAAATCCCACAACTCTTGCTTCAGTTCTTGCAACCCGTCGCAGCGATCGTTCACGAACTCCTTGTCCTCAAGCGCCTCATCTATCACGACGCGGATCAGGCCGCCTACCAGGGTCACCTCGGTGCCCGGCCGCGGGCGAAGCCAGTGGTCGGCATAGCGGGTCAGCTCAGTCTCCCTGGCGTCGATCACCACGATTTTGGCCCCGTTTCGCGCGGCCTTCTTAACCGGCACGGCCAGTACGTTCTGCTCCTCCGTCGGGTTGCCGGACAGGACCAGTACGCAGCGTGCCCTCTCCAGCTCCCAGATAGAGTTCGTCGCCGCCGCGTAGCCGATCGTCTCCAGAAGGCCCTCGGTAAGCTCCGGGTGCAGGTTCAGGGCGCTATCAACATTGTTGGTGCCAAGTACTGCGCGGGCCAGCTTGCCGGCCACGTAGTTGTCCTCGTTGGTGCCGCGCGGCGAGCCTATGACGGCAACCTCGCCGGGTGATCGCTTCCTCAGGCCCTCGGCGGCGGCCTCAAACGCCTGTTCCCACGTGGTGCGCTTAAGCTCCCCGTCCACCCTCATCATCGGATAGCGGTAGCGGCCCTGCTTGTTGGGATAATCGCTGGCGAACTTGCCCTTGAAGCAGAGCTGGCCGTTGTTGGCCTCGCCCGCAAGGTCTCCGAGGAACCTGATCGCCTTGTTCCGCTTGTTGACCTCCATCACAACCTGGCAGCCGACCGGGCAGTTGGCGCAGATCGTCTTGACCTTCGTTTCCGCCTTCTCCCACTTGTAGTCGCGCTCAACGAGCGCGCCCGTGGGGCAGACATCGATGCAGGCGCCGCAAAACTCGCAGCCGGACTCCAGCAGAGACGTGCCGTGCGATGTCCCGACGAGCGCGGTGCCGGATCGCGAAGTCAGCGTCAGGGCGGTATCGAACCGGACTTCCTCGCAAACTCGGACACAGCGGACACACACGATGCAGAGGTTGTAGTCGCGATCGTAAAACGGATCGTCGACATGCCTGGGAAGATCCCGGAAGTGGTACTCCATCGGGCTGGTCAGATCGAGTTCCATCGACCGGACCGTGTCTTTCAGTTCGCACCGTTCATTCTTCGGGCATATCGTGCACCGGTCCGTTACCCGGACGTGGCGGAGACAGATGTCCTGAGGGCCACATAGCTCGATGCGGTGGCAGGTCAGGCAGCCGTGCGGATGCTCGGTCATCAGCAGGTCCATGATGTCGTACCGCAGCGATGCGATGTCCTGCGTCTTGGTGCGGACGACCATGTCGTTGGCGACCGGCGTCGTGCAAGACGCCTGGACCATCGTGCGTCCGTTCATCTCGGTCTCGACGACGCACATCCGGCAGGCGCCGTACGGCTCCATCTTCGGCATGTAACACAGGTACGGGATATAAAGGCCCGCGTCCATGGCCGCCTGAATGATCGTCTGACCCGGCTGCGCGGTGATCAGCTGGTCATCGATCGTGAAGGTGATGGGCTCGACCATTAATTGGCTCCTGTGCGGCTTTGTGTCGCTGGGGCGGGGCTCTTCGGGCAGTCTGCCTACCTACGGCCTGGTGCGGGTCGGGGTGATCATGCTCCCGTCGGGAAAATGTCCGACGGCGCCTGCGTGATCCTGAATGCTGGCATCAAACTCGTCTTTGAAATACTTCACTGCCGACAAGATCGGGTTGTAACCCAGTTGGCCGTGGCCGCAGAGTGATCCGACCTTCATGCTGTTGCCAATCCGCTCCATCAGCTCGAAATCGCCCGCATTCGCCTTGTTCATGCACACGCGGTCGAGCGTCTCGAGCATGTGCGTCGTGCCCAGCCGGCAGGGGAAACACTTTCCGCAGGCCTCGAACTGGTTGAACGCTATCAGAGCGCGCGTCAAATCGACGACGCTGACGTCTTCGTCGCCGACGATGATCCCTCCCGCGCCGAGTATCGCTCCCGTCGCCGACATCGCATCGAAGTCGATTTCGACATCGAACGCCTCCTCGCCAAGCACTCCGCCAAGTGGGCCGCCCGTCTGAATGACCTTTATCGTCTTGCCGTTCGGCGCGCCGCCGCCGACGTCTTCCAGCACCTGCCGAATCGTCATCCCCATCGGCACCTCGTAAAGCCCGGGCCGCTGTATGTTTCCGGACAGGCAAATCAGCGCAGTGCCGGTGCTCTTCTCGGTGCCGATCGACTTGAACCACTCGCTGCCTCGGGCAATGATCTGCGGTACGAACGCCAGCGATTTCACGTTGTTGATGTTGCTCGGCTTCTGCCACAACCCCGCCTGAGCCGGGAACGGCGGCCGGTAGCGAGGCTGGGCGCGCTTGCCCTCTATCGCCTCCATGAGCGCCGTCTCTTCGCCTGCGACGTACGAGTCCCCGGTCAGCACAACCTCGGCGTCGTAACTGAACTCGGACCCCAGAATGTGCTCGCCAAGCAGGCCGGCCTCGTAAGCGTCGGCCACCGACTTGCGGGCATTGTTGATCGGCTCATTGTGACCCTGCCGGATGAAGATGAAGCCCTTGGTCGCACCCGTGGCATAACCGGCGAGGATGAGGCCCTCGAGCAGGGTATGCGGGTCGGACTCAAGGATGGCCTTGTCGTTGAACGCGCCGGGGTCGCCCTCCTCGCAATTACAGAGGATGTATTTCACAGGCGCAGGATTGCCGGAGAGGAAACTCCACTTGAGGCCGGTTGGGAACGCGGCCCCTCCCCTGCCCCGCAGACCCGAATCCTTGACCTCTTCGAGCACCTGGTCCGGAGACATCGATTCCAGCGCTTTGTCCAGGCCTGCGTATCCGCCGTTGGCGATATATTGAAGCAGGTCGGTCGGATCAATTTTCCCGAAGTTCCGAGTCACGATGCGCGTTTGCGCCGCTACGTCGGGGAGATCTTTCAGCAGCGTGATTCCATCGATGCCATCGCCATCGCTCGTCGGGCTGCAAGCGAACGCCAGGCTCGGAGCAGGCTGCCCTTTGATGACATGCGAATCGAGTATCTTCGCTACCTGGCCGGGCTCGACGTTCGCGTAGTAGACGCGTGCGCCGTCCGGCGTCGTGATGTCGACAAGCGGCTCCGCATAGCAAAGCCCCAGCATGCCAACGCGGCTTACGACGGCCTCCGCGCCCGTATCGGCAATCGCTTTCTCGAACGCCTCGATCACGGCATCGCAGCCTGCCGCTTCGCCCGAGACGCCGCCGCCCACCCGTATCCACGCCTTCGGGCCCGCGACCAGATCCTGCCAGCGTATATCGGCGTGCTGGCGCAGCTCCTCGAACGCTACCGCCACGTCGCCACGCTCCGGACATGCCTCATGCCGCTCACCCTCATGCGCCTCACCGGGACTGCAGCTCTCTGGCTATCGACGTGGCATGTTGGGGCGTTATTCGTCCCATGTGGATGTGATCAACGGCTATGACGGGCGCCTGGGCGCAGGCGCCGAGACAGGTGTTGTACTCAAGCGTGACTTTCCCGTCTTCGGTCTCGCCTTCACGACTTATTCCCAGCTCTTCCTGGACGGACTTCAAAATCTTCTGGGCGCCCATGACGTGGCACGATGGCCCCCAGCAGACTTCGAGCGTGTGATCGCCGGGCGGCGTGAAGCGGAAGTTCGTGTAGAAAGACGCGACGGACCAGACTTCGTTAATCGTCGACCTGACGAACGCGGCCGTCTCTTCGATGGCCTCATCCGGGAGGTAGTGGAGCTCGTCCTGCACGGCCAGCAGTGATGAGAGGACAGTAACAGTGTCCTGCTTCTGTCCCTGCAGGACATTCCGAATTCGGTCTCGAATCTCGTCACCCGAATCGGGCGCTGCCATGGCCAAGCCCTGGACTCCATTTGTGATATGAATCGGCCCGTACCGGGCACTTCGAAAAATCCGTCACAATCTTAGCAAAGGCCCGGCTTGCGAAACACCATCCCGGCGGATATGAAGCCGCCCCGGCGCACACGGCATAGAATCAGGCCCTCCATCCCGTCGAGCAGTCGGGACTGCAACAAGAAAATCGCCCCCTGAAGATTAGAAATGAAGATCACGCAGATAGAGACGATTCAGGTGGCCGAGTTCTCCCGCATCACCTGGGTCCAGATCCATACGGACGCCGGCTACACCGGCCTTGGCGAAACGTTCTTCGGGCCGCGCGCCGTCGCAGGCGCCATACATGAGATCTTCTCGCCCATGCTCATCGGCCAGGATCCGCTGGACATCGAGCGCCACTGGCGCGACATGTTCGACATGGCGAACGCCTTCGGCTACGCGGGCGCCGAGGCCAGGGCCATCTCGGCGATCGACATCGCGCTCTGGGACATTGCCGGGCAGGTCGCAGGACAGCCGATATACAACCTGCTCGGAGGCGCATGCCGCGACCGGATCCCCGTCTACAACACCACCGCCTCATACGGCGGTAACAACGATCTGCATCTGGCGATGACCGATGCAGGGACGCTGGCGAAAAGCCTCCTGGACGACGGCATAGAGATCCTGAAATGGGCTTTTACGGACCCGTTTGCAGACCCTTATCGCGGTCTCTACCTGAACGACAACGACCTTGATTTGATGCTGGAGCCGATGCGCCAGATCAGGAACGCCGTCGGCAACGACATGGCCATCGCCAACGACGGCCACGGCCGCTGGAACCTCCAGAACGCGATACGAATCGGCAGGGCCATGGACCAGTTCGGCATGTTCTGGCAGGAAGAGCTCATCCAGCCCACGAACGTGCAGAACCACGTCACCCTCGCGCATGAGATAAAGGCGCCTATCTGCGTCTCGGAACGGCTCATCAGCAAGTACCAGTTCAGGGACTACCTGCGCGAGGGCGCTGCGGAGATAGTGATGCCGGACCTGATCTGGACGGGCGGGATCACCGAGACGAAGAAGATCGCCACGATGGCTGAGGCAGAAAACGCGCCGGTCGCGCCGCACGACACGACCGGGCCGGTGAACGTCTTCGCCTGCGCCCACATCTGCATGAATGCCCCCAACGCCTGGGTGATGGAGACGGTAAGGGCCTTCTACGGCCCCGGCGGCTGGTACGACAGGTTCGTCGAGCCGAACATCGTAGTGGTAGACGGCCACCTGCTCGCACCTGAGGGCCCGGGCCTCGGAACCCGCCTCAAGCCAGACGTCCGCGACAGGCCCGACGCAACAGTCGAGGTCAGCGATGAGCCGGCGACTGAGGACCACTGGGGCGGATTTCGCAGCGCATACGAGGTATACACGGGGGACGACGGAAAGCGCGGTCTGCGCCTGAAATAACTGCGTCTGATGGACTGACGAGAAAGGGGAAACATTGGTAGCAAGGTTCGAGATATCCGACGTCATACCGGCGCGGCCCCTGGTCGTTTTCGCGGCATGGGTTGACGGCGAGAGCCACACCAGGATGACCGGCGGCGAGGCGACGGGTGAACCCGCAGAAGGCGCTGAATTCACCGCGTGGGACGGCTACATATCAGGCCGCAACGTCGAGCTGATCCCCGGCGCGTTGATCGTCCAGTCGTGGCGCACGAGCCAGTTCGACGACTCTGACCCGGACTCACGTCTGGAGATCACCTTCGAGTTTGAAGGCGAGGACTCCACACGGCTAACCCTCACCCACTCGAACCTGCCCGACGACCAGGCCGCCGGCTACGAAAGCGGCTGGGCAGACCACTACTTCGAGCCGATGAAGAAATACTTCGGCGGGTAGGGGGCGACGCGCCACACAGCAAGGCCGCTAAGTCCCCGCCTTGCGGGCCGCCGCCAGGTCGGCGCTCGTGTCGCGCTTGATGGTGGGCGAGAGGACAACGGACTCGATTGTGGTCCGCATCGGCATTTTTGCGCACATCAAGATCACGTCGGCGAGGTCCTCCGAGCCCATCATCGTCGAGCGCGCCTCTTCACCGGGCGGCAGGGGGCGGTTGAGGAGTATCGGCGTGTCCACCTCGGCTGGCATGACCGCCGTTGCGCGAATGCCCTTGCTACCGAACTCGGCGTTGATGTCGCCCATCAGGTTCGTGACCGCGGCCTTCGCCGCCGAGTAAGCAGCGCCGCCCAGCAGGCCCGGCCGAATCGCCGCCATCGACGACACCGTAATTACCGTGCCCCCACCGCGCTCGATCATCGACGGAATAATCGCCTGGCAGAGCTGGTAGACGCCAGTCACGTTGACTGCGAGAACGCTGTCCCACTCTTCCTGCCCAACCAGATTTATGCTGCGAACCTTGCTGCTGTGGCCCGCGTTGTTGACCAGGACGTCTACCTTGCCGAACCTGTCGAGCACCGACTTCGCGAACGTCCTGACGGCGGTGCCGTCCTCCATGTCCATCGACACGGCCGAGGCCTTGCCGCCGGCGGCTTCGATCTTATCTACCGTGTCGTCGAGCGGTCGCTGGCGCCGGCCCGTGATAACTATCTCCGCGCCCTCCGCGGCGAACTTCAGCGCCGTGGCCTGCCCGATGCCTGACCCGCCGCCAGTGACGATGACGACACTCCCGTCCAGACTGCCCATTGGAAAACCCCCGACAAATTGATGAATTTACGAATAGCTGGCGGGCATTCAAGCGCCCGCGGCGAAAGAGAAGTGGGAGTCTAGCATCTTTGTGCAGGGCGTCCCGCGGGGGCGATTCACCACCACATCAGGCCGTTAACGACCCGACCTCCATTCAGTCCAGAGTCATCTGGTCTGGGCCATCATCATGCGGGCCACGTCCCGGCCCATGCGCACGCTATAGTTCGTGCCCCGGTCTTCCGGATAGATCTGGGTTGTATTGGCCAGGTAGAGCCCGTCTACAGGGGTCTTGTGAGCCGGAATCCGGGCTGAGTAGCCGGGCTCGATGATCGGCTGCGCCGCGCTGACTGCGTTGTAATGAACCTTCTTCACCCACGACTCGTCAAAATCGGGATTGAACTTTTTCAGATGCGGCAGGTAGTGGGCGACCAGCTCGTCCTGCGACATCTTGAACATCTCATCTTCGCGATCAAGATAGTTGGTCACGTAGAGCACGTAGTTGCCGCCGTAGTTTTCGACGGGCATCAGGTTGGTGTGCTCGATCAGCCCCAGGAACGGCACGTCATCGTCCGCGATGTTCATCCAGTAGGAGTCTGTCAGTGGGTGCGACATCTCGAGAATCACCACTACCGCCGCCATGTAGTGGACGCCGGCGACGCGCTCCCTGTACTCGTCAGGCAGGTCTACAAGTTCCATGAAATTGAACGAGGGCGCGGTCGCCAGCACCATGTCAAACGACTCCTCGGCAACGTCGCCACCATCCCTCCGGATGCGCAACCCCGTCGCTCTGTTCTCATCGACCAGAATCCGCTCGACGCGCGTTTTGAGATGTACGGCGCCGCCGTGCGACTCCACATGCGCCACAAGAGCCTCGAAAATCTCATCAAAGCTCTTCTCGGGATACCCCAGCATCTCGCGGCCGAACAGGCCTTTGCGGGACTTCACCCTTGACTGGAACTTCGACCAGAGCCACGGCATGGCAACCCTGTCGTGATACTTCCCGAACTTGCCGCGCAAGAGCGGGTCCCACATGTTTTTGTATATGCCCTCGGTACCCGCGGACTGAATCCACTGCGCGGCAGTCAGATGCTCCAGCGAGCGCCAATCCTTCAATCGCTGCAGACGCAGTGTGAGCAGGCCAAGCTTGAACCTGTCCAGAATCGACAGCGGCTTGAAACGCAACAGGTCAAAAGGCGTCACGAACGGATATATCTTCCCGTTTGCATACGTAGAGACGCGGGAGGGAATCCAGCGCATGGAGCCGCCGACCCCCAGCTCCTCCATGAGATCGAGCATGGCCTTATCGTTCGTGAAGAGGTGATGATAGCCCCGCTCCAGGGGCGCGCCTCCCACTTCAATTGTCGAGGCCTGGCCGCCGACAAAAGGCGCGGCCTCATACACCGTGGCAGAGTGGCCCGCGTTGACCAGATCGTAGGCTGCCGCCAATCCGGCCGCGCCGGCGCCGATGACGCCTACTTTCATGGGCATTGGCATGGACCTGGTTCCGGTGCTTCAGCCGCCGCTGGAGTGTCGCCGGCAATCGGAGCGGCGCGAGCCCCTTTGAACAGCGACCGGAGCGATGTTCCGTCCATGAGGAGGACGATGAATCCCAGTATCGAGACCGGCACCAGCAGAGCAATATGCACGGTGAGCACGTATGCCCCGGCCTGCGCGTCGGCAACGCCCATCGCAACAAGGACGGCGGCGCCGAAGAACTCGAACGGGCCGACCCCGCCCGATACTGACGGCACGACTCCCGCCAGGTTTGCGACCGACATGAACAGCAATATGGCGGCAAAGAACTCGAAGTTGGAGTCGAACGAGTCGGATATGTCGAAGCCAAAGGCGATGACGAACGCCATCACCGTTTCCAGCAGCCAGACGGGAAGGGACAGCAGGAGAACGTAAAGCAACGCTGATGGCGACCGGAGCACCGTGAGACCCTCGATCAGATTCTCTGCCAGGCCGAGCGCCCTGAGCCGGATCTTCTCCGGCGCAGGCGATAAGAGCGTGGCGGTGAATTTCAAAATCGTCGCCTCGGACACCAGGCTGACCACAAGCATCGCGGCGACGACACCCACGAACGGCAGGACCGACAGGCTTATTAGAACCGGCACGCCGCCCGGCACAGACTCCGCAAGCTCGTCTATCAGGCCGGAAGTCGGCAGCACCACCCACACGGCCGCCATGAAGAAGAGGAGCGCGACCACGTCAGACGCCCGCTCCACGGCCACCGTGCCGAATGCGGCCGCGGGGCTGATTGGCTCGCGCAGGCTGGTGTAGTAAGAGCGAACGACCTCGCCCAGCCGGATAGGCAGAATGTTGTTGGCCATGTAACCGACGACCACCACCGGGTACAGGGAGCGGCGGGGCCGTCCGATGATCGGCCGGAGTATGTAGCCCCAGCGGTACGACCGCGCCCAGACGGCGAGGAAGTAAAAAATCAGCGATGGCAGGACGTAGACGAGATTGGCCGAAGTGAGCACATCGCCAATGTCATCCTTTGGCAAAAAGAAGAAAGCGAACGCCGCCAGCAAACCTGCGCTCGCCAGAAGACCCAACCAGAATGCGCTTCGACCGCCCAAACGACTATTCCCGGTCCGCCCCGGGCGGACTTCCATTACTCCACCGCATTAAGGGGGATGTCGTCCTTGAAATAGACAATCGAGTCTACCCCGCCGATTGGGCTCGGGAGCGTCCTGAACAGGAAGAAGTCGATGGCGCCCTGCCAGCGGCTACGATCGATTACCGTCCCGAAGAAGTCGGCCGCCGTGAGATCCCTGTAGTCCTCGGGGAACCACTGGCGGTGGGCGAAGCGGCGTCCCTCCGTGAAGTCTCCTTCAGCGATCGTGTCTTCCACCACGCTCCGGTTCTTCACGTTCACCAGTATCACTGAACTCTCCGGCGGTCCGTCTAATTTGCCCGTGTTGTCGTAGCCCGGGTAATCGGTATTGTCGTAGTTCCGGAAATACCATGCCCAGGGCCAGGTGAAGCCGTCCGAGCTGTCCACGGTAACCGGCAGCGCCAGGTTCTCGCCGGTCAGCGTGCCGGCGTTGCGGATCTCTTGAGCGAGCAGGGGCACGGCCGGGGAGGTCTGCGTGTAGATGAGAAGCTCGTTTGGAACGTCGCTGTTCACGTACGTTGCAATCCAGCCCGCCCGCAGTGTCAGTCCGAACATGACGATGACCACGACGGAGAGGGTCATCGTCAAGGCCGCGGGCCGGCCGATTCGACGAGTCATCAGCCAGAGCCCGTATGCGAGGAAACCGATGACCGCCAGCATTATCCAGAGTTCCAGCAGCCCGCCGACGCCATCGTTCGTCTCGAAGAACACAGACCGCCAGAGGAGAACCAGGAACAGCGGCACGCCCGCATACAGATACATCCCGCCGCCGTTGAGCGCCTTCCGCCACTCGAAGCTCGTCGCGGCGTCGCCCAGCGCCTTGCCCGCCAGCACGATCATCGGCAGCACGATGTTCACCGTCAGCCACGGCATCTTCTCGCCGGCAAGCGTGTAGGCGATGAACGTCGCCACAGCCCAGAAAACCAGGAACCGTGTGAAGACGTCACCCCTGAGCGCGTAGTAGAAAGACGCCCCGATGGCAACGGTCCAGGGCAGGAACTCATAGACCGATATGACGATGAAGTAGTAGTACCAGGGCTGGCTGCCGCGGGCCACCTCCTGCTGGCCTACCCAGTAGCCAAGCGATTGCCAGACGCCGGTGCCCATGCCGCCCAGATTCGTTCCGAACGTGGTGAAAAGGACGAATATTATTGCCCAGAAAATGGCCAGGATCTTCAGCCAGTGGCTGAATCGCCAGCGGAGCCCGACGGATATCGACACGATGACGAGCACCGCCGTAATTGCCGCCGCCACGATGATG
>JADFPB010000051.1 GCA_022562515.1 Chloroflexota bacterium | reverse complement strand
GGGACGACGCGCGGCTCACGTGGGCGCGGGCTCAGCTTGAGTGCGTGCAATCGCCCGCGCGGACGCTGGGAAACACCTGTCAAGTCTGCTGTCAACCCTTCGTCTGGTGTATTGCGAGCGGTGCCGTGTATCGCGCGTCTGCGCCGTCGTATTACATCTATATCTGAGCCGTATCTGAGTGTAATTCGTTATCCACAGGCGGCGGTACCTGTGGATTCCGTGTGAATAACCCCACTTGTGCGGATTAGCAACTACCTTTAGCATTCCCATTACAGTTTCTTGGGAGGAAACTTCTGGGAAACATGGACCGGAAGGCCCATCGGTTCGCCGGTGGGGCGGAACGTTCAGGACCGGATCAATCGCCGTACAGGGCTCCGGGGTAGCAACCGGAGAATTCGGCAGGAAAGTGAAGGGCCCGAGGCTGAAAAGCCAGAGGCATGCCGGGAAGTCAACCGGCATCTTCATCGAACTGCAAAAGCGGCTCTCCAATCGGTCCCGCCTACGAGCGAAACAGGAGATCTTCGCCTGTACGGAGGGTTCGGGATGAACGTAGGCTGTTCTTCCCGGGTCTGTTGGCTACAGACCGAAAAGTGGTTAGTCGACGAAACGCGCCACGGCAGGCCAGCCCTCGCTAAGGGTGATCGTGGAGAGCGAACGTCGTCGAGGAACTCGGTCGGCGAGCCGGTTGAGGGTTTTGCCCTCAGAATCGGCCCACCGGCCGTTTTCATTTAACGCTCTTGCCGGCCCTACGCACTCTAAGCAGCTTGGCGAGCTTGCCGTACCATTCGACCAGCTCGTCCAGGCTTACCGTGGCATTCGCCGGGCTCGGGCTGGGTGCGACGAACACCGTCGCAGATGCCAGCCGCTCTGGCTGAAGACCCGGCTTGATCGGGCGGTCAGCGCCTTGTGCGTATTTTAGAAAATTCCGATAGGCCGTTATGCCATTGAAGCAGACGATGGCCGGCGCCGCGATCGTCAGCCGCTCTTGCAGAGATGCGGCACCGGCCCGATAGTCTGCGGCCCGCAGGCTAGAGACGCTCGAGGTCGCCCGCTTGACGAGGTCCGTGAATCCCACTCCCTGTGAGAGCGCCTCGCGGTCCGTTTCGGCGCTCAGCGGCGGGTCAAAAATGCCGGCTCGGGCCACCGCGGGCCAGAATCGATTCAACCGAGAGTGAAAGTAGTGTCCAGCTTTCGCCGAGGACAGTCCCGGGTTGATCCCGACGAACACGAGGTCTAACCCAGCTCGCAGATAGTCCGGCAGCGTCAGTTCAGTCATTCCCAGCTCTCAACCAGTTCTCGCCACCCGGCCGCCTCCCCCTGTAGATCTCTTGTTGTTGACCGGGCAGCGTTGGAAGCGTAGTTTGTCGCCGGATACTCAGCAAACAGGAGGATGCGGAAATGACCGTTGTAGGCGATGGCGATTTTCGATATGAGCTTGACGAGACCTGGCCCAATATCCCGGAGGGATGGACGCTGGAACTCTGTTCGGACGTGGCTATCGACTCGCGTGACCGGGTGTTCGTGTTCAACCGGGGTATTCACACGATAGCCGTCTTCGACGCTGACACGGGGAATTTCCTCACGTCGTGGGGCGAGGGCAAGTTCAAGGAACCCCACGGCATATACATCGGGCCTGACGATTCCGTCTACCTTACGGATCGCCAGGCGCACGTCGTTACCAAGCACTCGCCAAACGGCGAAAACCTCATCGAGATGGGCAGGCGGGACTACGCCCAGGTGACCGTCGACAACCACGGCAACTTCGGCGAGCCGTTCTGCCAGCCGTCGGGCATCGCCCTCAACGATGAGGGGAAGATGTTCGTCTCGGACGGGTACGGCAACTTCCGGATACACAGGTTCTCTGCGTCCGGCGAGCTGGAGCACAGCTGGGGCACGCCGGGCATGGGCCCCGGCCAGTTCTCTCTGCCGCACAACATCGCGCTGGACGCCAGGGGACGTGTTTTCGTCGCCGACCGGCAGAACCAGCGGGTTCAGATCTTCGATCAAGAGGGCGGTTTCATCGAGGAGTGGGCCGATGACGTGCGCAGTCCCGGCGATTTCTTCATGCAGGATGAGGTTGTGTTCCTGGTAGAGCAGGGGAGGCCGACGGGGATCACGATTTACGATCTGGACGGAAAGATCGTCACCAGGTGGCGCGGGGCCGAGAACGGAACGGAGGCGCCGCATGGAATCTGGCTGGACTCGAAAGGCAACATCTTCGTTGCTGAGATCGGCCAGCCCGGCCATGGCCAGCGGATGCGTAAGTACGTGAAAGTCTAACCGCAGGCAGCAGCCAGAAGAATAGGCACGGATTTGTTCGACGAGACGCTGCGCATCGCGCTTATCTACATACACGTGATCGCCGCCACGGTCTGGATTGGCGGCAGCCTTACGGTGGCGCTGGTGCTCGTGCCGGTCAGCCGGCGCATTCAGCCGCCGGGGGCCGGGCCGAGATTCCTCCGAGAAGCGGCGAGGCGATTCAGCCGTATCGGCTGGGTCATGCTGCTCGTTCTCGTCATCAGCGGAATCGGCATTCTGGACCGCTCCGGCATCGACTTCGACGTGCTGACCGGCTCACGGTTCTGGGGGACGGAAATCGGGAAAGTTCTTGCCATCAAGTCTTCGTTGATCGGCCTGATGATCGTCATGACATACGTCCACGATTTCATTCTCGGACCGCGAATTGCGGACGCGCTGGAGGGACTCGAGCCAGGTCAGCGGCCTCCGCCGCAGGTCGCCATTGAGCGGCGCCGTCTGATAGCCCTGGCGAGGCTGAACGTATTGCTCATGCTGTCCATTGCGGCGCTTGGCGTGATGATGTTCCGCGGGGTGCCGGGTTAGCGCCTGCGCTTAAAGCATCGCTTTCCGGCCCAGCCTCAAGTAGTTGAGGGCGTCAAGTGTCCGCGTGTGGGCTATCTCGCCTTGCTCGATCAGCCTGGTAGTGAGCCGGGACAGGTATAACTCCACGGCGTCCTCGGCCCGCTTCCGGTACGAGAGATCGCGCACCTCTTCGAGCCACGGCCACTCCTGCACTTTGACGGGGTCAATCTTGTCCGCCAGGAACGTCATGGCGGCGACCGGCCCCATTTTTGCCGCGTACGTGGTGTGCCAGGTGACGGCTTCGATGACGGAGGGCTCATCTATCCCGGCTTCCTGCATGAGCCACAGCGCTGCCACCGGTCCGTGAAGAAGGAAGGGAAACGCGCGCTCCACGGCGTCTGCCTCCCAGCCGCGCCTGCCTGCCTCGGCAAGCAGTTCATCACCGTCCGCTGCCTTGAAAAGATCGTGGGCGGCAAGCGCCAGATCGACCGCGTCGGGCTCGACACCGTGAATCTCACACAGATCGGCGCCAATGGCTCGTGACCGGGAGATATGCCCCTGCAGATCTTCCGGGAGATCGGCTAGCCGGGCCTCTACCACATGAAGGTGCTCGTCCCTGTAAAACGCGCTCGGAGCGGGGCCGGTCAAGTTGCGAGTCCCCCCAGAGGGCGACCGCCAAGCAGGTGCATGTGCAGATGGTCGACCATCTGACCGGCATCCGTGCCCTGGTTGATGACCAGCCTGTAGCCCGAGTCGTTTATTCCCTGCTCGACCGCAAGATTTGCGGCGACGAGGGTCATGTGCCCGATAAGCGCCTCGCTCGACTCATCGAGGCCCGTCAGAAACGTGACGTGGTCGACCGGTATGACCACCAGATGTACGGGCGCGGACGGGCTGATGTCCTCGAACGCGATCACCCTGTCGTCCGTATAGAGGGTTGTGCTGGGAATTTCGCCCTGAACAATCTTGCAGAAGATGCAATCGGGATCTGGGGCCATGAGGTTCCGATTTCGCTACTGGAGGGGTTAGAGGCCCATCAGGCCGGCGAGTACCTCGCGATGGTGCCTGGCATCGCCAAACGCGACTCTTGCGGAGGCGGCTCTTCTCGAGTAGATCTGCAGATCATGCTCCCGGGTAAATCCGATTGCGCCGTGCAGTTGATGAGCCGAAGAGCAAATCTCGGAAAATTTCTCGCTCAAGAATGCCTTCGCCGTGGCGACTTCCGTGCCGTTTCCTTTGCCTTCGGAGAGAGCCCATGCCGCCCGGTAGGTGAACTGACGCGCAATCTCCAGGTCGGTGGCCATCTCGGCTGCCCGGTGCTGGACGGCCTGGAACGTTCCGATAGGGCGGCCGAACTGCACGCGCTCCTTTACGAACTCGAGCGTCATGTCGACGGCCTTCCGGGACCCGCCGAGCATCTCTGCGCACTTCGCGACGGCTGCGAGATCCAGCGTCTGTTTGAGTAACGGCCAACCGCCGTCCACCTCGCCCAGCACACCGTCCGGCGGCACTACTACGTCTTTGAAGTCGACCACGTAGTAGCGGTCGTCGGAGACCGACTCCAGCCGTTCCATCTTCATGGCTCCGATGGCCGAGGGCTCGACCAGGAAGAGGGTGATCGACTCTTCCGGCGGACCGTTTTCATCGGTGCGGGCGGCCACGATGAACAGATCGGCGACGCCCGCATCGGCTACGAAGACCTTTTCGCCATTCAGGCGCCAGCCATCTTCCGAACGCTGGGCGGACATCTTGATGCCACCGGGCTCCCAAGTGGCGCTCCCCTCGAGCATTGCCAGCGAAGTGATCAACTCCCCGTTCACAAGCCGGGGCAGGTACCTGCTTTTCTGATCGTCATTGCCGTGCGTGGTGATCGCGTGGGCGCCCACCACGGCTGTCGAAAAGAAGGGACCGGGCGCGGCGGCGGCGCCCATCTCTTCAAGTACAAGGGACAGCTCGATCAGGCTCATTCCCGCGCCACCGTGCTGCTCCGGGACGATCATGCCGGTCCATCCGAGTCCGGCCACCGCTTTCCAGAACTCGTCGCTATAGCCGCGCTCGTCGTCCTCCATATCACGGACGTACTGCCGGTCGACCGATTCGGCAAGAAAATCCCGTGCGGAATTGCGGACCAGTTGCTGTGTATCGTCCAGACTCAGATCCACGTTTCGGCATTCCCTCTTCGGGCGGCGGAATCAGCCACGAGGCAGGCCCAGACCGCGGGTGGCGATGATGTTTTTCTGGATTTCCGTCGTACCGGCAAAAATCGTGTAAGCGACCGTAATCA
The DNA here is from genome assembly GCA_022562515.1 of Chloroflexota bacterium. GTDB lineage: Bacteria > Chloroflexota > Dehalococcoidia > Lucifugimonadales > Lucifugimonadaceae > UBA1151. Next base: position 10,092 of record JADFPB010000051.1, on the reverse strand, counting down.
ACTGCATCTCCAGCATCCGTCCATCGAGAACGGCACGGGGGGAGCCAGGCCGCAGCTGGCCGTACATGCCGAGCAGATCGACGCCGAATCGATAAACGCTCTGGACGAGCGAGGTGCCCAGCGTTTTGCTCATCGACGCCTCTTTGTTGGGGATTTCCCCGCGCGCCTGCATGTCTGCCACCTGGTAGGCGATGGATCTGGCGGCGTCCGTCTCGATGCCGAGCTCCACGAGCCTGCGCCGGACATCCGGGTCTTTTGACAGTGGGCGGCCATCGGCGCCGAGAGTGTTGTGGGCGTACTCGGTCAGGTCGTCGAGCGTCCTGCGCGCTTGCGCCGGGTAGTCGATGCCTGAACGCTCGAAATCAAGCAGCGTCGCTGCCACGTACCAGCCCCTATTCAACTCGCCTACAAGATTCTCTTTCGGAACCCTCACGTCCTCGAAGAACACCTGGTTGAACGCATGATGCCCGGCCATGTTGATGATCGGCTCGACTGTAATTCCAGGAGTGCTCATGGGAGCGAGAAGGAAGCTGATGCCTCTGTGCTTGGGCGCGTCCGGGTCGGTCCGGACCAGGAAGAAGATCCAGTCTGCGCGATGGGCGCCGGAGGTCCAGATCTTGGAGCCATTCACCACGAAATCATCGCCGTCATCGACCGCGCGCATCTGCAGCGATGCGAGATCTGATCCAGAGTCGGGCTCCGAATATCCCTGGCACCATTGCACCTCGCCTCTGGCGATGGGGGGTAGATATTTCCGCCTCTGCTCCTCCGTGCCGTGGACCATCAGAGTTGGCGCCAGCATTTTTGTACCGAAGCCGTCCCGGCCGGGCACCCGGTGATACACCATCTCCTCGTTGAAGATCACCTGCTGCATCATGGGGGCGCCCTGGCCTCCGTACTCCGTGGGCCACGCGAGGGTCAGCCAGCCCTTGTCGGCCAGCTGGCGCCGGACCTTCAGTCCGTTCTCCCACTCTTCGTCGGAGCCGGCCTCTCCGATGCCCTTGTACTCCTCGGGGACCTCATTTTCGATCCATCCCAGGAGTTCGGCTCGGAATGCCTCTTCTTCAGGGGTGAATTCGTATCGCATGGTTTGACCCCCGGGCGATATGCGTTATGCGGGCGCCGGACAGAGGACTGCGCGTCATGAAGAAACAGACAGGCACGAGACGGTTTTGACGATCCCCATGATTGAGTGCATCTCATCGCTGATTAGATTGCCGAGACTTGGCAGGTCCGGGGCCTCGGCTATCGCGATGACATCGTATGGGCCGGTTACCATGTCGACACGTTTCATGGCGGGCATGGCCTCGAGAGCAGCGCTCACTTCGGCGGTGCGGCCGACGACAGTTTCGATCAGGATATAGGCACGCGTGGTCACTGGCGATCCGCCTTACTCACTGTCAAACGCACGGCGGGACTGTTGGATGTGCATCCGGTTTCCCGCCGATTACCCGAACGACAACCCCCGATCGTGGGCGCTCATACTAGGTTGCGGGAAAACGAGTGTCAACGCGAAAACGGGCGGGAACTTAGCCCCGCCCGTCGATCAACCTGTGCGGAGAAACAGCTTTTCACATCGGCACTTCGCGCCGCGCTATCGGGCCGGTCGGCGGGGAATTGGAATAGATCGCTGATGACGCCCGGAACGCTGCACCATCGCCGCGTGCGCGCAAACCGCGCTCTGTGGACGGGGCATGGGGCGGAAACGGGCCCTCGTAGCGCGGCGCGATGCGGGCATCGGTCATCGGCTCCGCGGTCTGTTCAGTGAATCGAGGTGCGGGCATCGGCGGTTCAGGCCTGGCCTCAGGCGTTGGCCGCGGTTCACTTTCGCTTTCCGCCACGAGCCCGAATCCGGCGCCGGAGGCGACCACGTTCAGAAGCGTTGAAGATGCCCCTCGGGGCTCATAGACGCCGGTTTCCCATTCGCTGACCGTCTGCTGCCTGATGCCCAACTGCTTGGAAAAGGCGCTTTGAGACAACCTGAGAAATTTCCTGAGGCCGCGGATGGCCTCGGCGTTCCAGTGATAGTCCGTGTGAGGTGTAAGTGCAGTAGCCATGAATCCACGCTAAACCGTTTTGGAGACCATCCCAAAGCAGATTTCATGCCGGATTCTGGTGATTCCGAATTAAGAGTTTTTTGGAGACCGCGGCGCCGACGCCTGTTTTCGTTTTCGTCTTCCCGCGAGGGTGCGCCCGCCGGGCTGCGCCCGTATCTGCCTATAGCTGAAGGCTTTTGAGAAAGATCTCTTCATCGTCGAAAGGCCCGACGATGGAGAGGCCCAGCTTTTTCGAATTCACTATCCGGTTGGAGACTCTCTTGATGTCATCGCCGGTGACGCGATCCACCGCGGCGAGCATGTCGTCTATCGACTCGACCTCGCCTTTGATCAACTCCTGGGCGCCCATTGACATCGCAACCGCGCGGCTCTCTTCCATGCGCAACATGGTCCGGCCTTTGCTCAGCGCCTTTGCTTTCTCCAACTCCTCGTCGGTAATGCCGTCGCGGAGACGGTTGATCTCCCCAACGATCACCTTGACCGCCTCCTCAGCGCGTTCCGGATCGACTCCGCTGTAGATCCCCAGGGCGCCTGCGTCTGCATAAGCCGATACGCTCGACCCGATGGCGTATGCAAGCCCTCGTTTCTCGCGAACCTCCTCAAACAGGCGGCTGCTCATCGACTCACCGAACGTCACCGATAGGAGCCGGAGCGCGTAACGATCTTCGTCGTTCACGGATAGTCCGTGGAGCGCCATTGCAAGGTGGCCCTGCTCCAGGGGCCTGTTCTCTACATGCACGATCGGCCCGTCCATATTGTCCTCGATCGGAGCCCAGTCGATTGGCTCGCGGTCCGGCCAGCCTGCCATCAGCCTGGCCGACTCCTCAACGACTTCATCGTGATCGATTCCGCCTGAGATCGCGAACACCGTGTTCGTAGGGACATACTGCGTGGCCATGTACTCCAGCATGGCTTCCCGGCTGACGGCGGCCACCGAAGCCTCCGACCCCGCGATGTCCCGTCCGAATGGCTGGTCAGGCCAGAGCAACTGATCGAGAATTGTGTCCGCCCTTGCCTCGGGCGAGTCGTGGCTGGCCCGAATTTCCTCAAAGACGACCTTTTTCTCACGCTCGATATCGTTTTCCCGGAAGAGCGGATCTTTGACCATGTCCGTCAGGACGTCCAGCCCCTCTTTCCAGCTCGTCCTTGGCACGCGGCACCAGTAGCCGGTCATTTCCCTGTCGGTAAACGCGTTGAGCGCGCCGCCCACACCCTCCACCACTTCACTGATTGATGCCGGGGTAGGGCGGCGGGTGGTCCCCTTGAAGAGAAGGTGCTCGAAAAGATGGGATGAGCCAGCCAGTTCATCGCTTTCGTATCTTGAGCCGGCCCCGAACAGCAGCACTATGCTGACTGCGTTCGTATGGGACATGGAACTTGTCAGGACGCGGAGTCCGGAATCCAATGTTGTTTTCTTATGGACTGGCGTCCCGGTCACTGACTGGCTCATACTCGCTCCGCGGTAGTTTAAGAATGTCTCAGGCAGAATTCCCGGACAGTCCCGTCAAGACTAGGGATGCGGCCTGCCCCGGTCAAACCTGGCCCGGTAAAACTCGGGCGCAGGGGTCCGCTGCCTCAGCCCGTTCGTAAAAACAGTAGGCGAGCGAGAACACCTCCTCATGTTGCTGCGGAAATACGCTGGATGCGATTGCCTTCGGCCGCTCCGCCGCCTGATGCGGCGCCCGGCCGGCCCCGGCCGACTATGGATAGAATTTCCTGAATGAGTTCGGTATACCCCGATGCCGGTAGCCGGGAGCCTGATACAGACTCTCCGGCACATTCAGCGGCCGCGTCAGAGCGGCCGTGGCATCAACGCGCCCAGATTGTGTGGGCGGCGCTTTTCATTATTCTGTCGCTTGCCCTGGCCCTGCGGCTTTACGGGATCAACTGGGATGGCGGCGGGCTCTTCCATCCGGATGAACGGGCCATTCTCTCCAAAGTCGTCGAACTGGATGTGCCCTCGGTCGGCGATCTCCCGGATCTCCTGGACGCAGATAAAAGCACACTGAATCCGAAATGGTTCAGCTACGGCAGCCTTCCCCTGTACATGCTCAAGGGGGTGGATGTGGCGGCCTCGCCGTTCACCGACTGGAACGTGTTCGATCTGCGATTCCCGGGACGTGTTATGTCGGCAATGGCCGATACGGCGCTCATCGGCCTGATATTCCTCTTCGGGCGCGCCTGGCTCGGCAACCGTGTTGGGCTGCTTGCCGCGTTGTTCGCCGCTCTTGCGGTAATCGAAATACAGCTCAGTCACTTCTTCGCGGTGGATACGTTCCTGGCGCTGTTCGGCGCGGGCTCCATATTCTTCATGGTCAGGGTCGCCTACACCGGCAAGAAGTCCGATTCACTTGCCGCCGGAATACTCGTCGGGCTGGCGCTCGCGACCAAGGCAAGCGCATCGGTCCTCCTCGCGCCGTTGATCTTCTCCCATCTGCTCTACGTGGCGTCCGAGCCGGGCGAGTACTTTCAGCTATCCAGGTCTCGGGACGAGATCAAGGCGCGAGCGAGAAGCGTTCTTAGCCGCCTGGCATACGCGGGTGCGGGAATCGTCGGCGCGCTCTACATGACGCAGCCCTACATGTTCCTTGACTGGGGGACGTACAGAGAAAGCATCACTCGGGAGAGTGAGATGGTCCGGCGGATAACGGACCTTCCGTTCACCCGCCAGTACATAGACACGCCCCGCTACCTCTACCAGTTCTGGCAACTCGGGACATACGGCCTCGGGCCGGTGCTCGGCATGCTGGTGTGGGGCTCATTCCTGATATCAGGGATATATGCGCTGAGAAAGCGCCGGAAGTTTGATCTCGTCGTCCTCTCATACCTCGTGCCATATCTCCTGATCACCGGCTGGTTTGAGGTCAAATTTCTGCGCTACATGCTCCCGGTATTGCCGTTCTTGCTCCTGTATGCGGCGCGGGTGCTGATCTGGTGGCTGGACATCGTCAGGGACTGGCGTCCGAACTGGCGGTATGCCGGGCCAGTCGCCATCGGGCTGGTAGTCGCGGCCACGGCGCACTACGCGATCTCCTACGAGACGATCTACAGCCGCCCGCATCCTGCGCAGGCTACGTCAGACTGGATCATCGAGAACACGCCCCGGGATTCGCTGGTTCTCAAGGAGCACTGGGAAGAGGGCCTGCCGCGCTTGCAGCCGCGCTTTCGCGAGGAGTTGGAGTTATATAACCCGGACGCAGACTTCAAATTCGACCGGATCTCTTCCCAGCTCGCGCGCGCCGACTATCTCGTTTTCTACTCCAACCGGCTTTTCGCCACCCTTCCAAGACTGGAAGAGCGCTACCCGGTGAGCATCCAGTATTACGAGAAGCTCTTCGACGGCACGCTCGGGTATGAGCTGGTACACACCGAACGATCCGTGCCTTCGTCGTTTGGCATCTCGTATGACGAGGACACTTTCGGGAGAACCGATCTCGGCGAGCCCGCAGGTTACGAGGCAGGTAACGGCGGTCTTGCGACGATCAGCTTCGGCTGGGCCGATGAGAGCTTTTACGTTTATGACCACCCCAAGACGCTGGTGTTCCAGAACACGGGGCGGCTGGGCGGAAGGGAGATCTTCGACCGGATACACCAGGGCGTGCCCAGGCAGGAGCCTTTTGTAGGCCTGCTGCTGTCGGACAGAGACCTGGCGACCCAACGCGCAGGGGGGACGATCTCCGACATCACCGACTTTGGCCCGGACAGCGCCAGGTTTTCGTGGATCATCTGGCTTCTTGCGGCCCAGGTGATCGGAATTCTCGCCGTTCCCCTCAGCTTCTTCCTGTTCAAGCCCCTGGCGGGGAGGGGTTATCTGCTCTCCAAGATCCTCGGGCTGCTGATCGTCTCTTTCCTGGCATGGTTCATGGCGAGCGTCGGCATCATGAACTTTTCCCGTGGGTCCGTCTTATTCTCGATGCTGATCCTGGGAGTGGTCTCTGCTGTGGTCCTGGTACGTAATCGGGATGAGCTTATCGGCTACTACCGGGACAACCGCCGCCTGATATTGACCATGGAGGCGATATTCCTGGTCGCGTTTATCGTTTTCCTGTTAATCCGGATGGCGAATCCTGACCTGTGGCATCCGTTCCGGGGCGGTGAGAAGCCCATGGATTTCGCGTATCTCAACGCGGTCACCCGCTCCAGTGTCATGCCGCCGTTCGATCCGTGGTTCTCCGGCGGGTTCCTGAACTATTACTACTTTGGCCAGTTCGTCGTGGCGATGATGATCCGGCTAACGGGCATCGAAACGGCGATCGCTTACAACCTGGCGATTCCGCTCTTATTCGCCCTGACCGCGGGCGCGATATTCGCGATCGTCTACGCGCTGGTCGATGGCGCGCGCGTGTCCATGGGCGGCGCGGCGCGGCTTACCAGAGGCCCTGTGCTGGCCGGTATCGGCGGGATCGTCCTGATCCTCGTCGCGGGCAACCTGGATGGACTGGTCCAGGTGTTTCAAGGGGCGAACCGCGCCCTTTTCCAGGACCAGCCTTTCGGGACGTTCGACTTCTGGCGAAGCTCCCGAATGTTCGCGGCCGGTTCTCCGGGCAATGAGATCACCGAGTTTCCGTTCTTCACATTTCTGTTCGCAGACCTGCACGCTCATCTGATCGCCATACCGTTCACTCTGCTCGCGCTCGGCCTGGGCATCTCCGTCTTCTTCAGGATCCTCTCTGCTACGGCGGGCCATGTCGAACAGTGGAGCGGCGTGATTTTCCTGGGGCTTGCGGTTGGCGCACTGAGAATCATCAACGCCTGGGACTGGCCCACCTACCTCGCTCTTGGAGGCGGAGCGATTCTTGCCGGCCATCTCCTTGCGAGCAACGCTCCGCTACAGAAGAGGTTGATCAAGGGCGCGGCGATGGGCGTGGTCATGATCGGCGTAAGTCATCTCGCATACCTTCCGTTCCACCTCAATTTTGAACTCTTCAACGACGGGGTCGGGCGAAGTGAATTCAGGACTCCGCTCTGGCGTTACTGGTACGTGCACGCGCCGTTCATCCTGCTGATACTCAGCTACATCGCCTGGCAGGCGTGGGCCGCTGTGCCAGCGGTGTTGTCCCGGCTCCGGATCAGCGGCCGGCAAGCGGCCATCTTCGCCGCCGTTCCGATCGCGATCGGAGTCGCGCTGGGTTTCGCCGGCTACGGAACGGTCGCATTCACAGGCGCGGTGATCCTCGCCGTTCTGGCTCTCATGATCACTGGCATTACCGCTCAGACGCCGCGTCTGAAGTATGAGCTGGTCATCGCAGCGATGGTCGTCGTCGCTCTTGGCATTGGCGGCGGCGTGGATCTGGTCACGGTTTCCGGCGACATCGGCAGGATGAATACCGTGTTCAAGTTCTATCTGCAGGCCTGGATTCTCATGGGGCTGGCATCGTCATACATTGCCTGGAGATTCGCATCGGCCGGGGCGTTCTCGCTGCGCAGCGTTGATACGCGCGGCTGGCTGGCCGGCAGGCGCCGGGCATACATTCCGGCTTTGGCGACAGGATCCCGCCGGGTCTGGGCCGCCGGGGTGGCAGTGATTCTCGTTGGTGTATTGATCTACCCGGTAATGGGCACGCAGGCCAGGCTGCGAGACCGTTTTAATACCGGCAAGGTCACCCTGAATGGCCTTGCATACATGGAAGACGCTGTCCAGATAGAAAAGGGTGAGCCGATACGGCTCGCGTACGATCTACTGGCAATCAACTGGCTACAGAAGAACGTCCAGGGCTCTCCCGTGATCGTCGAAGGCCTCACCGACCTGTATCACCTTGGGAACCGCGTTTCGATCAATACCGGCCTGCCTTCGGTTATCGGCTGGGACTGGCACCAGCGGCAGCAGCGAGTCGCATATGCGGACGCAGTCACGCGCCGGCGCTTGGACGTCGACCGGATCTACACAACAACAGACCCCAACGACGCGATCCGCCTCATGCGCAGGTACGACGTTCGCTACCTCTACCTCGGGAAGCTTGAGCGCGTGCAGTACCCGGAGGACGGCATCGCCAAATTCAGCGCCATGGAAGAGTTAGGCCTGTACCCGGTCTACATCAACGATGAGGTGACGATATACGAGCTGGAGGGGCAGGGCGTCACCCAGGCCGCGGTCGAGGAGAGCGAACGCAGCTCGTAGCCATCCCGAGATTACCGGGCGGCTACTGGGGGACGATCAGGCCGTAATCGCCGTCGTGGCGACGATATACGACGTTGGATTCCCCGGTTTTGGCGTTCAGGAAAAGATAGAAGTCGTGGCCGAGCAGGTCCATCTGCGCAACCGCTTCCTCGATTGTCATGCGGATCAGCGGGTGGCGCTTTTCACGGACCACGCGCCCGTCGGCGAGCACTTCCGGCGACTCTTCGTCGGGCTCGACCTCGTTGAACATCCCGGCGATGCGATCTTCGAATTCGCTGAGGCCCTTCCCGCGGCGCTTTCGCCGGGTCTTATAGCGCCTGATCTGCCGGTCCAGCACGTCCGTGACCTTGTCGATTGCCGCCTCGACAGAGGCCGCTCGCTCCTCGCCTCTTAGAAACGCCCCCTTCAGGTCTGCCGTGACTTCTGCGACGAACCGCTCGTCAGACCGCCGTGTGTCTTCGCGCCGAATGACCAGCCGTGCGGGCACGGACTGTCTCAACCGGCGGTCGAGCCTTGAGAGACGGCGCCGGGCGTACTTCTCCACATCCGGATTCAGGGTCAGGTTTTTTACGGTGATGGTCAGTTCCAATTCAGATCCTCGAGAAAAGAAGAGGCCCGCGTGTCCACGCTCTGCCTCGATTGACGCGAAGAGTGCCGCGGGCGACTTGCCGGTCCATATTTCTCATACTACGATGCCCGACCTTATGAAGGCGATAATTCGCGTGTTGTCACTGTGAGAATCCCAACGCAGGCAGGACTTGCAAGAGTCCTCGAACTGGTATTCCCATCAAAGTGCGTCCATTGTGACGCGGAAGGGTCGCTGCTCTGCGGCGTGTGCCTCAACGGGGCCGCCTTCTTGAAGGGGAGTGGGAACGGCGGCTTCTGCCGGCGCTGCGCACGGAACACCGGGGGTCCAGATCTCTGTCATGCCTGTGCCGAGTCGCCGCCACCGCTGTCGAGGCTAATCGCCGTATATCAGTTCGATGGCGCAATCAGGGATGCGGTTCACGCTCTGAAATACAACGATATTCGCGCTCTCGGACCGATCCTCGGCAGACTGATGTCAGACGATCCCAGAATAGTTCGCCTCGTGCCGGATGCCATCGTCCCGGTTCCCCTCCATGCGCGGCGCGAACGGAGCCGCGGCTACAACCAGGCAGCGCTTCTCGCGAGGCCCATCGCAGAGCTGTTAGAGGCGCCTGTGGCCGGGGATCTGCTGAGGCGAACCGTCCATAATCAGCCGCAGGTCGAATCCCGCGCAGAATCGGCCAGGTCGAGAAACGTATCCGGCATCTTCAAGGCGTCGCCAGGCGTGCGCGACAAACGGATACTTCTGGTCGACGACGTAGCGACGACGGGCAGCACCCTCCGGGAATGCGCCCGCACGCTGCTCAAGGCCGGCGCCCGCCGGGTAGATGCGGTTGTTCTCGCCAAAGAGATCTAGCATGCCGGCCAAGGCATGACCAGAACGTGAGACCTATTCGCGCCGTTCTATTCGACCTGTACGGGACGCTCGCCGGCTTCGATCCGCCGCGCGAGCAAATCCAGTCAACGGCTGCCGAGCAGCACGGGCTCACGCTCGATTCCACGGGCATTTTCCAGGGATACCGCGAGGCCGACGACTTCATGGCGGCGCAGAACGCCACCGCGCCGCTGCGCACGATGTCGCCGCCAGAACGTGAAGCTTTCTTCGCGCGTTACGAGCAGATCATCCTGCGACACGCCGGGGCGGACGTGGATGAGGCGGCCGCGAGCGCGGTGTGGGAGACGGTTCGCCGGCAGAAATACGGGCTCGCGCCGTTTGACGACGTGATTCCCGTGCTGAGGGAACTCAGGCAGAGCGGCCGCACGATCGGCGTCGTCTCGAATATGGCCGAGCCGGGTGACGCGGTCGCGGCGCGCGCCGGCCTGAGCGAG
>JADFPB010000050.1 GCA_022562515.1 Chloroflexota bacterium | reverse complement strand
GCTAACCTTTAACCCGCAATTCCCTTTACCGCGTAATCCGGGAGTACTTTATTCGACCGGGCGGCGATACAGCGCGACACTCGCGCCAGCGGCGCCATGTATGCATCTGACGCTACGGAGAGCGAATGACAACCACAGAGCCATTAATCAGAGCCCTGAACGTAAGCCGCAACTACCATCTGGCGGGCGAAGAGGTCCAGGCGGTCCGCGACGTTTCACTGAACATCCCGACCGGCATCTTCATCGCTTTCGTCGGCCGGTCGGGCTCCGGAAAGACGACGCTGCTGAACCTCCTCGCCGGACTGGACTCGCCCACGGAAGGGACTGTTCTGTTTGAGGGTCGCGACCTGGCGACATTCAATGAAAACGACATGGTCGAACTCCGTCGCCACCGCCTCGGATTCGTGTTCCAGTCGTTCGGCCTGCTCCCGCTGCTTTCCGCTTACGAAAACGTGGAGTTGCCGTTGCGGATTTCCGGAGTGGGCGCAGGGGACCGGGCGCGGCGGACCAGAGAAGTGCTGAACATGGTGGGCCTGCTTCGGCGGTCGAACCACCGTCCATACGAACTGTCCGGCGGCGAGCAACAACGAGTAGCCATTGCTCGGTCGGTTGCCATGCGCCCGTCTCTGATTCTTGCGGACGAGCCAACCGGCGAACTCGATTCCACCAATGCCCACGCCATATTTACACTCTTCCAGCAGATGGTCCGGGACGAAGGCATGTCCATTGTCGCGACGACGCACGACCAGACGTTGCTCGACATGGCCGATGAGGTCCACCGAATGCACGATGGACGGTTAACCCGGACATGGGACGAGACCGGCGCGCGGAACGGTTCGAGCAATGACCCTGACGCGATTTTCCGCCCGCCAACAGACAAATAGGCCGGCTGGCTGTTATCAAACAACCAAAACCTGAAAGCTGATATGACAGAAAAAACCCGTAAGAATCCCAAACGGAAGAGCCCCGCGAGCAAGAAATCCCCGCCAACCGCGACCGGCAATAATGGCCTACGCCCCGGCCAGGTGCTGAGCGATGATTGCAGAGAGGTCGTGGCTAACTCGGTGCGGCACATCCTGAACGCGGTTGGCGAAGATCCATCGCGCAACGGGCTTGCCGATACACCCGACCGCGTGGCCCGAATGTACGACGAATTGCTCCAGGGCTATAACGTGGACCCGGAACAGTTGCTCAACAACGCGCTGTTCGATGTGGAATATGACCAGATGGTCGTGGTGAAAGACATCGAGTTCTACAGCATGTGCGAGCATCACATGATTCCGTTTTTCGGATATGCCCACGTCGGTTACCTGCCCGACACCCAGGTGATCGGTCTTTCCAAGATTCCACGCCTCGTGGACATGTTCGCCCGGCGGCTCCAGGTACAGGAGCGCATGACCCATCAGGTCGCCACTTTCCTGGAGGACCTGGTGAAGCCGCTAGGTGTGGGCGTTGTCGTGGAGGCAACTCATCTGTGCGCGGTGATGAGAGGGGTGAAGAAGCATCACACTCGCATGATCACGAGCGCGATGCTGGGCGATTTCCGGAGTAACGTTTCCACTCGCGAAGAGTTCATGGCCCACATTCGCCATGGCGGCAGCCCCGGTCTCTAGGAGCACGGAGGATGAACCCAGAAGGCGCCGTCGCGCTTGTCACTGGCGGGGCGACCCGGGTGGGCCGCGTGATCGCCGCAGCGCTTGCCGCAGAGGGCGTATCCATCGCCATCCATTACCGGGGTTCGGCTGAAGAGGCGAAGACTGCCGCAACCGAGATAAGCGCCGCCGGGGGGACGGCTGCAATCTTCCAGGCCGACCTCACGGTCGAGGACCAGTTGGACGCGCTGATTCCGGCCATCACACATCGCTTCGGGTCTCTTAACATCCTGATCAACAGCGCGTCGATTTACCGGCAGGTTCCGATGGACGAGACGGACAGGGCAGAGTGGGACGAGAATATAGCCTTGCACGCCTGGGCCCCTTTCCGACTCGCGCAGCTCATGGTTCGGCAACTGGACGGATCTCCGGGCAAGATCATCAACCTCAACGACGCACATCTGGCGCGGCCCCAACGTTTCGCATACGGCGTTTCCAAGGCTGCGCTGTCCGCCATCACTCGATCACTGGCGGGAGCGGTCGGCCCGAACATACAGGTAAATGAGCTTGCCCTTGGCGCGATATTGCCGCCTCCCGACTGGTCCGAGGAGAGGATTCAGAAGCTGACGGCAAAAATCCCCGCCCGGCGCTGGGGATCGCCCGATGACGTGGCGAGGGCCATAATCGCCCTGATCCGAAGTGATTACATCAACGCGGAGACTATCCACGTGGATGGAGGCGTTACCGGGACACGCAAGTGATGCGGGTCCGGAATGGAGAATCGGGAGTGTTCGATGACCAGTGACGGCAATACAAAAGTAGCACTCGTGACCGGCGGCGCGGGGGCGCTTGGCACAGCCGTCGTCGCGGCACTGGAGAGTGCCGGTTACGAGGTGTGCAGGGGGTCACGCGACGGATCTGAGGTCAAGCTCGAGTGGTTTGATGTGACGGACACCGAGCAGGTGAACAAGGCGGTCCAGCAGGTCATCGACAGATACGGCCGCATCGACGTCCTGGCCAACCTGGTTGGCGGGTGGAACGTTCAGCCTCCGATCACGGAAACCACTGATGAGGATCTGGACCGGTTCATCAACCTGAACCTGAAGTCGGCGTTCAAGGTATCGCGCGCCGCGGCTCCGCACATGGTCCGGAACGGCTGGGGAAGGATCATCAACATCGGCGCCAAGCCGGGTGAGCGGGGTGGCGCCGGCAACGGCCCGTACGGAATATCCAAGGCCGGCGTGCTGATCCTTACGGACACAATGGCTGAAGAGCTGAAGGGAACCGGCGTGACCGTCAACGCGCTGATCCCGTCGATCATCGATACCGCGCCCAATCGAGAGGGGATGCCAGACGCCGATTTCTCGACATGGGTGCCACCGGAGCACATCGCGGCCACGCTGCTGTTTCTGTGCAGCGATGAAGCAGCCTCCATAACCGGAGAGCGCATACACGTCTTGAATCGGGCATGAGCGAAATTTTGGACCCCGGCAATCCCGGGCCGGACGTGATCAAGCTGGAGGGGCTCAGGCTGCTCTGCACACTCGGCATGCACGAGTGGGAGCGCCACGTGAATCGGGAGGTTTGCCTGGACCTGGCCCTCCATACCGATATCTCGGCGGCCGCGGCCTCAGACAAGATAGAAGACGCCGTTGACTACTCCGGCGTGATCAAGCGCATCAGCGAATTCGTGATCGGAAGCAAGTTCAACCTGATCGAGGCGCTCGCCGAAGGCATCGCTGCCGAATGCCTGTCGCTGCCGGGGGTCACGCGCGTTGACCTGAAGGTCGAAAAGGTAGGCGCAAGCGAGATCGCAAGCAGAGTCGCGGTGGAGATCACACGGCCCAGACTCGCGTCAAGCTGATTCTCATCAGAGTTCGCGGCAAAATCCGAACATGCTTCGCCGCATCGTAATCACCTCAATAGCGCCGCTGTTCCCGGACGCTGTCTATGGCGGCTCGCAGGCCATTCTCTCCAGAATCGCGATCGGCCTGGCGGAGGCGGGCGCCACGATCGATCTGATCTGCTCGGCCCGGCCGGAAAATTCCGGCGGGTTCGATCTCGCCGCGGGCGTTCGCGTGCGGCCGTTGCTCCGCCTGACAGGCGCGTTTCCCGATCCGTACGAGGTTCCACCAGCCGATCTCGCCGCTACAGCGCGTGATATCGCACCGTTTCTCAAGGCGGCCGAACTCGTCTACCTGCACGCCGATATATTCCATTTCCGAGACCTCATTCCCACAACGACGCCCATTGTCCGCTCCTTCCATGACTTCCACTATGAGACCGCGCTCGTCTCCGCCTTTGCCCACTCCGCAGACCTCACCATCGTCCCTTCCCGCTACGTCGCGAATTGCATCCGGGCCACGCTAGGCGCGAGCGGGCTGCGGGAGATGGAACCGGTGCGCATTATTCCAAACGGCATCAATACGGATCTGTTCACGCCGGACGGCCCATCCGATATCGAAGGCCTTGGCCCGCGCCACCCCGATGACCTCGTCTTGCTCTATCCCCATCGCCCTGATGAGCGGAAGGGCATCTTCGAAGCGCTCGCTGTGCTGTCACTGCTGGCTGCCTCCCTTAATTCGTCTGGCACGGACCGGCGGGTCAGGCTGGTGGTGCCACGGCACCTGGATGCCGGCAACCTTCCCTTCATGGCCCGCCAGTACGCCGAAATCGATGCCCGAGCCCGTGACATGGGACTCAGCCGCAGCATCGAGTACGTACCCTGGGTCTCACAAGAACAGATGCCGAATTTCTATCGGTACGGGGATATCACACTCTGCCTTGGCAACATCATCGAATCGTTCGGCCTCACCCCGTACGAGTCGATCGCCTGCGGCACGCCGGCCGTCGCGGTGAATGTCGGTGGTTATCGGGAGCTGCCGGACCTTCAAACATTTCCGACACTTCGTCGAATCGACCATGGGGACCATGAGGGCGCGGAGACGGCGATCCGGGAGCTGGCTGAAGTATCGTTTGGGGCAACTGGGCCCCCTCCCCTGCCGGCGCAGTTTCCAGCGCGGTTCACGGAAAGCCAGATGGTGTCCGCATACGTCGATGCGCTGCTTGGCAATCCCCCGGCTCCGGTAAGCCGGGCGGCATCATCGCAGGTGATAGACACAAAGGCAGATGGCCGGCTCGTGCTTGCGCCCTGGTGTTACGCGGAAAGCGACGCAATCTACGATGACTACGCGTACGGGCGCCATCGACTGCCGCGGCTCGCCGAGTTCTTCCAGGGCAATGACACGGACGGCGCGCTCACAGAGCAGGAGCTAATGGACGCCGGCATTCCGGCACATGAGATGGCTGAGGCCGTGGCCCAGAACGTACTGATCCAGCGCTACGTGTGAGAAACCTCGCACAACCGGCCGGAATCCTGAAGCCCTCACGCAGAAACCCTGGAAGCGAAAATCCTGGAAGCAGAAACGCCTGACGCAAGAAGGCCGCCTCACGGCGGCCTTCTCAATTTGGCGAGGTGTGCGTCCGCTTCCACCGACCGGGGAAAGAGGAGACCGAGAGTGTGGGTTTGGAGAACCCTGCGGATACATTCTCGCCAGTCGATCAAGATCATCTTGAGCCGTTCGGCTTCGTTGCCGGCGGGGTACGGCCCACTTTGACCTCTCACTACGAGACATCCTGCAACCAGAAACTTGGATAGACGTGGGAGTTCTGTTGGAATTGCGTATGAGTCCCTCACGTCTTGCGGTATTCACGGACGTGCGCCGGAGTCGCTCCCGCTAGTCTGGTATCTGGGAACACCGCCGAAGTTGCCGAAATTAATGGAGACCTCCGCCCAATGGATGCCGAGCGCGCCCGAATCCTTATCGTCGACGATGAGCCGGATATCCTGGAGCTGGTAGCGACGCGCCTGGAGATGGTCGGCCATGAGCCGCTCAGGGCGTCTACCGGCGAGGAAGGCCTTCGCGCCTTTTTCCAGCACAAACCCGATTTAGCGCTGGTAGATATCGATATGCCCGGCATGGACGGCATCGAGCTTTGTGGACGTATCAGGGAAGTTTCCAACATACCGGTGATTTTCCTCACTGCGCTTGGCTCGGAGCACGACAAGGTTCGCGGGCTGGCCGCAGGCGCCGACGATTACATAGTGAAGCCTTTTGGCCGGGACGAACTCGTGGCCAGAGTCGACGCGGCCCTGCGTCGGGCAACATTGCCATCGTCTCCTTCGGCTCCCACCTCCTATTCCGACGAAGTACTCGCCATCGACTACTCGGCGCACCGGGTCACGGTCAGGGGCGAAGAGATCAAGCTCTCACCTCTGGAGTTCCGCTTGCTGGCGACGCTCGTCCGCAACGCCGGGCAGGTGTTGAGCCAGGACCGGCTCATCGATCTCGTCTGGGGCGCCGATGCGCTGGAGACATCGCCAGACAGCGTGAGGCTTTACGTCTCATACGTGCGCGGCAAGATTGAGGAGAATCCTCGCAGGCCCGTACTCCTGCAGACGGTCCGGGAATTCGGATACCGATACGTTCGCCCGAACTCCGCGTCAGGCATCAACGCCGCCTGAGCACTGCCGCCAATGCGCCATTAGACGGCCACTGCGAAACGGGCCAGGCTGGCGCATTGCCGGAATCCCCGGCAATGGGCTTCAATGTTGGATGAGATATCAGGGCGGTTGCCGCTATCCCGTAGCTCTGATGAAAAAGCGTGAGGAAGCTTACTCTGCCCTGGCGAGGGGCATCGACACGGTGAAGGTGGAGCCCTCGCCGACCACGCTCTCCAGGCGAATGGTCCCGCCCATGCGCTCAACAAGCGATTTGGTGATCGAGAGTCCCAGACCAGTTGAACCGGCGGGGCGCGACCGGCTCGAATCTATCCTGTAGAACTTTTCGAAAACGCGCTCCCGATGCTCAGGCGCGATGCCCGCGCCTGTGTCGGAAACGGCGATCTCTACGTGCCCATCAGATTGCGCAGCGCTCAATTTCACGCTGCCGCCGGACGCCGTGTACCTGAGAGCATTCGTCAACAGGTTGATGATCACCTGCCCCATCCTGCCGCGGTCTGCCCAGACCGGGCTGGTATCGTCCTCCAGATCGAGCTCAAGGCTCACGTCCTTCTCGTCAAATAGCGCCTGGACGCCCAGGGCAAGGTCTTTGGAGAGCTCACAAACTTCCACGTTGTCCATATCAAGAGTAAGAGCGTCGTTCTCCAGGCGCGAGGCGTCCAGAATGTCATCTACCAGCCGTTGCAGCCGCTCGGCGTTTGAGCGCGCCGTACCCAGCAACTTCACAGTCTGTTCTCCCACCGGCTCGCCCGCGCCATCCATCGCGAGATCAATAAATCCCAGGACTGAAGTGAGTGGAGTCCTGAGTTCATGAGAGACCATGGATACGAAGTTAGACTTCGCTTCTTCCGCGGCCCTTTCCGACGTGACGTCCCTGAATACCCAGAGCCTTCCCGCATATTCGCGTCTGGTATCGTCAACCGGCACGGAACTGAGAGCATAGCTGTGCGGTTCCGGCGTTTCGACGACCACGTCTTCCCTGGTCACGGTGGTAAACGGGTCTTTGATCACCTCTCGAAGGAAGTTAAGAAACTGATCCTTCTGCTCGATATCCGCGCCTTGCGTGTCGACCACGCTGACAAGATCTCTGCCGGCGAGATCAGGCGCCTCGCCAAGTCTGAGTGCATTGGCAAACGCCTGATTTGCCCAGATGATCCGTCCATAGGGATCAACGAGGAGAATCCCCTCCAGCGCGGAGTCGAGAATGGCTGAGAGTTGTGTGGTCATCACTGCCAGGTCGGACCGGGCTACCCTTCGTCCTGCGAGCAGTGAGTATGCCGAGCCGCCGGCGACCAGCGTGATTATCAGGCCCGCGCCGAGAACGATTACCCAGACCTGCCGTTCCAGAGCTGTAAGGCCGAATACCGAGGGCCCAAGATACTCGAACCGCCACAACTGGCCACCCACCTTCACGACCCGGTCCAGGCGATGACCGCTGGACCAGAGCGCGCTTGAGTCGCCGCCCACTTCGGGGAATATCTCCGTTCCATCGGTGGATTTGCTGATATCGACGATTCGGAAATCGACGTCATCCAGATCGGAGGAGTCGAGCGCGCCTCCGAGCAAATCTTCAACCTGATATACGCCGAGGGCATAGCCCTGGAGACGGCCTCTCGGGCCGTCAACGCTTGGATCGCCAGACTTCTTTTCGTAAACCGGGGAAATAATGACAACCGAAGCGTCACGCGAGGAAGGGTCTGTCGCGCCGAACGGACCCGCAGCGGCCGGACCGAAAGAACTGGCCGCGTCCACGAGGGCCGCTGAGAAATACACGTCTCTTCCCAGATCCTCGCCCAGCGAGACGACTCCCGAGTTGTTCGGGAATATATGCTCAACGACCATATATTCTTCCGCTCTGCCTCTGCGGGTGAGGTCGTAGCCGGTCAGACCTCTGCTGATCATAAGCTCGTTGAAATTCTCAACGCCTTCTTCTTCCACCCTGCGCACGAATCCGAGAGCCTCCACGAGCGTCCCGCGGCTCTTGAGAAGACCTGCGAAGGCGTCGAAGTCGGCAGGCGCCACATTTGACCGGGTATTGAACAGGCCCTCAATCGCAAGCAGCTCGGTGAGGCGCCGTGATACTTCCGCCTCCACCGTGGTGTTTGCGGTCTCGACGACTATGCTGAAACGGTCTGCGCTTTTCTCAGCGATGAACGAGCGGACTGCGATTGTGGTACCGACCGTCATGGCAAAAAGCAGGATGAAAGTTGCTAGCGTCGCCAGGGTCGCCAGTTTGTCGCTGGGAAGGAGCCTGCGCTGAATTCTCGACCCGGGAGCATCAAAGTACGTGAACGGCCGGCGACCCGGCCGCGCACCGCGCTCGTCGGAATTTGCCGGAGGGGGGCCGGCGTTCTCTCGGATCATCTCGGTCTCTTTCCCGGCGCCGCCATTCCCATATTCGAGAAGGGGCGGTGGGAGCGATGGTGTACATGGCCGGAACACCCGCATCCGGCATGTTCTTCCAAATATCGCCCGGGTGCGCGCATCACGCCATTGGGGTTGGCCCCACAGCCGCGTGGAGACAACACACACACACCCCAAGCCTGAGAAGACACAACTCCGGAAAACTATCGTCCCCCCGCGGTGAAGAGGTGGTGAAGGTGCGGTGAAGACCGGATGCGGAGCCGGCCGGGACTAACACAGCGACTGGTACAACTATCAGGGGCAGATCAGGCGCGCGGCGGCAAGATATCGGTGAAGAGCGAAAGGGGCCGCGGCACGACAATGGCATTCACGATTCCACGGGTTGGCCCACCCGCCGCCAGGATTTCGGCGGGGAAAAGCGGCCTGGAGACCAATCCGCCCTGATCGCGCGTCAGGCCGCCGGATAGTGACCCGACGCGCGCCTCGCCGGCGTAATCTCAGATTTCTCCACCTCTACTCCAGCGTCTCCCTTCCGGCCCTACGAGCCCTCGTCGGAGGGGAGGCGTTTGCGCGGCGTTGCGCAGCCGACCTAAACTGTGCCCGCTTTACGGCAACTCAGATGAGTTGCCCTCCGCACTAATGCTGAGTTCAGGAGCCCTCTGAATGGCCACACAAACGTTCGACCTGTCCGACCTGTATTCGGAAGCATCCATAGATACCGAACTCAGGATTCCAAAGCACGCCAAGTATGATTTCGCCACGGCGCAACCAGACCCCGCGTCAATACCTTTCAAGGGTCTGACCGACGCGCTTGCCTCGATGCTGGAGCGGCAGGGCGCCGACCTGGCCTACTACCCGGACGCCCGCGGGATTCCTGAATTGCGGGAGCTCATTGCAGCCAAGCTGGAGCGGGACGACGGCTTCAAGACATCGCCGGACAACATCGCGGTCGTAAACGGCTCGGCAGAAGCCAACTTCCTGGTAATCAAGGCTCTGATCAACCCCGGCGACACGGTGATCATGGAGCACTACGTGTACTCGGGCACGCTGGCGCAATTCCGCAAAGCCGGCGCCGACGTTGTGGGCACGCCGCTGGATGACGACAGCATCATTCCTGAAGAACTCGAGGCGCTTATCGAACGGCTCACAGCCGAAGGCCGCAAGCCCAAGGTTCTCTATACGATTCCCGAGTTCCAGAACCCTACCGGCACCACTCTGCCTACCGAACGGCGCAAGGCGATTCTGGACATTTGCCACCGTCATCACATGGCATTGATCGAAGACGAGTGCTACACAGATTTGCGCTATGAAGGCGAGACGCAAGAATCGTTCCGGTCGCTCGATGACTCCGGCATCGTGACCTACGTCGGCTCGTTCTCCAAGATACTTGCCCCGGGCCTGCGCCTTGGCTATTTCGTCGCCGGCGATGAGTTGCTCAGGCGGGCCCTGAGCTTCAGGCATACCGGCACGAACCACTTCACGTCACTGGCCGTTTACGAGTTCCTCAACCGTGAGATGTATCAGCACATCGACCACATCAACGCCGTGAACCGCCCCAAGCGCGATGCCATACTTTCGGCACTGGGCGAGAACTTCGGCGGGACGGGTACCAGGTGGACCAGCCCGCAGGGGAGCCTCTACCTGTGGCTGACCTTCCCCGAGCACGTGAACGCCACCGAGTTGATGCCCATCGCATTCGAGGCCGGCGTTGGCTTCAACTCCGGCGCCTCCTTCGCGCCCAACGGCGATGGCGACCACTGCGCCAGGATATGCTTCGGCTACGAGACCCCGGAGAAGGTGCGCGACGGCATTGCCCTGCTCGCAGAGGTGATGCACCGCGAGGGATCGTTCAAGGTATCCCCCGGCGCTTAGACCGGGATTCAGTGCTCATGCAAAGGCCCCGCCATCGATGGCGGGGCCTTCCTTTTCCCTTTTCTGGCCTGGTTCTCTCCCCGATCAATTTGCTGCGCGCCACCTGGGATACGCCACATGGGTTACGATGACCCGCCGTGCCAGATTCACCCTCATCAGTGCCGCCCTACCCCGAAGTTTCCGGGCCGCGCCGCCCTCCGCGCCCGCCGCGCCCTCCGCGCTGCGCGCACAGACGACTTCCGGATCCGATCCCTCTTCTGGACCGTTTACCTCCCAACCTTCCTGCTCTCGGTTGGCCAGGGTCTCGTAATCGTCCAGGTCCCGCTGCTCGCGAAAGACCTTGGAGCCGGCTTCGGGCTCATCGGCGTCGCGGTAGCGGCGCGTGAGATCGGCACGATGATGATGGACGTGCCGTCCGGGTTCATGGTCTCGAAGTTCGGCAGCAAGCGGACCATGGTCGCCGGCACGGCTGCAATCGGCGCGGCCGCCATCGGGGCCGGATTTGCGCAAAGCGTGGCGCTCTTCATCGTCATGCGGCTTGCGCAGGGCGGGTTTACCGCGATGTGGTCCATATCCAGGCAGACCTATATCGCAGATGTCGTGCCGGTGCAGACGAGAGGGCGTGCGCTGGCGCTGTTCGGCGGCGTGAACCGGATCGCCCTCGTCGTCGGTCCCGTTTCGGCCGGCTTCCTGGCGTTTAAGTTCGGGCTGGAGGCGCCGTTCTTTGTCCAGGGCGCGGTTTCCATCGCCACTGCGGTGATCGTGCTGGTGCTCCTGAAGGACCGCGGCACAGTCGAGATGGCTCCTGACGGGGAGTCCCTCATCAACCGCCTCAGGGGCGTGATAGTCGGCCACAGGCGTGTTT
The DNA here is from genome assembly GCA_022562515.1 of Chloroflexota bacterium. Taxonomy (GTDB): domain Bacteria; phylum Chloroflexota; class Dehalococcoidia; order Lucifugimonadales; family Lucifugimonadaceae; genus UBA1151. The sequence goes on along the minus strand of JADFPB010000050.1, from coordinate 4,014 downwards.
TCGCAACGGTCGGGGTAGCAGCCATAACACTGCAATTGATCCGCAACGGCAGGCAGATACTGATCCCGCTCTGGGGCGACTCGATCGGACTCGACGTGCGCGCCATCAACGGCATCATGGGCGCCTCGTCGCTCATCGACAGCCTCTTCTTCTACCCGGTTGGGATCGTGATGGACCGGTGGGGCCGGAAGTGGGTCTTCGTGCCGAGCCTTCTGGTGCTCGGTTCTTCACTCATCCTGATTCCGATTACAGGTAGCTTCGGCACGTTGCTGGCCGTCGCCCTGTGGGCCGGCGTTGGCAACGGAATCAGCAGCGGCATCGTCTTCACGCTCGGCGTCGACCTCGCGCCGCCCAACCGAAGGGGCGAGTTCATCGGCGTCTGGCGGCTGATCGGCGACGCCGGCGGCAGCACAGGCCCGTTCATAGTCGGCTTGATCGCCCAGGTTGCGACGCTGGCAGTCGCTTCGGTCGTCACCGGTGGAATCGGAATTTTCGGCGCGGGGATAGCGTTCTTCTTCGTGAAGGAGACGCTGGTGCGCCGCGACCGGCGGCGGCGATGAGTGTTTGCCCCGGCGTCTGTAATTAATCCTCAAACGGCCATGGCGCTATGCAGAGGCCGTTGGACGGCAACTCGTCCTGCAGCTCTTTCAGCTCGTCGCGGGTCATCTCCCCCATGACGATCAGGGGCTTCGACTCGAGCGCGCGCTTGAATGTCGGGATCAGGTCGTGGACCGAGTTGGGGGTTGAGCCGGTGTCCAGCGAAACCTGGATCGCGGTCGGGTATTCGTCTTCCAGCAGCACGTCGATGTGGTGGAGGTATCCGGAGTGCAGGTGCTCCACGGAAAAGTCGAAATTGCTGCATATCTCGCGGTCGTAGGGAAAGAAGAACTCCTTGTACTGGGCAGCGGAAACCGAAGACGCCACGTCACACTGCGTCCGCACCGTCGTGCCGGGCGCCCAGATGCCGAAGGGGTTGGTGAAGCCGCCCTCCAGCGCCGGGTACTGGTCATGCTGGACCCGTGCGACGGCGAGAAAGGTCTCAACGCAGATTTCGTTCAAGGCCCGCAGCTCTTTCGGATTGTCGAAGATGGCCATGCACATCTCCTCGTGGCCCAGCACCGCCGACACGAGGTCGATGGGGCCGCGCTGCAGGCACTGCACCACCTGGTACTGGCCGTCCGCCCCTTCGGCCAGGAGCCGTGAGTATTCCCTGACGACGTCGAGCCACGGGCTGTCTTCCGGCCGGCCGATCTTTCCGATGTCATCGAGGCCGTCGAGGAACGGCGCGGAGTAGATCGAGCCGGTGTCGAGCCGGGGAATCACGGGACAGCCGAGCACGGCCTCGACCCACACCATCTTGCCGAGCGGGGCGCGCGTGACCAGGAGATCACCTTCGATCAGGGGTCCGCCGTTCAGACTTTCATGCGTCCGGAGCGGGTACTCCTCGACGTCGAGAATGCGCGCCGGGTCGATCATGTCGGCGGTCAGCGGCTCGCCCTGCGTGGACAGAATGGTGCCGTCGGCGAGCGGGATGCTGATGCCGTGAAGAGGCGCGAAGAGCGAGTCTTTCGACTGCGAGACGTTCAGCAGCGGCCCGTCTGAGCTTTCGCGATTCCAGAACTGCCGGTGCTTTTCGAGAAGGGATTGGAGATCGCCGCTGGCCATAGGTAACTCCTGTGCAGCGGGTACGCTGCCCTGGCGTCCGTGGGGTCAGTCGACGTCTAACGAGCATTGTGGCGCAGAGCGAGGCGTGATGGCAAACGCAGGCGGTGGCCTGCACCTTCTCAGGGATTGAGTGATTGCTGGCCGAGTCGGACGTCCCGATTCCGCATCGGGACCCCCGTGGGCTGAGATCCCTCGCCGACGCCGCCTACAGGCCCTGCTCGTTCAAATACGCCTGCAGCGACTGGAGGCAGCGGGAGTTCTCTTCCGGTGTGAAGCCGTCTACGTAGAGTTTCACCTCGCCGGTGAAGCCGTCGACCGCGCCGGCTGCGACGAGCTTCTTAATCCACTCGTTTTCCTGCTCCACCGTCGGCAGCAGGTTCTTTTTGCTCAATGCTGATAACGCGGCCACCAGTCCGTAGCCGCCCCAGTTTGATACGGCGGCGCACATTAGCTGCGTGGTCGTCGTGACGGTCGGTATGTCCGGCAGGCCTTCCGTCTCCTCGATGACGGCCTTCAGGTTGCCCATCCCTATCTCGTTGCCGCCATCACCGATGCCGACCGAGTGGGGATGCTGGTCGAAGAGGTGATCGATCCTGGCGGTGAACTGCGTGATGTCGGCGGCCCGCATGTTGCGATAGATACCGTCGGCGGAGATTCCACAGCGCTCGATGGAGATCAGCACATCCGGCGTGCGGGATGCGAGCGTCTCGTTGGCGAATGCAGCCGATTCGTGGTGCGTGGCGATCGGGAACTCGACGATCTCGTGGCTGTCGTCAGCGATAAGCCGGATAGCTTCGACGCAGTGCTCGTCGGTGACGTATGTGACCTCGTAGCCGAGCTGGTCCAGCGCGTTCCCGATGGCGACGGCGCCGGGCGGGCCGTCGGTTTCGATTACGCCCGCCGAGAGGATGTAGAAGCCGGTGGCGATCATCACCCTTTTTCGACGGTCGAGAATGAACTGCGCCGCCCGCGTGGCGTAGTCGGCAGGCAGGTGCGGGGCCAGGTGGCGCATGCCGCGGACGTCGTTGCGCAGGATGATCTCTTCAATGCTGGTCATGGGGTCTCCGGTATGCCGACGGCGATGGCGGCGACGTTATGCGGGCGGGGCGAGCCTCGCCGCTACCTGAGGACATTGTCTGGCGGACGCCAACCACGGCGCAGCCGCCACCCTGAGCGCCGTCCTGAGTTGGTCGAAGGATGGGGCCGCATGGCAAATACCCTCGTTAAATAACCGCCACGTCCACGTCCTTCATGTCCGTGACGAACATGTGGCCGGGGGCGTGGGTGATCATCAAGGGCGGCCTGGAGGCCATGGCGACGGCCTGCGGCGTCACCCCGCAGGCCCAGAAGACCGGAACGTCGTCAGACGCCGGCATCCACGCGTCGCCGAAGTCGGGCTTCTGCGTGTCTTTGATGCCTATCGCAGAAGGCTCTCCGATATGCACCGGGGCGCCGTGGACGGCGGGGAAGCGGGAGGTCGCCTGGACGGCGCGCACGACCTTGTCATGGGGAATCCAGCGCATGGAGACGACCATAGGGCCGGAGAACGGGCCTGCCGGGGTGGTCTGGATGTTGGTCGTGAACATGGAGACGTTCTTGTCCGTGCCCCAGTGAGGCAGATCGATTCCGTTTTCGATGAGCGCGTTCTCGAAGGTGAAGCTGCAGCCAAGAAGGAACGTAACCAGGTCGTCCGACCAGATATCCTCGATGGTCTCGACTTCCGCTTCGAGTTCGCCATCGCGAAAAATGCGGTACTTCGGCACGTCTGTGCGGATGTCGGCGCCGGGAGCGCTGATCACGGGCTCGAAGCGGCCCGGCTCCATCACCTCGATGATCGGGCACGGCTTGGGATTGCGCTGGCAGAAGAGGAGGAACTCGAATGCCACATCGCGCGGCAGTATGGCGAGGTTCGCCTGCACATATCCGGGCGCGACGCCGGACGTGGGGATCCTGCGCCCCGCCCTGACGGCGGCTCGCAGCTCGGCGCCGGTCTGCGGCAGCGCTTCCAGTGTCTCCAGTTGGGTCATCTCAGTACTCCGTCGTCCTGGCCAACGGCAAATGGCAACCCCGCTTCGAACGGGCATGACGCCATCATATCGCAGCTTGAAACAGACCACGCCCGCGGCCTCCCCCGGATGTATGATTGCCCGGCCATTCCGGCCCTTAGAGTTCCCGAGAAGCGGAGCATCAGATTGAAGATCACACGTGTCGATCAGTTCGCGCCACGAAACCGCACACGCCTCGTGCGGATCTCCACCGATACCGGCATCGAAGGCTGGGGCGAGACCACGCTGGAGGGCAAGCCGCGCTCCGTTCCCGCCGCGATAGACGAGATGACCGACTACCTGA
>JADFPB010000235.1 GCA_022562515.1 Chloroflexota bacterium | reverse complement strand
CTGGCCTCCGTTGAAGTCTACGACCCTGAAAACGACTCATGGTCGACCGTGGCGCAGATGAACGCGCCGAGAGCAAACGCGCGGGCCGTCGTCGTCGGTGATGGCCGGGTGCTTGTCACCGGCGGTGAAAACACGGTCGAAGACGACCTCGCGACCGCCGAAATTTACGATCCCGCACTGGATCAGTGGCAGCCGCTCCCCCCGATGGCTGCGCGCCGAAGCCGCCATACCGCAACGCTCATGGCCGACGGGCGCGTCCTCGTATCCGGCGGTTTCGATGGCGAAGGTTACCCGGACCTCCTGACCGATAGCGCCGAGATATTCGATCCGGAAACAAACTCCTGGGAAGTCATCGCTCCTCTTCCGCCAGACATCATCAACGGCGGCACAAGGGCCTGGCACGGCGCCGTGCCGTTCGGCGACAACGGCGTGCTGGTGGTCGGGGGGATAGGCTTCGGCAGCGGCGGCCTGCCCGATCTAAACACGACGTTCGCGTTCGATGTGGCTGAAGGCAAGTGGATCGAGCGGTCGCCCCTGTTCAGCGCAAGGCGCGGCCACACCACGACCCTGATGGATGACGGCCGGATAGTCGCCGTCGGCGGCCAGGGTCCACAGCCGCTCGCCGAGATCTACGATCCGGAAGAGGACATCTGGCTGGGCGGAGGCGCCAACCTGCAACGGCGTCAAAATCACGAGGCGGTGGCCCTGCCTGATCAACGGGTCCTGATAACGGGAGGCTGGGGAGGGCCCAACATTGGCCAGCTCGCATCCGCGGAGATTCTTGACCTCGATTCCGCAACATGGGAGGCCGCCGCACCGATGGAGAACGAAAGAAGCGGCCACTCTATGACCGTGTTGCCTGACGGTCGCGTCCTCGTTGTGGGAGGCACGCCCGGCGGAGGGCAGTTCGGACCCGATGGGAGCGGCGGGATCCATCGTTCGGTAGAGATATTCGATCCAGGACAACGTTGATCAGGCGCACCAGACATCGCCGACCCTGGATTAGCCTCATCGCGGCCATCGTGGCGGCCACGCTAATCACCTGCGGCGTGGAGGCCAGCGTTGCAGTCATACCTACTCAAGTGCCGACGGTCTTGCCGTCGCCCATCGTGCCGCCAATCGCCAGGGCTCCTGGTGGCGCGAGAGCCGAGCAATCGGTACCGGCGACCCCCACTCCGCCTGGTAGCTGGATTCCCACCGCTCCGCCCGGCCAGCCCAGAAGCAGCCACGTAGCAGTCCTCCTCCAGGATGGCAGGGTTCTCGTAGCCGGTGGGAGTCTGCCAACCGGCCTGTTCAGAGCGCTGGGTGGACGAATCCTCGGAATTACCGGCAGGCAGGGCGGAGACGCGCTCGCCAGCACGGAGATCTACGACCCCGACTCAGAGACATGGTCGGATGCAGGCGCTCTCGCCACTCCGCGGCTGAACGCCACCGCAACGCTGCTGCAAGACGGCAAGGTGCTGGTTGCCGGAGGCGAAAACGGCGGCGATCCCCTCAGCAGCGCCGAAATCTTCGATCCCGAATCGGAAACATGGTCGGTCCTGCCGGACATGGCCTCAGCACACACACTTCACACCGCAACGCTGCTGCCGGATGGCCGTGTCATGATCGCGGCAGGGAATCAGGGTGATCTCTCCGCCAGAATAGACACAGGCCCGGTGGATGCAGGAGCGGTGGAATTCTTCGATCCGGAGGCGATGGCCTGGAGCAGCGGACCGCCCCTCCCGCAAGGCCCCCTTCAGATCGACGGCACCCGGGTCCGCCACGCGGCCGTGCTGCTTGATGAGTCACACGTGCTGGTTTCCGGAGGCCTGGCCCCGGATGGAAGGGACTTCAACGCCCTCCAAACTGCCCTCCTGCTGGACCTGGAAATCATGGAATGGACCGCAATAGACGCCATGGTCACCCGTCGGCAGGGGCACGCCCTGACCGGGTTGCCGGGCGGCCGCATACTTGCATCCGGCGGCGCCTCGCAAAACCCCCGCTCAGAAATCTACTATCCCGACGAAGACATCTGGCGGCCCTCCGGAACGAACTCGCTCATCAGGGAAGGCCCCTCTGTAACCGTGCTGGCAGACGGACGGGTAATCATGGTCGGCGGCCGCTCGAGTTTCCGCCAGCTCGACTCGAGCGAGATATTCAACTTGGAAACGGAGGAATGGTCGCTCATTCCCGCCATGGCGGAAAGGCGGCTGGCGACTACCGCGACAACGCTGGCAGACGGGCGGGTGCTGGTCGTAGGCGGCGCCGCTTTTACCGAAAATCGGCGGCTGGAAAACAGCGCCACGGCGGAGATCTACGATCCCGAAGGCTGACCCTAGCCGGTGTTCTTAAGGCCGGCCGCGATTCCGTTGACGCTCAATAGCAACGCTCGCTCCAGCAGCGGGTCCTGTTCAGACCCCGATCTGTGCCGCGCCAGCAGCGCTATCTGAAGGTAGTTGAGCGGGTCGATGTACGGCGCCCGGACCCGAAGCGTCCGTTGCAGGGTCGGCTGGTGATCAAGCAACTCCGCCTGCCCCGTGATCTCGAGCACCGCGCCGCGAGCCAGCTCGAACTCTGCCGCGATGTCGTCGAATATCGGGTGCAGCTCTGGCCGCACCAGCTCCCCGACGTAGCGGCGCGCGATCTCCACATCCGACTTGACCAGCGGCATCTCGACGTTGGATATGAACGTCTGGAAGAAGCTCCAGTCCCCGTACATCTCATCGAGCGCTGAGGCAAAGCCGTCCGCACGCATCTGGGAGAGGGCGGTCCCCACGCCATACCAGCCGGGGACGATCTGCCGGGACTGCGTCCAGCCGAATACCCAGGGGATGGCGCGCAGTCCGTCAATTCCCGTGATCTGGCCGCCCCGGCGCGCCGGGCGGGAGCCGATGTTCATCTTCCCGAGCTCATCAACAGGCGTCGCAGTGAGAAAATATTCGACGAAACCCTCGCGCTCCACCAGCGAGCGGTACTTCTGATACGCGATCCCCGAAAGCCGGTCCATGACGTTCGACCAGCGCTCCATCACCTCGGGCCCGTGACGCGGCTCCGTGTGCAACAGGGACGCCTCCGTAACGGCGGAAAGCATCAGTTCGAGATGGTTCTCCGCCAGCCCCCGGCTGGCATAGTGATCCGAGATCACTTCTCCCTGCTCGGTGATCTTGATCCGCCCGTCCACGGTCGCCGACGGTTGAGCGAGTATCGAGTCGCGCGTCGGCCCCCCACCCCTGCCAACCGTGCCGCCGCGCCCGTGGAACAACTCCAGCGCGATGCCGTGTTTCGCCGCAGTTGCCCGTAGCGCTCGCTGAGCCTTGTAAAGCTCCC
>JADFPB010000234.1 GCA_022562515.1 Chloroflexota bacterium | reverse complement strand
CGATGTCCAGGAATCCCTGGCAATGAAATAGCTCCCGTACTCATCGCGATCCGGCTGATTTCCGCCGCGAACATTGCCGTGGGTCCCCTCCTCCATCTTGATGGCGAATGCGTCTATCGATGTGATCTTCACTGCGGATTTTGCTCCGTCTCACCTGGCCCATTTGCCGGGTGATGTGCAACCCGGCTCGAAACGGGCCAAAGCCTACTCCCGCGTCGCGCGCATATCCAGCCATCACGGTTCCGGGCCGGCTCCAAAATCACGGGAATCTCACGCTGCAGGCCAGCCGCCAAAGCGACGAAAGAACTAACATTGAAGGTCGGAATGAAAATCGCTGTCCTTACGGAACAGGCCGAAGGCGAAACAAGAGTCGCCCTCGTCCCAGAAACAGTAAGCCGCCTCTCCCGCGCCGGGCACGCCATCAGGGTCCAGTCCGGAGCCGGCGACGCCGCCGGATTCCCCGACTCAGCTTACGAAGACGCTGGAGCGGTTATCGCGCCCGGCGTTTCTGCCGCGCTATCCGATGTCGAGCTTCTTCCGCTTGTCGGGCCACCCCCGGCGGAGACGCTTGGCCTGCTGCCCTCCGGCACCGTTCTGGCCGGCATGTTTCGCGCCGCCGCCAGTGAAGACCTCCTGAAGCGGTTCGCCGAATCGGGGGTCACGGCGTTCTCGATGGAACTCATACCCCGTATCGCCCGCGCACAGCGCGCGGACGTCCTCTCATCCCAGGCGTCTCTCGCCGGATACAAGGCCGTCCTGATGGCGGCCGACACGATTGGAAAATTCCTGCCCATGATGATGACCGCGGCCGGCACCATCCCGCCCGCCCGCGTGCTCGTTTTAGGGGCAGGTGTCGCGGGCCTCCAGGCCATTGCGACCGCACGCCGGCTCGGCGCGGTGGTCGAAGCGTTCGATGTCAGGGCCGCCACGAAAGAACAGGTAGAGAGCCTCGGCGCGACGTTCGTTGAAACCCCGGCGGCGGACGCCCAGGCCGAAGGAGGCTACGCCCGCGAGCTCGGCGAGGACGAGCAGGCACGCCAGCGAGCGGTAATCGCGGAGCACGCCGCCACATCCGACGTAATCATCACCACCGCGGCGATTCCCAACATGCCCGCCCCGCTCCTGATAACCGCCGACGCGGTCAGGGGCATGCGGCCCGGCAGCGTCATCGTCGATCTCGCGGCAGAGACCGGCGGCAACTGCGAGCTGACCGACCCCGGAAAAACCGTCACTGTCCACGGCGTCACAATCCACGGGCCGTTCAACGTCCCGGCGTCCATGCCGCTGCACGCCAGCCAGATGTACTCCAGAAACCTCAACGCGCTCTTCGATCTGATCATCGGCGACGAGGGCCTGACCCTTGACTTCACCGACGAGGTCGTCCGCAAAGCATGCGTGGCACACGCCGGCCGCGTCGTCTACGGCGACCAGGACTCGCTAATTCCAGCGCAGCAAGACGGCGCTCCAGAAGAGCAAGCCAGATAGCACCCGGATAACCCTCCATGCCAACGCCAGACCCACTCCTCATCTCGGTAACCATCTTCGTCGTCGCCATCTTCGTCGGCTACGAACTGATAACAAAGGTGCCGCCAACGCTCCATACGCCGCTGATGTCCGGCAGCAACGCCATCTCCGGAATCGTCCTGGTCGGCGCCGTCATAGTGGCCGGCCGCGGCCACTCGGACCTCGGAATAGTCCTCGGCACCGGCGCAGTAGCCCTCGCCACCGTAAATGTCGTCGGCGGTTTCCTCGTCACAGACCGCATGCTCCAGATGTTCCGCAGCCGTGAATCCCAGCAACGCGATAAGAAACCGGACTCCCCTCAAGATTCGGGCGATAAAAATTGAGTGACCAGGACGTCCTCAATCTCATAAACGGCCTCTACGTAGTGGCCGCAATCCTCTTCATCCTGGGCCTGAAATATCTGGGCTCACCACGCACCGCGCGCAGGGGCAACCGCTTCTCCGCGCTTGGCATGCTCATCGCCATCGCGGCCACACTCGTAAGCCGCGACATCATCGAGTACGAATGGATTGCGATCGGCATAGCCATCGGCGCAGTCATCGGATTGGTCATCGCGCGCACCGTGAAGATGACCGCCATGCCCCAGATGGTGGCCGTACTCAACGGCTTCGGCGGAGCAGCCTCAGCGCTCGTCGCCGCTGGCGAGCTAATCCGCTCAGTCGACCTCGACGACGTGCCGGTAGACGTCGCCATAATCGCCCTGTTCAGCACCGTCCTTGGCGCGCTCACGCTCACGGGCAGCCTGATCGCGTTCGGAAAACTCCAGGGCCTCGTCACATCGCGAGCGGTCCTGCTGCCCCTGCGAAACATCCTGAACGCCGCCATCCTCGGCGTCATCATCGGCCTCTCGGCCTGGCTGGTAGTTGAGCCGGACCAACCAGAGATATTCCTTGCCGTCGGCCTGCTCAGCGTCCTGTTCGGCGTCCTGCTCGTCATCCCGATAGGCGGCGCGGACATGCCCGTCGTCATCAGCCTCCTGAACTCATACTCTGGAATCGCCGCTGCGGCTGCCGGCGTCGTGCTGCAAAACAACATCCTGATCATCGCCGGCGCGCTCGTCGGCGCATCCGGCCTGATCCTCACCCGGATCATGACGAAGGCGATGAACCGCTCGCTCGCAAACGTCATATTCGGCGGTTTTGGCGCCACCGCGACCGTCGACGGCGCGTCAGGGACGCCCGGCGAGCGGCCATACAGGTCCGCCACAGCAGAAGACGTCGCCATGATCCTCGGCTACTCGCAATCGGTCATGTTCGTCCCCGGCTACGGCCTGGCCGTTGCGCAGGCCCAGCACGCAGTCAAAGAGCTTGCCGGCCTGCTCCAGGACCGCGGCATCTCGGTCAAGTACGCCATACACCCGGTTGCCGGAAGAATGCCCGGCCACATGAACGTCCTGCTTGCCGAGGCCGACGTGCCATACGAGCAGCTCCTCGACCTCGACCAGTCCAACCCCGAGTTCGTGCGCACGGACGTAGCGGTCGTAATCGGCGCCAACGATGTCACCAATCCGGCCGCCCGCACCGACCCCGAAAGTCCCATCTACGGCATGCCCATACTCGACGTTGACAAGGCGGGCGCCGTGATCGTCCTCAAGCGCTCCATGGCGCCCGGTTTCTCCGGCATCGACAACGACCTCTTTTACCTCGATCACACGTCCATGTTCTTCGGAGACGCCAAATCGTCGGTAGCCGACCTCGTCAGCGAACTTCGGCAACTGGACTGAGCAATCCAACAACAACACCCTGACCGCTGGTAGGCGCAGGTTTGAAACCTGCCCTCCCGCGAAGCCC
>JADFPB010000233.1 GCA_022562515.1 Chloroflexota bacterium | reverse complement strand
TGATCTACAGCAACCTTTACAGCAACCTACACGGAACGGTTGGGAACAGCCGGGTACACGGCATGGGTGATTTGAACGGAAAACCGCACGGATGGGAACGATTTGGAACGCCTCGCCCATAATTCAAATCCCGGCTCCCCGACCATCCTGATGAATATGCAAACGGTCCGCCTCGGGCGGGCCGTTTTGCGTTGTGAGCCGGTCGCCTGCTGACGGTTGGGTTAACCTTTGCGGCGATCATCAGCCCATCGCAGCCCAAATCACCCGTTCAGCAGGATAAAAAATGAGCGCGAGTAGTTTTGACCCCGAGCGGATTCACGAGTGGCTGCGCGGTCCCATGGTGGCCGTTGCGACGCCGTTTCATGAGGACTTCGCTCTGAACCTCGAGGGGCTTGCGGACAACATCCGGCTGATGACGGACCGGGGCGTTGTAACCGGCGCGGGTTCGCTACTGGTTGGCGGCGCGGGCGGAGAGCACCCGGTACTCAACATCGGAGAGCGCAAGGACGTCATGACAGCCGCGCTCGAGGCGGCCGCGGGCAGGGCGCCGGTGCTGGCCAGCATCCAGCATACGGATACCCGGTCGATCATCGAGCTGGCGAAGCACGCGGAGGCGATCGGGCTGCAGGGCGTTCAGCTGGGACCCACGTACTACTACGACGCCACCGAGGCGGACGTTGAGCGGCTGTTCGAGCTGGTGGTCGGCGAATCGTCGATCACGCTGATGATCTATCACACGTGGTGGGATGGCCTGCACATGAGCGACGGGCTTCTGAACACGCTCGCGGCCATGCCGGCCGTTCGCTCGCTGAAGTGGTCGTCGCCTGATGACGCCGCCTATCGCCGGGTGCTGATGGCGCTGAAGGATGAGCTGGCGATTATCGACAACTCCAATCGCGCGGTGTGGAGCCACATGCTGGGTGCGACCGGGTTCATCACGCATTTGAGCGGCTTCTGGCCTGAGTACATGGCCGGCGTGTGGAAATTGCTGGAAGCGGGTGATTACACGGCGGTCGAGGCGCGGCTGGCCGAGTTCAAGTGGCCGTCGAAGGTGGCGGCGCAGACGGGCGGCGAGGGGCCGTTCATCAAGGCGGCGATGGAGGCGGTGGGAATCCCCGCCGGGCCGCCGAGGCCGCCGTCGGTCCGGCCGAGCGATGATCTTCTGGAGGAACTGCGTGTGCTGCTGCGGGACGCGGGGGTGCCGACTCGGTCCTGATCTGAATCGGGACTCCGCCCAGAATGACAAGCATTGGGTGGCGAGTGGAAAGAGGTCGGCCCCGCCGGAGGGCGCCCGCGCAGAAAATCAGCCCAGGCGGCGAAGGAGCCTCTGGATCTCCAGGGCCTTCTGTACTCGCTCGGCGTTCCTGGCGGCCGGTGACAGGCGCACGCGGGCGGATCGGCGGGTGCGCAGTGGCGCTGCCAGCTGCGCTTTCGGCGAGCCGGCAGTTGGATTGCCTGATTTCTTACGTGACTCGTTCATCGCCTGGGACTTGCCCAGCCTCTTCTCGAGCCTGTCGAGGCGCGGGACTGCCTGTGCGACAGCGTAGCCGCGACCGTCTTCCCAGTCGCGCAGGGTCTTCGGTCTTATCTGGAGCATGCGCGCGAGTTCGTCCTGCGTCAGGCGCAGTTCACCGCGCAGTGCGATAATCCTTCGCCCATCCCATTGCAGAGGCTGGGGTTTGCCCGGTCCTTCGAAATCCATAATGTGTTCCAGTCGGAAGGCACTCTCACTCCACGATATGAGTTGACCTGACGAAATTCGTCGTGAATCCGCCTACCGGGACTGGGTGGCAACCGGCAGATTTCGCCTTTGAGAGCCGGTTCCAGTGCGTTATGAATCCCGCGGCACGATGAAGAGCGGGTGGGTTAATTTTTGCGCCACGCGATCGGCGAAGCTGCCGACCAGGCGTCTGCTTGCAGCGGACCGGCGACGCGTAGACATGACGACAGTCGGATTGTCGAGCCGGTTCGCCATCTTGATGAACTCTACCGCGGGGTCACCGATAGCTACTTCATAGTCTGCCTGTCCACCCTGATTGGTGACGTGGCGAACTAAACGGCCGAGATAATGGTTTATATCTGCCAGAGTGTCGCTGAGTTCCAGTTTGCCGGCCTCCCCGGCCTCCAGGGAGGGGGCGGCAATCGATGCAACTCTGAGTCTGGCGCCAATTTTGCCGGCCAGTGTTGATGCGAAGGCGAGAGGCGCCTCGGCATCCCTGGATCCATCCAGCGGAACGAGAACGGTGCCGCCGTCTGCCTTCTTTTTCCCGGTCGACGAGAAAGGTGCACCGCTTCCCTCGTTGACTACGAAGACCGGGATGGGAGATGAATGCACCACACGCTCGGTCGTGCTACCGATAAAGATTCTTCGACTTGTCTGATGAGTGCTCGGCGAAATGGCGATCAGGTCACATTCATGTTTGCTCGCAGCACGGAGAATGGCGACGTCGACGGTCCCTTCCATCTGCTCGCTGCGTACCTCGATACCAGCGCGCGACAGGATGACCATGGCTCGATCCAGGTAGATTTGCGAGCGTCGATTGATGTCTGCGGGGTCGATCACTTCGCCCCTGGCGGTCACGGGTCCGGTTGGGAGGTCGACGATCATCGCGTCCTGTTGCCGGGCGTCCATAACCATGAGCAGCACAAGCTCTGCGTCGAAATACTTGCAGAGCGCGCCTATGTCCCGCAGTCTTTCAGTGGCTGCCGGAGATCCGTCGAGCGGTGCGAGGACCCGACTGAACATGATTGCGACCTTCCGGCGCACCCATCGCGCCTGGCAACCAGTGTACTGAATCGGCTTGAGGGCAGATGGGCAGGAGCGGCGCCGAACTCGTCCGGGCCGCGGCCGAAGCTTGCTTGCTCATACGTCCCGCGGGCCCTTTGCGCATCTCCATATCGTGAACCAGAAAGGCCGGCCTGTGGGCGCCGGCCTTTCGGGGTTGTCTTTATGCTGCGCGGGGGTGTCGCCCGGGTTAGCCGCCGGCGCTTACCGTAGTGGCCTCGGCCTTCTCCGCCTTGATCTCTGAGGCATGCTCGTAGGCGGCGAGAGCTGCGATAGCGCCCTGCGCTGCCGCCGTTATGGTCTGCTTCAGGTTGCCCGACCCGTCGGTCAGGTCGCCCGCCGCGTAGATGCCGGTGATGTTGGTCTTCATGGCGCGGTCGACGTGAATCTCGTTCGTCTCGGGATTCAGCTCTACGCCGAGCGCCTGAGGAATCTCGACTCTCGGGTCGGCGCCGATCTCGATGAAAATGCCGTCTATGTCGATCGTGTCCGAGCCTTCGTACGGCCTGCTCAGGCGGACGCCCGTCAGGCCGGTCTCGTCGCTCAGCAACTCGGGGATCTCCGTCTCCATGACTTGATGGACGTTTCCAGCCTGG
>JADFPB010000232.1 GCA_022562515.1 Chloroflexota bacterium | reverse complement strand
TGGCGGCCGTCCGAGAGGCGGTCGGCCCGGACATCCAGATCTGCTTTGACGTACACACCCGGCTCGACCCGGCGCACGTAATCCAGATGTGCCGCGACCTCGAAGAGTTCAAGCCGTTCTTCATCGAAGACCCTATTCGCTCTGAAAACCCCGGCACATACCGCAAGCTCGCGCGCCATATCCAGCTGCCGATCGCGGCCGGCGAACAGTGGGCCACCAGGTGGCCGTTCCGCGAGGTCATCGAGGACGAGACCATCGATTACGCGCGCATCGACCTCTGCATAGTCGGCGGACTTACAGAAGCCGCGAAAATCACCCACTGGGCTGAGACCCACTACATCGATATCGCGCCGCACAACCCGCTCGGCCCGGTAAGCGCCGCAGCCTGCGTGGCCCTGGACATGGCGTCGACCAACGTCGGCGTTCAGGAGATGCCGAAAAAGCCTGGAAGCTACTGCACAGATCTCTTCCCCGTACAGATCCAGTGGGAAGACGGCTACGCATGGGCCAACGACGCGCCGGGGCTCGGAATCGAGTGGGACCAGGACGCGCTGGACGCAGCCGTCACCGGCGCCACAGGCTGGCCGCCGCAACTGCAACGCAACGACGGCGCCTTCACGAACTGGTGATCGAATACCCCGCCGGCGTCAGCTACACACTGCCGCTGGCGTGGTCCACTTCAATTGTCAGGATCACCCGCTGCTCGGCCGGGTCACGGCCCGGATACGAGTCCACCCCCATGTATTTCTTGGCAAGCGAGTCGATGTGGTCATCAGCACCTTCAGGACTGACGCTGATGACGCGGCCACGGATATTCAGCACCCTCTCATAGGGTGAGGCCGGATCAAGTACAGCCACGGCCACCCGCGGGTCACGCTCGATGTTGCGCGTCTTCAATCGCCCCGCCGCGGTGTTGATCAGGACGTTCGTGCCGTCGGTGTCGACCCAGACCGGTGTGATCTGCGGCGAGCCGTCCGGCATCAGCGTCACCAGTTCTGCAAAATGTTTCTCGCGCAGGAGCGCAGCCTGATTCTCGGTCAGTGTCACGGACAAGTGGTTCCCCTTCTGGCGTCAATTTCCGGCGTGCTGATGGATTGTAGTCTGCCACTGGATTCGACGCGCCACCGCTGCTGCCGGATGTCCATCGCGCTGCCAGCTGCCGCGCGCCAGGCCCGCAAACCTGTTGCACCGATGTTCCTCTATTCCAGGAACACGATCGGGTCCAGCGAGCCTGGTGTGGTCCGTCCCAGCGTGATGACGCCCGCGCCAACGTCGAGCCCGATCTCGAAAAGCGTATCTGTCTGCAACAACTCGGTCGCCAGATCGAGAAACGGATCGCCGGCGCCGGCGCCGAGATCCCACAGATTATTCACTATGTCCTGGGACTGCAGCCACAGCGTTATCTCGGCCTTCTCTCCGTCTTCGAGGAGATAGTCGCCGTCGTTCGTGCCGATGAAAGCGACGGTCCATGCCGCCTCGGTGACAATAACGTCTACAGTTGTGAACGACATGATGGACCCGGGCGACAGTCCGCTGGCATCAGGATCCGTGCCCGCGGAGTCAAAGGTGTACGGAGGCGTCAGGTCCACGACGCTCTCGGGCGCGGAGCCGGTCACGAGGAACTTCACCGTTACGACGGCATTCTGATCCACCGAGCCGGGTGAGATCACGATCACATCATCGCCGTCGACGTCCACTGAACCTCGAATCGCCGAGGCGCCGCCACGGATCACCAGCGCCCCTTGAATTTTTTCGATCGCCCCGAAAGACGCGACCTTGGTCTCCTCAGCCCCGAACAGCGCGACGTTCAGAAGCGCCGACGCAGTCACCGCCCCGACGATGATTAGTGAGATCATCACGATCGCCGTATCGATCGAGCTTATCCCGCGCTCACGCCCGCGGCGAGAGGAAGATTCGGGCGCGCCAGGCCCGCGGCGAACCGTCGATTTCGGCACGCCCCGAGCAATAGCCCGAAAAAAAAGCCTGTCGAACAGTCCGCCGGTAAGCCGGCCAGTTGAAAGCACCACACCCTCAAAGTAGACGGCCGCACCGATTCTCCATAGTGCCACGCCCCCGATTATCGTGAGGGTTTCACCTACAAACCCGCTGCTTGACTGGTTTCCGGCTGGCGGCCTCCGGCATCCAGAGACCGGCGGGCATGACTAATCGATAGTCGCTCCGCCGTCGATCACCACGTGGGCGCCGGTCATGAACGATGACTCGTCAGACGCCAGGAACAGCGCCCCGTAGGCGATCTCCGACGGCTCGCCCATCCGCTTCATCAAGGCATCCTGGCCAAACTCGTCGTAAGACTCTTCAGGCTCCAGGCCAAGGGATCGGATATGAACGTCCGTGGCCCTTGTCTTGATCGAGCCGGGGCAGATCGCGTTTACCCGGATGTTGTGCCGCGCAAGGTCCATCGCAAGACATCGGGTCAATTGGAGCACCGCGCCCTTGGACGCGTTGTATGGAATGAACTCCGGCTGGGCGATGAATGAGCTGACGGAGGCAATATTCACGATCGAGCCGCCGCCGCCGCTTTTCATCACGGGCAGCACATGGCGCACGCAATGCGAGGTGCCGATCACGTTGACCCCCAGCACTCGATGCCAGTCGGCGTCTGTGATGTCCTCGATCTTCCCGAATACGAACGCGGCGGCATTGTTCACCAGGATGTCGATGCCCCCGTATTCGCCGGCCGCGGCGCCGACGGCCGCCCGCACCGAGTCTTCATCTGAGATATCGGTATGCTGGAAAACAGCCGCCCCTCCGGCGGCCGTAATACTCCGGACGGTCTCTTCCCCGGCCTCCGTCTCCAGCTCAGCGACAACTATGTTCGCTCCCTCTGCGGCAAAAAGTTCCGCCGTAGCCCTGCCAATTCCATTGCCGGCCCCCGTGATGATTGCCGTTTTATCTTTTAGTCGCATTTCCCGCTCCACTTTCACATGACAAGATGAGTCGCCGAGTATAGCTGTGTGACCCGGCCATCGAATCCACGTTGACAGCAGCCGCCGTTACACTTACACCCGCATTCCAGACGCCCCGTTTCCTGAGGACAGCAATTTGGTTACCAGAGGCTTTTTCGGCCTTAGACGCCCGGAACCACCGCGGGAGATACCTCCCGGACAGTATTACGAGACCGGCTTTCCGACCCTCACAGCAGGGCCAGCGCCGAAGATCGAGACCGACACATGGGAGTTCACGATCAGCCGCGGCACAGAGCAACTTGCCAGGTGGGACTGGAACGAGTTGATGGCGCTTCCCAACGAGGTGATCACAGTCGACCTCCACTGCGTCACCAAGTGGTCGAAGTTGGACTCGACCTGGAGAGGCGTCTCGGTCGACACGCTCCTGGAAGCGATCGGCAAGCCTGCCGAAAAGTTCGTCATGATCACCTCCTATGGCGGCTACACGACGAACCTG
>JADFPB010000049.1 GCA_022562515.1 Chloroflexota bacterium | reverse complement strand
AGACCCATCCTGGCCAACGAGCCGATCACCGCCACGCGGGGCATGGTCGTCGCCCAGCACCCGCTCGGCGCGCGGGCAGGCCTGGAAGTGCTGGCGAAGGGCGGAAACGCCGTGGACGCCGCGGTCACGACGGCCTTCGCGATGGGCGTCGTCCAGCCCCTGATGAACGGCATCGGCGGCGGCGGGCAGATGATCGTGCGACTGGGCGGCGGCACGGAAGGCGCGGTCGACTACGGCATGAAGGCGCCGCTTGCGGCCACGGACGACATGTACGAACTTCTGCCGCAGCCCGAGGCGCTCGGGACCGGCACGCTCCGCTTCTCGTCGCGCTACAACTGGCCGGAGGTCAGGAACAACGCCCACCTGGATGGGCACAGCGCCATCGCGACGCCGGGAACCGTCGCAGGACTATCGGCCGCGCTCGCCCGTTGGGGAACGATGGATCTCAAGGACGCCATCGCGCCGGCAATCGAGCTGGCAGAAAAAGGTTTTCCAATAGGCCCTCACATGTCTCTGGCCCTCGTGACCGGCCGGGACAAGTTTCTTGGCTTTCCGGGCGCTACGCCGATCTTTTATCCGAACGGCCAGCCCATTGCCGTCGGCGAGCGCCTCGTCCAGACAGACTACGCCCGGACGCTGCGCCTGATAGCGGATGGCGGACCTGACGCGTTCTATCGCGGCGAGCCGGCGCAGCGCATCGCAGAGGACGCGCGGGCCAACGGAGCGCGCCTGAGCGAAGCGGACTTCGCCGCCTACGAAGCGGTTGTATATGAGCAGGTGTTGCGCACGAGCTATCGCGACGTTGAGGTCCTCGCTGTTCCCGGTCCCGGCGCAGCACCGACGCTAATCGAGATACTGAACATCCTCAGCAATTTCGACCTGCGCATGCTCGGATACGGCAATCAAGACTCGCTCCACGTGATCGCCGAGGCGATAAAGATGGCGGCAGTCGACCGCTTCACATACCTGGGCGACTGCGCTCCGGACGGCGGGCCGGCAGACGTGCTGATGGACCCCGAGTACGCCGCGAAGCGCGCCGCGGAGATAGGCAGGCTGGCGGCGGAGACGGAGCCTGGAGACCCGTGGGCGCATACGGGGACGGCAAAGCCGGCAGGCTATCCGAAGCCCGCCGGCCTTGGTCCGGACGCCGGGACCACCCACCTCTCCATCGTAGATGCGATGGGCGGGGCCGTCTCGCTGACGCAGACCCTCCACGGCTACTCCGGCGTCGTGACGCCCGGCGTTGGGGCGATGATGAACAACGGCATGGGCTGGTTCTACCCGGGCCCCGGCACCGTCAACTCGGTCGCGCCCGGAGGCCGCGGCCTGCACAACATGGTCCCCGTGCTGCTGTTGCAAGACGGCGCTCTCCGCGCCGCCCTCGGCGCATCCGGAGGACGCCGTATCTGGACCGCGGTGGTCCAGGCGATAGTCCACTTCGTCGATTTCGGGATGTCACTGCAGGATGCCGTGCAGTCCCCAAGAATCCATGTCGAAACGGACCGGGTGCTTCTGGATGGCAGGTTCGGCAAAGAGACCCGCGACGCCCTGACCCGGCTGGGCCACGACGTGATGACCGCGACCCCGCGCTACGACTCGGCGCCGTTTTCCGAGCCTAACGGCATCAGCGTCGACGGCGGCACGTACGAGAGCGCCGTCTACCCGGTTGCGAAGCCCACCATCGCGCTCGGCCTGGAAGACGGTGACGCGGGCGGGATCCCCCCGGACTTTGATGACCTTCCGGAGTCCACCGGCGGCCTCATGCCGTAACATCGGCCGCGAGCATCTGGAGAAAAGCGATGGCACGACGAGTACTGGTTACCGGACTGAACGGAGCAGTGGGCAGCGCAATGCGGCCGGCGCTTGCCGAACGCTACGAGCTGTCCGCACTCTCCCGCAGCGGGGTCATGGGTCTGCCCGGTGAAAGGGTCTTCAGGGCAGACATCTCCGACTTCGACGCGATCCGGCCCGCCTTCGAGGGCATCGACACCGTCGTCCACCTCGCCGCCGACGGCGGAGTGAACTCCACGGACGGGATGAACGCGCCCTGGGAGGCGATGCTGCGAAACAACATCATCGGCACATACAACGTGCTGGAAGCGTCCCGGCAGGCCGGCGTCAGGCGCGTCGTTCTGGCCAGCTCCGGCGCCACCATCAACGGCTATGAGAATGAGTCGCCATATCGAGAGCTTGCGTCCGGCGACCCGGCGAAGGCGCCCGATTCCTGGGATATGCTCACTCACGAATCCGAGCCGAAGCCGATCACCCTCTACGGCGTCAGCAAGCTCTTCGCGGAAGACCTCGGCCGTTACTTCGTCAACACATCGGATATGTCGGTCATCTGCCTGCGCATCGGCGGCTGCAACGCCGAGAACCGAGCCGCCCCCGGCCGCGGACAGGCCATATGGCTGAGCCATCGCGATACCCGGCAAATGGCGATCAAATGCATCGAGGCCCCCGATGCCGTCAGGTTCGATATTTTCTTCTTCACGTCAAACAACAAACTGGGCTATCGGGACCTCATGCACGCACGCGAAGTCATCGGATACATCCCGGAAGACAGCGCCACAGGGACAGCTAACGGTTAGGTAACCCAGCCCAACAAACTGGCGGCCTTCACGGTGGCGCGCCTGTCCACGGGCCAACGTAAAATCCCACTACTTTGAAACTACTCCTGATCGCCGCGCTCATTCTCACTACGGTGGCAGCCTGCTCAAACGGCGACGCTGCCACGCCTGCCGGCGTCCCCGGTCCGGTCCCGACCGCGCTCGAAGCGACCGCGGCGCCAGTCCCATCGCCAACGCCAGTTCCACCAACGGCCACGCCGGTCCCAGCGGCAACTCCCGTCCCGGTTCCCACCCCGACACCGGTACCGACAGCCACGCCGGCCCCAACCGCGACACCATCGCCAACGGCCACTCCCGTCCCAACACCAACTCCAGCGCCGACGGCCACGCCAACCGCTACATCGACGCCTCCCCCCTCTCCGACGCCAACGCCCTCTCCGACGCCAACGCCAACGCCGACTGCCACTCCACAGCCAACAGCAACCCCCCTGCCCACACCAACGGCCACCCCGCTACCCACACCAACGCCGCCGCCTGCTCCGCTCGGCGAGCGCTCATTCGCAGACCGGCCGGACGACGATGACCCGCTGCTCCACAAGATCCACGTCGTCTACCTGCTCGCCAGCGACTCGGCGGACCTCGAGCGCGACACGAACGGCTCAATCGCGCGTTCGGTTAAGGCCATCCAGTCATGGTTCGACGGTCAGACAGGGGGACGGACGCTTCGTTTTGATACGTTCCAGGGCGAGCCGGATGTCAGCTTCATCAAGCTGGATAAAGGCGAGTTCCAGATACTTCGCGAGGATTCGTCGCCCTGGCGGCTCATACAGTCCGAACTGCGTCTCCGAGGGTTCGACCGGCCCAACCGCGTCTATGCCATCTACTATGACGGCCTGAGTGAGCCGAACGTGTGCGGACGGGGCGGGACAACGGGCGACAGGAAGATTGCCGTCGCCCACCTGACCCGCAGTTGCCCCGGCAGCCTCGCGGGATTCGACCTGAAGCCGAAAGACGCCGACTACACCATAATCCACGAGGTGCTGCACACCATCGGCGCCGTCCCATCATGCGCGCCAAACTTCGTGGGTGACGGCCTCCGCGGACACATCGACGACCACAAAGCCGACATAATGTGGCCGTTCGTAGTCCCCGATACGTTCAGACGCCTGGACGTGGGACGCAACGACTACTTCGACCACGACATCGAAGGCTGCACGGACCTTGCCGACTCACCATTCGTGATGGTTTCGCCAGTTGAATAGACACGAATAAGATGCAGACAGACGCGCAACGCCCGTGCGGAAGCGCGCGGGCGTCGTTTCGATGCGATCGATCTGGTCCGATTCGACCGACTCGGCCTGGCCTCATTCGGGCCGTGGCTGGAGTGACGGGTTAAGCGTCTCCCAGCCTCTTGATGTTGGCGATGGTCTTGGTCATCTCGTCACCGGTGTTGAGGCCGGTCATCATCTTCATCATCGGCGCGAACATCATGGGTGTGACCATGGTCAGGTTGACCTTGGTTCCCTCGCCGGACGGAGTGAATACGAGCTTGCCCTTCATGCCGGAGCCCATGGCCAGCATCATCCCCGGGCCGCCACTCCACTGTATCTCTTTACCGGGCGACACTTTTCGCACCTTGATCTTGGCGCTGAGCTTGCCGACTCGAGCTGAGAAGGTCAGGCCGGCGCGAACCTTGCCCTCGACTACTTCGTCAAGGCCGCGCACCGGAGTCAGCCAGTCGGGCCATATGTTGGGATCGTCGATTATCTTGGCCCAAAGATCGGCCGGGGACGCTGAAACAGTTGTCTCTTTACGAATGGTAGCCATGTGATCTCCATCTCTATATTGCCGTCGGTCACCACCGCGCTTGGTAATCCCGCTATCTCAGGGGCGCGGCAACGTGCCCTTGCACTTTTGACAGACAGCCACTTAAGTGGCCGGCGCAGGATCGTCACAGTGGCTGACGCAGTCGTCACACCGCTGCGCCTACGCTCTCTGTCACTTCTCAGATGCTTGTGCACCCATTTCTGGTGCAACCACTGTACGAAATCACGGATTCCTCTGCCCGACACACTCGCAGTATCTCGGGGCGTAATGTGCGCCGAAACAAGGCGAACCGTGAAAATCCTGAGATTCCCCGGCAAAACGGGGAGAGCCGGGGGTGATCGCACCGGAGTTCCTAAAAACGAAAACGGCGTCATAGACATCGGGGACGGTATGAAATCGCGCTGCGACGGACCGTCAGGTGGTCGGCGCGCTCAGCTTCCCGTACTCAGCTGAGGGTTCGCTTGACCGCCACCAGCGCTCGTGCGGGGAGCATCAAGAGAAGAGCGATGATCAACACGGGGATGGCAATAACTGTGACCACAAAGCCACCAAACAAGTATGCCCAGGAGCCAGAACTGTTCATGGTCGCTCGCCGCACTATTCCGTTGACCGGCCGGTTTACCGGTCTAAAGGATAACCGGCCAAAGTGAACGGCCCCATGCGAAACGGGAATATCGCACGCGTCGCCCTGCCGCCTGAGCGTGTACTGTGACAGATAATCAAGCGACTGCTGCGAAAGCCCCTGTGTCCGGGGCGAGCGCCATCAAAACCTGCCGCTTTTATCTAACATTGCGCTGTCCCGCCGTTGCCCGGTCTGGCCGGCGGCCCGTAATTTCGATGCCTGAGCACGCCTGACAACACCTGACAGCAAAGGAGTCTCGACGTAGCGACCATAAACACTGCGCTTGGGCCAATAGACACGTCCGATATGGGCTTTACGCTCTCTCACGAGCACTTGATCAACTCATCGGCCGGCATCCAGACGACGTATCCGGAGTTCATCGACCGCGAGGCGGGAATTGCGGAAGGGATCCGGCAATTCAAAGAGGCGAAGGCCGAGGGCGTAGACACAGTCATCGATCTGACAACCATGGATCTCGGCCGGGACATACGGGCCATCGAACAGGTCTCGCGGGAAAGCGGCGTCAACTTCATCGTCGCGACCGGCACATGGCTGGATATCCCGCGTTCTTTCGCGGCAGCCGATCCCGATGACATCGCCCACCTCTACACGCGCGAGATAGAAGCGGGGATAGAGGGCACGGGAATCAGGGCGTCGGTAATCAAAGTCGCAAACGACGCCGGTGGTGTCACGCCCGCGGGCGAGACCATCCTGCGCGCGGCGGCGCGGGCGCATAAAGCCACGGGAGTTCCTATCTACACGCACACGCGTGCGCAGGAGCGCGTTGGCGAGCAACAGGTGCGCATCTTTGAAGACGAGGGAGTGGACCTGAACCGCGTCTGCGTGGGCCACAGCAACGATTCGACAGATCTGGGCTACCTGACGGGCCTTCTGGATAGAGGCGTATGGCTGGGACTCGACCGCTACCCTTCCCGGGACCCCGATTGGCAAGAACGCACCCGGGTGGTCAAACAGCTGATCGACGATGGCTACGGAGACCGTCTGATGCTTGGCCACGATAATAGCGTCGCCCAGACCATCGCCTCCAAAGCCAGGATGATCGAGCGGGCCAGGAGCAACCCTGATGGGTATCTGTTCATCACTCGAAACGTGCTGCCGCACCTGCGAGAATTGGGCGCGACGGAGGAGCAGGTTGGGGCGCTGATGACCGGGAATCCGGGCCGTTATCTCGCAGGGGATGCGTAAGAACGCCTCGGCCAGTGAAATTCTAGAGAGGAATTGAGATGCCACACGAAACCCGGGGCGTGATCGCCGGCGGCAAGGGCGAGCCGGTCAGGCTCGAGACCGTGATCGTGCCCGACCCCGGACCCGGCGAGGTTCTCGTCCGCGTCCAGGCCTCCGGCGTCTGCCATACCGATCTTCACTACCGCGAGGGCGCTATCACGGACGATTTCCCGTTCCTGCTCGGCCATGAGGCCGCGGGAACGATCGAGAGCATCGGAGAAGGCGTCAACGATGTCGCGCCGGGCGATTTCGTGGTCCTCGCATGGCGCGCCCCGTGCGGCGCATGCCGGTCCTGCCTCCGCGGCCGGCCCTGGTACTGCTTCGACAGCCGCAACGCCCGGCAGCCCATGACCCTGGCCGACGGCACGCCGCTTTCGCCCGCGCTCGGCATCGGCGCTTTCACCGAGCTCACAGTCGTCGACGCCGGCCAGGCCGTAAAGGTGAATCCCGCGGCGCGCCCGGAGGTGGCCGGGCTGATCGGGTGCGGCATCATGGCCGGCCTCGGCGCGGCTCTCAATACCGGGAACGTCGGCCGCGGCGACTCGGTGGCGGTGATCGGCTGCGGTGGCGTCGGCGATGCCGCCATCGCCGGCTCGAAGCTGGCAGGCGCCCACACGATTATTGCCGTCGATCTCGATGACCGGAAACTCGAGTGGGCCCAGGAATTCGGCGCCACCCACACCATCAACGCCTCGGACACCGACCCGGTCGAGGCTATACGCGAACTTACAAGCGGCAACGGCGTGGACGTGGCCATCGATGCGGTCGGCACGCCGGAGACCTACAAGCAGGCCTTCTACGCCCGCGACCTCGCCGGAACCGTCGTGCTGGTCGGCGTGCCGAACCCGGAGATGCGGCTCGATCTGCCCCTGCTCGACGTGTTCGGCCGCGGTGGCGCTCTCAAGTCTTCCTGGTACGGCGACTGCCTGCCGAAACGCGACTTCCCGATGTTCATCGACCTGTACCTCCAGGGCCGGCTCGACCTCGACCGGTTTGTGTCAGAGACAATCGCCCTCGACGACGTAGAAGAGGCATTCCACAAGATGGAACGCGGCGAGGTGCTCAGGTCCGTCGTGGTGTTCTGAAGAAGGGTGCATGGCGCCGCATTTGGCGTGATTGGGCTATGAGGCTCGCGATCCAGCCGTATTCACGGGATTCGAACCAGCGCATCAACAGATCAAGCTGCCGGTTAGCTGGTCCTCGATCTCTACTACGCTGTGTTCCGGTTTGGTTCGACTCTCCCCCGTCTCCACTGACGACGTTCTGTCCAACCTCGGACCGGCGCCTCCGGTTCGAAACCCCAGTGTTGCACTGAAAATGGGTGCGCTGGAGCTGGAAGGACTCGAACCCCCGGCCTTCTGCTCCCAAAGCGCAAAAACGGTCTGCGCTGTGCCCCAGATTCAACTGGCAAGGCGTTGCGCGGAAAAGCATGGTGTCTCCAATAATGACACCGCTAATATGATCACAGGGGAGACGAATAGTCCCTGGGGAACACTTAACTCTTCGTCTGGGCTAGACGCCACCGATGAGGAACTGTTCTATCTGGTTGACCCGCTCGATGAGACCCAGGCGTTTGTAGCCATCTCTCAAGAATCTCAAGTCCATTACCGGTATGAGAACGCCCTCGAACTTCACCATCCCACAGTGCTGGCCGATCTCCGGAGCGCCTGGCCACGCACCGTGGGCAGTCCTGATCTCCATGTCTCCGATTAGTTCCACTGGAACATCGCCCATCTGCAGCATGCCCGGATGGGATCTGATCAACTCAGACGTCCTGAGTTCCACCGCTTGCAAGATGTGAGCGTTAAGACTGGCCTCCATCCGATAAGCACTCGCCTGGTCGGTACAGATGTCGAGGTCGTTAGGCTCGATGGGGATGCCGTTGTATGGCAAGGGCTCCACTGCCCCCTGGCGCCCACTTAAAGTCTCGAAGAGCGGCTACGAGTCGAACTAATACCTGAGATGTGAATCTGGCAGCATCGCCCGTCTCCGATAGTGGTGGAACTTGAATTTCGCGGCACCCTCCTGATCGTCCGACTCCATCGGTTCTGAATACGGCGGGCGGGCCGCCGATTCCATTGGAAGCGGACCGTAACCCCTCTTCACAGCCGTATGCAGGCCGCGTGATGTTCCGGGGTGATCTCTCTCATCGGAGGAACCGTGATGCTGCACTCGTCCACCGCTATTGGGCATCGAGTGCGGAATACGCATCCAGATGGAGGATCGCGGGGGCTCGGAATGTCGCCTTTCAAAATGATTCGCTCCCTGGTTCTCTCCAGGGTCCGGTCAGGCAATGGAACAGCGGACAGAAGGGCCTTTGTGTATGGGTGAAGCGGATTGTCGTAAAGATCCTTGTAGTTCGCGGTTTCGACCAACTTGCCGAGGTACATGACTGCGATCCGGTCGCTGATGTGGCGCACCACCGACAGATCATGGGCGATAAACAGGTAGGCAATATTGAACTCTTCCTGGAGATCCTGCAGCAGGTTTATGAGTTGTGCCTGGATGGATACGTCCAGCGCTGAGACTGGCTCGTCAAGCACTATGAATCGCGGCTTGCCCGCCAGCGCGCGCGCCACCCCTATTCTCTGCCGCTGCCCCCCGCTGAATTCGTGGGGGTATCGATCTGCCATCGATCTGGACAGGCCCACGATTTCCAGGAGGTCACCAACCTGCTTGCGATAATCCTCTTTGCCGTCGTATAGCTTGTGTATCTTCAGCGGCTCGCCAATCATGGAGCCGGCTGTCATCCGGGGGTTGAGTGATCCGTACGGGTCCTGGAAGACCATGCCCAGTTCACGCCGTTTCTGCCGCATTTCGCGAGCGTTGAGCTTCCTCAGGTCTTCACCGTCGAATAGGACCTGGCCGTCGGTGGGCTCGAGTAGCCGCAAAATCGCCCGCCCCGTTGTGGTTTTACCTGAACCACTTTCCCCGACAAGACCCAGCGTCTCGCCGGGTCTGATGACCAGGCTTACGTCATCCACTGCCTTGATATAGCCCACTCTCCGTGCAAACAGGACGCCACTTGTAACCGGGAAGTAGACCTTCAGATTACGTACCTCCAGTAGTGGTTGAACCTCAGCCGCGCCCTTCGCTGCGTCGGGTCTGGTCGCCTGCTCCGTCATGGCGCCACCGGCTGTCGATCCCTTGAGACCTTCGCCGCCTCCCAGCAGGCCGACATGTGGTCGTCGTGGCCCACCGGCATGAGCGGCGGCTCACTGAGCGAGCATTTTTCTATGACCCATGGGCAACGGGGATGAAAGCTGCAGCCACTGGGCAGGTTCGCCGGGTCGGGAATCTCACCCTCGATCATCTGCAGCCGAGCGCGATCGCCCTGGTCGAACCGGGGGATAGCGTTGAGTAGACCGACGGTGTAGGGATGACGCGTGGAGTCGAAAATATCGTCCGCCTCCCCCATTTCTCTGATCCCGCCGGAGTACATCACAATCACCCGGTCGGCAAAGCGAGCGACCACGCCCAGGTTATGCGTGATTATCAACAACGCCGTCCCGAAATCCCGTGAGAGGCTCATCATCAGTTCCAGGATCTGTGCCTGGATCGTAACGTCCAGCGCGGTTGTCGGTTCATCAGCAATTAGCAGCTTGGGATTGCAGCTGAGCGCCATTGCGATCATTATCCGCTGACGCTGACCCCCACTCATGCGGTGGGGGTAGTCTTTCAGCCGGTCTCCGGCATCCGGGATTCCGACCATTTCAAGAAGCTCTCCCGCGCGGGTGATGGCTGCTCTTTGCGTCATGCCCAGATGCAGGCGCAGAGGTTCGGTAAGTTGCCGCTCGATAGTAAGAACAGGGTTGAGGGAGGTCATTGGCTCCTGGAAGATCATTGCTATCTGACGGCCTCTTACCTTGCGCATTTCCTCGCCACTAATCTGGAGCAAGTCCCGGCCCTGAAAATAAATTTCACCACTCTCGATCTTGCCCGGCGGAGATTGAATCAGCCGCATGATTGAAAGGGCGGTCACGCTCTTGCCACATCCACTCTCGCCAACGAGTCCCAGCGTCTCTCCCTCGTTGATCTGGAACGACACGTCCCTGACGACGCGCACGGGGCCTTGATCTGTCACAAAGTGGGTGACCAGTTTCCGCACATCCAGGAGCGGAGTCGTATCGCCCGTGAAAGCAGCCATGTACCTAAACCTGCGAATCCCTTCTTGCCTGTGACATTTTGCCGTCCACCATGGCCGAGGCAAGAAGCCTGTGGGTGAGCTGTAATCGTCTGGCGGTCAATCTGGGCGGCATCAGATCACCGGAGTCTCGTGCAGTACTTTGCCGTCGATCTCAATTCGCACCGTGCGGAGGAACTTGCGGATCGCCTCCACGCTGACTTCGACGCCAAGACCCGGCACATCCGGGGCCTCAACCAGCCCATCCGAATTCACGAATATGCCGGTTGGCGCCGTCAAGCCGCGAATAAGCGGGGACTCCCCGTCGGGGTACTCAAAAAGCCTGAATTTCTCGATTCCCGCGAACACATGAATTGAGGCGGCCACGGTCAGGTGCGACTTGTAGTTGTGGTTGACGTATGTCACGTCCAGCTCCTGCGCCCGGCGGCATATACGATCAGCCACAGTGATTCCTCCAATGCGCGCGACGTCAATCTGTATATAGTCGATGCCGCCGTTCACCATCAAATCGTCCGCCGCGCGATAGAAATCACATCCCTCGCCGGCTGCTATTGCCACCGACGGCCGGCGATCTGTCAGTCGCCTGTATGCATCCACCTCGTCGGGCAACAACGGCTCCTCGAGCCATGTGACCTCGAACTCTGCGAATCGCTCGGCTCGCTCAAACGCGGCTGCGTCGTCACTGCCCCAGATCACACCGGCATCCACCATCAGCTGCGGACCGGGTCCGAGGCCGTCTCTGGCCGCCGCGACAAGGGCCACATCGTCTTCCAGCGTGCCCTCCCCCATCGGACTCCAGCCAAACTTGGCGGCGCTGTAGCCGTCGTCGCGAATACGCGTCGCTATCCGGCGCGTCTCTTCCGGTGTCTCGCCGAACAACACGCTGGAATACGGGAGCTTCGGGTATGAGTTCTCATAGCCCAGCAGGCGGTATACGGGTTCACCAACGTACTTCCCCACCAGGTCCCACAAAGCCACGTCCGCCCCTGCTACCGCGTGGTCGATCTGCTGTACGTCGAGTCCATATCTGCCCGCCTTTGCCCGCAGTCTGACTACGTCGTCAGGAGAATCTACGGTCTCACCGAGGAGCGCCTCATTCAAATTGATTATGTTCTGGTGGGACATCGGCATCACGTATGCCGCCAGGTTCCCCAGGGGCGACCCGTCGCACTCGCCCCAACCGATCAAGCCGTTGTCGGCCCGAATCCGCACCACCAGGGAGTCCTGGGATGAATCGGCGGCACGTCTAATCTCAGGCAGTGCGATGTAAAAAAGGTCGATCGCTTCGATTTTCATACGACCAGATATACGGCGCGGTCCGATCCTTGATTCATGATGCTCATCAGAGCGTGCCGCGGCTCCTGGGGTCCAATACGTCTTGCAGGCCGTCTCCCGCAAGATTGAACGCCAGGACAGCGACGGTGATGAACAGTCCCGGGAAGAAGACCAGCCACCAGAATGGCTCCAGGTTTGTAGCTGCCTCTCCCAGCATGCCGCCCCAGGTCGCGGTTGGCGGGGCAATGCCCAGCCCGATGAAGCCCAGGGCCGCTTCGATCAATATGGCAATCCCGATGTTGGTCGTGAAAAGAACGAGAAATGGAGCGAAGGTTTGCGGCGCCACGTGGAAGACCATTATCCGCCACGGTGGTGCGCCAATGCTGCGGGCGGCTTCCACATAGGCCGTCTCCCGAACGGACAGCGTCACAGCCCGGATAACGCGGGCACCGAAGGCAAGCCTTGTGAACGCGATGGCCACGATGAGCGTCGTTATTGATGCGCCCAGAATGAAAGTTAACATCATCGCCAGGATGAGCCCGGGTATCGCTATAAGGATTTCCAGGAAGCGCTGGCTGATCAGATCGAATTTCCCGCCCAGATAGCCGCTGACCATCCCCCAGACTGAACCTACCCCGATCCCGATAAATATTGACGTCAGCGCGATAAACAGGGATACCCGACCGCCGTATATAACCCTGCTAAGCGAATCCCTGCCGAGGAAGTCTGTACCGAATAGGTGGCCCGCACCAGGGGACGCGGTGACGTTCTTGAAGTCAGGAGAATTCGGATCATCTGGCGCGACTAACGGCGCCGCGATTGATATCAGCACGAGGAGTATGATGACCACCAGCCAGAACGCGGAAACCGGTCTCCGCCTGGCGAAGACGCGGAATCTTCCTGCGTTGAGGGTCGCCTGGGTCCATATGTACCGAAGCACATCGAAACCGGTTGTTTTGAGTGTCGATTCCATGGACTATCCCCGGCCCGGCTTACAAGCGGGCACCCCCGGCGAGCGGAAAAATGCTTTAGTCAAGTCGGATCCTCGGATCGATGTAGCTGTAGCTGATATCCACGAGAAGGTTCATCCCCACGAATACCATCGAATAAATAAGAACAATGCTCTGCACCATCGTCGTATCGCGATCGATCGCGCCGTTGATCAACGTGTTGCCAAGGCCGGGAGTGCCGAACGCTCTCTCGATGGTCACCGAACCCCCGAGCGCGAACCCCAGGAGGACGCCGCTCAGGGTTATGACCGGCAACAAGGCGTTGGGAAGAGCGTGCCGGAACAGAACTACGCTTTCCCTCATCCCCTTCGCCCGAGCCGTACGCACGTAGTCTTCGCGGAAAACTTCGAATAGAGACGAACGCGCCATCCTGGCAATAAACGCAGCCTGCGCCAGCCCGAGTACTAGAGCCGGCCCGATTACGATCTGGAAATTCGCCCAGGGATCCTGCCACAGCTGGGAGCTGAGGATCGGGGCGTGATAACCCCATCCGTGGATGAGTCCGAGTACGATCAGCAGCCCAAGCCAGAATCCTGGAATGGCCAGGAAGAGCACTGAGAACATGCTCGCGATGCCGTCGGCCATCGAATTGGGGCGCATGGCACTGAGTATGCCCACCGGCAAACCCAGCAACCAGGCGATCATTATTGAAAGAATTCCGATTTCAGCGCTGATGGCGCCTCGTCTTCGGATTGTCTCACTGATGGGATCTCCTCGTAAGAACGAGGTGCCAAGGTTTCCTTTCAGGGCATTTCCGGCCCACTTCCCGTACTGCACCACCAGGGAGCGGTCAAGGCCCAGTTCCGCCATTATGGAGGCTCGCTCCGCATCGCTCATGAGGACGATCTGAGAGGGGTCGAGGAACACTGACAGCGGGTCGCCGGGAAGGGCGCGCATTATCAAAAAGATAAGTATTGTGACGCCGAATATCGTCGGAATCGCTATCAGCAGGCGTTTCGCGATGTATTTGAACAAGTCAGCAGAGCCTTTTGATCAAGTCAAACTACTCGAATTGACGCTAGGCGTCGGCGCCAATTTCACACAATCTGGCACCGTCAGAGCAGATGGCACGAATCGGATACTCCAGGGCTAGGAATATCCGGCCCTGAAGGGACTTTCTGACGAGACGAACAACGAGCGGCCCGAGGCCCGAGGAGGCAGAGAATTGCCTCAAGAGGCCCCAGGCCGTCGTTGTTCAATCCGTGATTACTACTTGGTGAGCCACACGTCGTCCCACGTGTGCAGGTCGTAGTGTCCCGAGAAATCACCGGGCACTATACCTTTCAACCTGGCATCCCACCAACCCCAGAACTGTGGCGACGGTCCCAAGGGCATAATGGGCCACTCATCGAGCAGGATCTCGCGCATCTGGGCCACTATGCCCACGCGCTTTGCCTGGTTCGTCTCACGGGTGAGTTCCCCGATAAGCACGTCGAATTCAGCGTTTTCCCAGCCTGAGAAGTTCTGGTCGCACGGCCTGTCGCCACACGTTCCCAGGCCAGCGACGATGTAGGCCGCAGGGTCGGTGAGGCCGACTGTGTAGCCAGCGTTGGACGAGATGTCGAACTCCCGCGTCCTCAGCTTTTCACCGTGTACCGAAACGTCAGCCAGCTTGATCTTGCTGTCGATGTTCAGGCCCTCTTTGAGCATCGCCTGCACAGCGGCATTCAGGATCTTCTGGTCTGGTGTCTCACGTGTCCAGAGTTCCACCGTCGGGAAGCCGTCGCCATTCGGGAAGCCGGCGTCAGCGAGCAGACTCCTTGCAAGGGCGATGTCCTCATCGGTTGGCACACGGAAACCCGGTATAGTCAGCAGCTCGGCCCTGGACAGAGCGAACGGTGTGTTGACAAGGAACCATCCGCCTATGTCACCCTCTCGCACGTCTTTCTGCGCTTCGAGGATGGCGCTTTGATCGATCACCAGTGCGAACGCTTTGCGTACTCTCTTGTCGTCATACGGCGCGCGGGTATGGTTGAAGGCCAAGGCATCGACATTGGGCAATGTCCAGCGCAGGCCCTTGAGGCCGGACTTTTTCCCGTCGCGGATGTCGTTGCCCAGCTTGGCATCGAGCCACATACCCCAGTCGACGACTCCGCTCAAGAGCGCAGCCGACAACTCAGGCGTCCAGGCGACGAGCCATATTTGCTCGATCCTATCCACGTTGGGCTTGCTCGGATCCCAGTAGTCGTCAAACCGTTCCTGGACCCACACTTCGTCGTTACGAGACACGTATTTGAACGGTCCTGTCCCGGGGTGGTCATCCACCTGCCGCAGGTTGCCGTCATATTGCTCCAGGGTTTCCTTCTTCACGATCAAGTTATAACCGTGCGCGAAGGCGTTGAGGATCAGGCCGGGACCACGCGGCTCATCCAGCTTGAACTCTATGGTGAGCGGGTCTATCACGTTGATCTCGAATACAGCGCTAAAGTTGGTCTTCCTGCCGCTAATGAGCTCATTTTGCGGGAAGATGATTCTCTCGAACGTGGCTTTTATATCTTCAGCGCTGAAGTCGGAACCATCGTGGAACTTCACACCGTCCCTGAGGAAGAAGGTGTAAGTCTTCGAATCCGATGCGATGTCCCAACTGTGCGCCAGGTCACCCGTGATTGGCAGGTCAGTTGTGATCCCCACGTGCCTTATGAGCCTGTTGTACATGGGAGCCTGCGACCCGACATTCGCGATCGTATTCGAGGCGAAAAAGTCGAATTGAGCTGGCGGGCCATGTGCTGCCAGTCTCAGAGTCCCGCCCCATATGCTGGGCTTCGGTGCGCCTGGCACAGCGACGGGCACGGACACGATCACGGTCTGGACGATCGTGTCACCGGGAATGGTGACTTCTCTCTCGACGATGACGGTTTCAATCACCGTCGCGCCGGCAACTTCCTTCTCGACGATGACGGTTTGGATGACGACTTCGCCGGGGACCTCTCTTATGACCTCGGTGTCGCTGCCGCAGGCGAGTGAGAAGATCAACGCACCTCCCACCGCGCCGGGTATCAATAACCCCAACTTAAATCGCCCCTTCAGGGTGTCAAGTAAACCCCTATTCATAACCGTGTCCT
>JADFPB010000048.1 GCA_022562515.1 Chloroflexota bacterium | reverse complement strand
CGGGGGCGATCCTGTGAGCCTTTGGAGAAGCAAGGCCCCTCGCCAGTATCGCGGTGGCGAGGGGAAAGAGCCTGACCAGGATGATGGCGACCGCGACGAGCATCAGCGCGGGCGCGGCCAGGATAAGCTCATCGACTCTGTCCTCGCCAAACAGGCGGTTCCCCACGAACGAACCCTGTTGCGTTAGCAGCCAGAAGAGGTAGACGACGATGCCCACGAACACCAGGTCAATGTAATAACGCTGCACGAAGTTCAGCGCCGGCGGGCGGGCCATGGATCGCAACTGGTGCACCAGGCCCATCCGCGCCGCGCTGAGCGCCGGGATGAATAGAGCCAGCATGATTAATAGGCCGCCAATAGCAGCCATCTGGAATGTGCTGGCTGTAAGCCGCACGGGCAGCGCCGCGCCATCATTCAGCTCTGAGAACCAGGGCAGAATCCCGATTAAAGAGACGGTCCCCAGCGCTACGAATGGTGCGGTTACGGCCGCTCCGAGAGCTACTAGCGCTGTCTCGATCACATATACGGCGAGCACCTGGAGGGAAGTGGCTCCCCGGCTGGTGAGCAGGCCAATTTCCGTGCGCTGAGCCTCCACGAGAAGCAGGCCAAGCACAGCCACGTAGTAGAGCACCACGATGACCACAAGGATGAGTACGACGGTCATGGGCGCCGTGTTGAACGTAACGCTTTCAGTAACACCCCCGATCAGCGATTGAAGATCAGTGTTCTGGAAATAGTTATCCAGCGTGCCTGATAGGAACCTGTCTGCATCGTCCAACCTCTTGACCAGGTCCCGGCCCTCAGACGGCGTCAGGCTATCCGTCCTTATGTCATAGAACCAGCCGAACTTGGCCTGCATTCGCGGCAGTGCTTTGGAGGCCAGTTCAAGAAACGCGCCGTCTTCTACCAGCAGACCCACGGTTCGGCGCAGCTCGGATGGATCCTGCAGACCTTCGTCATACAGGCGCCATATCTCAGCGTCGGCATCGGTTCGCTCATAGACGCCTGAGATAACTACGTTCACTCTGTCCCGGATCGATATCCAGGCCGGGAAAGCGGCAAATGAGTCGCCGACGCCCACCCTGAGATTTCGCGCGTCTTCCGCGGAGATCGCCACTTCCCAGGCCACCGGGGCATCGGGGTTTGCAAGATCCTGGCCCGGCGCCAGCGGTCCCGGCGCCATGCCGTCTACATAATGGATCTGCAGCCCAAAAGGGCCAGCCTCTGCAAACCACATGCGCCGGTTGTCGTTCGAGTTGGGTTCTTGCTGGCCGTCTCCGACACCCACGTTTGAAGAAATCAGAAAAGTCTCGCTCTTGACCGTGAATCCGGTGAGTGTCCCAAACTCCGCTACTGCGGGCCCGATCCTCTCCTCGACTGCTGACCTGACGAGTCCACGGGAGTTCGCGTCAAGCGGCCCGAAAGTCGCAGTAATCAGGAGGTCTACGTCCTCATCATCGGTGGGAGCGAGGGCGTGCTGGACGGCAAGGTCTTTCAGCGAGTTGGAGTAGACAACCGAACCGGAGAGGATCGTCGTGGCCAACAGGACGCCGACCCCTACCGCCATCAGTAACTGGAAATTGGCGAGGGTTCTCCGGGCGATGAGTTGAAGTGCGGAAAGTAGCAATTCACCGCACCTCTCTTATGCCTATCCGGGCGATCGCGCCATGCGCCGGACCGGCGTTCTTCCGGGCCCGCAGCGCCAGCACCGCGACGAACGTAGCAGCAAGTGCCGCCACGACGAGACCGAAAGCGAGCCAGGAAGTGGCGAGCTGGAACGGGGGTAGCAACGCAGTTCCGCGCTCGGTGTGGGCTACCGAGTCAACTACGATTCGACTGAGAGTTAAGCCGCTTACAACGCCAAGCGCTATTCCGAGACCGCCGATGGCGAGGTGCTCGACCATCAGCATGCGCAGGAACTGGCCGCGTGTCAGTCCCAGTGTCAGGATGAAGGCCGACTCGTCACTCGTCCGCCGCGCGTGCGCGGCCTGTGCAGCCGAGTATCCAATGAAACCGGCAATGATGGTTATCGCAGCCGCAAGCGCTGCGATGCCCCTCCAGCCGGCCGCAACGAGCGGGTCTACAAACGCCTCCTGTTCAAGTTCGCGCCGGTCCAGGAACTTCGCGTTGCGCAATAGGAGGCGGATCTCCGGCAACGCGCTACGGTTTGAGAATGGA
Organism: Chloroflexota bacterium; assembly: GCA_022562515.1. Classification (GTDB taxonomy): domain Bacteria; phylum Chloroflexota; class Dehalococcoidia; order Lucifugimonadales; family Lucifugimonadaceae; genus UBA1151. The sequence goes on along the minus strand of JADFPB010000048.1, from coordinate 13,822 downwards.
CTCAATTGAATCAGGGCCTCAAGTTCAGAGAGTGCGAACGCGCCTTTTTGATCGACGAAATCGCGAACGGCCACCAGGTCGGCAACGATGAAGCCTCCCTCACCCGGATCGAGGGTGGGCATGAAGTTGACCGTGTCAACAATCCGAAGTGGGACCTTTACTTCCCCCAACGTGGCAACCATGGTCGCTCCGACGGCGAGACCGCTCGCGGCGAGAAACGACTTACTGGCAATCGCCGGGATCGGCCCGTCGCCAACCGCAGCCATGCCTCTGACCCCGCTATCCGTCCCGCGGCCGACGGCCAGTCTGGCGACCTGCGTCCCGGACACACTTCCAATTCGTGATAGTCCGGATTCAAGGAGTTCCGGCACCAGTGTGAAACGTGTGTCCAGGCCCTCGGATGTCGCCAGCCCACTCCATGTTCGCTCTGACTCGAAATCTTCCAGGATGGTGATCGACTCCCTGCCGAGTCGGTCCACGGTCTGAACTTCCAGATCGTCGAAGAAAATGGTGTTTGGGATTGCTCTGTCACCTCCGATATTCTGGAATATATGAATGCCGATGACCTGCGCGGGCAGGCCAACCTGTTCCAGTTCGGCGGACCTGAACTGCCACTCGTCGCCGTCAATCGAGCCCAGGCTGAGCACCGACGCGAGCCCGCCGGGGCCCCTGAGCGCGACCCAGACGAAACCCCGGAATACCGGATTTTCCGGCTTCAACCAGATTCCGATCGACGTTGCATCGTCCGGCACTACCAGAGGCGCCCGAGGGACTACCGTTATCGACTCCATCAACTCCGGGAGAGACCGCGAAGAGAAGTCGTCTCTAAACCAACTGATCTTCCCGAATACCTCCGGTTCGACCGCGAAGAACTCGAATTCGATTCCGGCGCCCGTCGTGCCCGTCCGGGCGGATCTTCTTAAGACTGAAGTTGCCTCGGTAACGCCCGGCACAGCTCGCAACCGCTCGGCGAGCTGTCTCCCGGCCTGAGAGCCGCCCTCTGGCGCGATGACCCTCAGGTCCGTGGCCGTCTCATACAGGATTCTCTCTTCCTGGCTGCGCTGAAGGGTGGACGCCAGCGTTCCGGTGATGATCGCGGCGCCGACGACAAGAGCGATCAACAGGACGGTCCATGCTGAATGGAATGGCGATCGGGCGATTCGCCAGAAGCCGAGCGCAAACCAGGCTGGAGCCACTCTGCCCGCCAGCCAGGACGCGGCGCTGGCGGCGTAAGGGAACACTCGTAACACACCCAGGATTCCGGCCACCAGAAACAGTGCCGGGGCGAAGAGCAACGTCAGATCGGTCGATTGATCATCGGCCAGGCCGGATGAGATCAGGGCGCCGCGTTCACGGAGCTCGAACCAGACAACAATGCCAAGCACCATGATTCCGACGTCCAGGAAGAAGCGCTGGAAAAACGGTTTCCGGTCCGGCCGCGCCGCCACCCTGTTCTCGTCGGCCAGGCTGGCTCGGAGCCGCAGTAGCGCCGGACCCGTGGTCAGCAAGAGCGCGGCGATTCCGGTCAATGCTGCGAGGCCAAAGTGGTACGCCGATAGTTCAACCGGCAGAGTGCCGCCGCCGGTTATGTCCCTGTAGGGACCGAATCTGCCGACCTGCGCCACCACATACGCCGCGAGAAGCGGAGCCAGGGCGACGGGCAGGCCGATGAAGACAGCGCCCTCTATGAGGTACATACGCGTGATCTGCAGCGAACTTACGCCGCGGCTTCTCAACATGGCCAACTCGCCGCGTCTCCTATCGGCAATGATCCCGGTGACCATGAAGAGGCCATATACCGCGGCTGCCAGCGCCAGCGCGGCCATCAGAAGCATGGGAACCCGGGTGAACAGCGCCCGGATGCGGTAATCCTCCAGCGCCACTGCAAGGCCGGTAGTCACCAGCGGCCGCGGCAACTCGACGGCCACGTCTCCCTCGAATTCCGCGATCATGGAGATGACCGTTTCGGCGTCTTCCAGACGCAGCGCTTCTCCGTCCATGAAGAGGAACCAGGTTGCGTCAGATGGAATTCCCTCCAGGTTCCTACCTACCGGACCGACGAGCGTCTCAGTGGGTACGAACAGGGTCAGTGGAAGATCGTTACCCGCCGTGAAGGAAGGAGGGGAGAGCAGAGGCTCCGACAGGCCGAGCCAGAACTGGTCGAGGGGAGATATCTCCGCAAACGTGCCGGTGATCCTGACGGTCAGCGTTTCGGAGATGAGGCCGTCCGGTCGCACGACAATAATGTCTTCGACGCTCACGCCGAGTCTGCGGGCGCGTGGCTCATACACAGACGCCTCGATAACCGGCCCGTCCGGGCCGGCGGTTATCCCGCCGCTCGGGTGCCTTCCCGAAATGTATCCGATGTGATCCTGGATGTTGGTATGGGCCTGGAAGAAGGCACGCGATGCGCCGGTCCGCGTGTTTAGGCCGCGCTCGACGCTACCCCAGAGGTGCGGGGCGGATTTCGACACCCTCTCCTGGGTGACGTAGAAGTCGCCGAAGTTTTGCCGCGCAAGGCGCTCGATGTCAGCGGTGGCGGACTCCAGAGATCCCTGGTCCAGAGTAAGGAAGTTGGTGTTGATCTGGACATGCTGGCCACCGATGCCGAGATCATCGAGCGTCTGATCGATGCCAAGCAGCTCCAGGCTCCTCAGGTATATCGGCGACCCGGAGACCACTGCAGCGGCAAGCAGTATTGATACGGACGCGGCCGCGAGAAGGGCAGCTTCAGTGCGTCCCCGTCGGATCAGATATCCAAAAAACCGGTTGAATTCCAACCGCACGCGCTCCCACTCTGCCCGTGCCCCGCTCGCATCACACCGCGCGGCAATCAGCGCGGCGATATGTCTCGGTGTGGCGCAGATGGTACACGGCCCGAAAAGCGCGGCGCTTCAGACGGGGGCCGTATATGATTCGCCCAATGTGAGAATCAACCGGCGCAGCCACCGGTGACGAGGACTTTTTGGGGAGCTCATGCCAGTTAAGCCAGCCACTAAACCAGCCACCTCCGATACGGTCTACGAGCCGGTGCCCAACTGGGGAAACATCCCGCACGGAACATGGCTGAAGGAGGCGACCGCGGTCGCGGTCGATTCTGACGATCGCGTATATCTCTTCAATCGCGGGAACAGGCCGGTGCTGGTCTTCGATCCCGACGGGAACGTGGTCGACTCATGGGGCACTGATGATCCGTTCAGCGCCATGGTGGAGCTGGTCGACCCGTATGGCAACAAGGTCCAGGGCTGGGCGGGAAACCGTTACCGCAGGGCGCACGCTATAACGATTGACGCCGAGGACAACGTCTGGCTTGTGGATGACGTGGGCCACTCGATCTACAAGAACGACAAAAAGGGCAACCAGCTCCTGCGGATAGGGACCGGCGAGCCGGCGCCCCGCGAGAGCGGCGACATGTTCAACAAGCCCACCGATGTAGCGATTTCGGCGACGACCGGCGAGGTGTTCATTACCGACGGCTACGGTAACTCGCGCGTTCACAGATTGGACGCAGAAGGCAATCACATCCAGTCATGGGGAGCGTCCGGTACGGGGCATGGCCAGTTCAGCCTCCCGCACAACCTGGCGCTCGTGGGCGATGACCGCGTGATCGTCTGTGATCGAGAGAACCACAGGGTGCAGATGTTCACGCTCGGGGGCGAGTTCGTAAAGGCGTGGCACGTTCACAAGGCCGTTGCAGTTGAGCAGGGCAAAGGCGAGGACACGAATATCTACATCGCCGAGCAGGGTCCTCCCCCGGTGCAACGCGGAGTGGAAAACCTGGGCCATCGCGTGGGTATCTATTCGCAGGAGGGTGAACTGATTACCCATTTCGGAGCGGCGCTCCCTGGTGAGGAGCCTGACCAGTTCCTGTGGCCGCACAGCCTCGCGATCGACTCCCGCGGCGATGTTTACGTTGCGGAGGTCTCCTTCGTCGAAGTAGGCCAGCATCTCGACCCGCCGAGGGCGATGATGAGCATCCGCAAGTGGCGGAGAGTCAGCGGCTAGCCAGAGTTCTCGCCGTGAGGGCGCCTCAGAGGTCGCCGAACGAGTTCCCCACCGCAGTTGGGACAAATATCCCGAACGAATCGGCGCAATTCAGGCGCCAGGTGCACTCGTAGCTGCATATACGGGCGTCGGCGTCCATCTGCAATGTCGTGCCGCATCGCTCGCAATTCGGGCGCATTTCAAGAGGCAACGATTCTCTCCGGGCGGCATTCAATCAAGCTTATCCGTGGTCACTTCTGGTCACCCTCAGGCCACCTCATGGAATTATTGCGCAAACCGGCAGGCGCGGACGAGAGACATGCGGGAGAGGGAAGAAGTTTCTTCATGGGCCTCCTTCAAGGGCATCAGGCAAGGGCATCAGGGAACCCGGCACTATAGTTTGCATCGTGTAAAGATTTACTGAATCAAACATTGCAGGCAACTGGAAGATTCACTTGAGGAGTCATAGGATGGCGCGTGCAACTTGGAATGGCGTAGTGCTCGCGGAGAGCGATAACTATCAGGTCGTAGAGGGCAACGTTTATTTCCCTCCGGACTCGATCAACCGGGAGTATTTCAGCGATAGCGACCACACGACGCGGTGTCCCTGGAAGGGATTGGCCAACTATCTCACGGCCGAAGTTGACGGTGAAACCTTCAAGAATGCTGCCTGGTACTACGCGGACCCCAGTTCCAAGGCAAAGCACATCAAAGACCACCTGGCGTTCTACGCTCCCGTCAAAGTCGAGGGCTAGTAGCCGCGGCTTCACCCTGGTTACGATCGGGGCTCCCATCGCCCGGCCGGGCGATGGGCCGGCCATAAGACATGGCTCTCAGCAAAATGGATAGCGATCGCACAGCTGCCGAGAAGATCGAATCTTCCGGCTTCATCAGCGTCATGCGTGAGATGTCCGACGCCGCACGCGTTGGCGGCGGGATGGCCCTCAAGTTCAATCCGCGCATATTCCTGGGCAGCGTTCCGCTCGGGGCATTCTGGCTGTCCGGACAGTTCTGGGAGACCCAGATTGCGATTGGCCTGGCATTCCTTGCCGCGACGGCGGTGTTCTTCTACGCACGCGACTCCGGAATCATCCGGATCCTCGCCATGCTCTCGTTCTCGGCGGTCACGATAGCGGCGATCGCCGGCGCCATCCTCAATAGCGATAAGGCATTCCTGGCGAATGATGTGATCTTCGATTACACCACGGTGGTGGTATCGATCATCAGCATCTACAAGGGAAAGCCACTTTTCCGGTTGATCATGTACGAGATGTACCCCGGGCTGAAGAACCTGTTGCCGGAGGAGCATCGGGTTTTCATCACCACTACCGTCATCCTGGCGCTTCACAGCATCGTGATCGGAACGACCCGGATATTCCTGATCGCAACCCAATCGGTTGGCGAGTACATCATCTGGAGCCGCGTGACAAGCTTGACCGTCAACACGATCGTGATCACGTTGGCAATCGTGTTGATGGGCCGGGCAGTGATCGTAGAACGGCGAAAGCTGGACTCTGATTAGCGGGGAGTCCCGCTGGCTAACGGGCGGGCCTGCCCGGCGGGCCATCGAGGCCGTGCAGCTTCATTAGCGCCCTCGCGTGGGGCATGCCTTCTGCCCGGAGCGTGGCGTAGTCTTCACGGTCGATCCCATCCCAGCTCAGGAAACTCCTGATGTCGTATTCCTCCGGGTAATCGAGGGGCAACTTACCCTCTTCGATCATCAGGCCCAGCGGGTACTCCGCTTCCTCGAGCGGCAGATTGATTACCCTGTTCTGCCGCGCTGACTCGTACATCGCCATCATGATCTCTACGGTGACCGCGGCGTTCCTGCCGTTTCCCCTGTGGATGGGGCCGCCTTCGATCCATGCGATAAGTTCCCTCACCTGCGCGGCATTGGTTTCACCGCCGATGGCCTTCGCACCCTCTGCCAGATGCAGCTCGAGGTCCTGCCAGCCGCCATGTTCAGAATTCATGAGCCGCACGCTGGTCTCGGTTACGTCGAGCATGCCCTCGGTTCCACGGATGAGGAATACGCCTGCGTCCGCACCTTCCAGGTATAGATCTGACTGCACGAAGAGTTGGACATCGCCTTCAAGATGAATCAGGCCCATGCAGGCGTCTTCGATGGGTACCGCACGCTCGTATTTGTTCGAGATTCGCTCGACGGCCCCCATGACCCAGCGGGCCGACGGGTCCCCGAGCACAAAGCGCGAGCCATCTATGGCGTGGGTGCCCCAGTTCGTGAGGCCGTCCATCACCTTTATGTTGACGAACTCCGGCTTGCCTATCGCACCTTCGGCGATGAGGTCCCTCGCCTTCTCCCATCCCGGCGTGAATCGCCTCTGGTGGCTGATGACGAGCCTGGTGCCGGAGGCATCGCAGGCTTCGACCATGCTGCTGGCCGCAGCCGTTCCTATTGCCATCGGCTTCTCGCAAATGACCGCTTTTACCCCGGCCTTCGCGGCCGCGATCGTGAGCGCTGGGTGCAGGAGGTGCCATGCGCAGACGCTGACGATATCGGGCTCTTCTGCCGCCAGCATCTCCTCGATCGTTTCGTAGGCGTTGGGGATGCCGAATTCCCGCTGGTACTGCTCTCGGGCATTGGCCACGGGGTCCACGACCGCCACTACTTCCACTTCATCCACCCTTGAGTAACCGTCCATGTGGGCATGGCCGATGGAGCCTGCACCTACTATCGCTGCTTTATATGTGGGGGGCACCTGGCGCTCCTGTGGGCTGATTGGCGACGGGGCATGGCCCGACGGTGTGGTAAGGCGCAGGTAGGTTATGGCATCGATGCTCTACGTTCTGGCCGCATGTGTGGGGAGTGGTGGCTTCGCAATCGCCAAACCCCGTTCCGGATGTACCTGTGCCCGTGGAGGGATTACTTCTTACGATTAGTGCCGAGATGCCGATTGGAACATCAGGATCAGAGTCCGTGGACACCGGATTGCGTATCGCAGGCAGGAACATACTCGGTTCCAGCGATGTGCCGCGATATCACATCCGCGGCGGCGTCATAAGGAGTCGGCGCGGCGACACCGGTTACTTCATTGATGGCGATAAGATCATCGGTCCTGACGGCGATAGCGGCTTCCGAGTGGAGAACGGCCGCATACTTGGTCCTTCGTCTACCGTGCCATGGGACCCACACGCTGATGGATCTGATTCCCGCGCGCCCGGCTACTGACCGCAACTCCCTCTTCTCACGCCTTCTGGGCTGAACATCCTGCATGAGGCGTCCCTTGCGCCTACACTTCACGCGGGCCAAACGTTTTCGCGTTCAGCCCGGATGTTCTCGCATTAATGTTTGAGAGAGGGGATGCGTCGAAAAGTGGAGTACGCCAACTTCGGATCAGCAGGAGTGAAGGTAAGCCGGCTCGCGCTCGGACTGGGTTTCAGGGGTCAGTCTGATGAGGCGGAAGCCCAGAGAGTGATCGAGGCGGCAATTGACAGCGGCATCAATCTGATCGATTGCGCAAATGTATACGGCCTGATGGACGACCGCGCGAATATCGGGCGATCCGAGGTTGTGCTTGGCAGGGCGCTGAAGGGCAAACGCGATGACGTCGTCATTACTTCGAAGGTAGCCAGCGAGATCGGACCCGGCCCGAACGATATCGGTTTGTCGAGATACCACATTCTTCGTGAAGTCGAGCGCTCTCTGCGCCGGCTCGATACCGATCACCTGGATGTGTACCTGGTGCACAGCTACGATGAGACGACCCCGCTTGACGAGACGCTCTCCGCCCTGGACTCCCTGGTACGCGACGGGAAGATCAGGTACTTCGGTGTGTGCAACTTCACGGCCTGGCAGGTCTGCAAGGCGTTATGGACGTCCGGCCGCAACGGCCAGGAGTCACTGATCTGCGTTCAGAATCCCTACAGCCTCATGAATCGTTCTCTCGAAGACGAGATGTTCGGCATGGTGGCCGATCAGGGCCTGGGCCTCATGGCCTACTCTCCACTCGCGGTCGGCCTGCTAAGTGGAATGTATTCCGCCGATGAGCCTGCTCCGGGCGGATCGCTCTGGGCGACCAACCGGAAGGCGGTCTTCGACGCGGCCCTCGATGGCGATCGCGGGCGAACCCTTGCCGCAGTTCAGGAAGTAGCGCGGGAGACCGGCAAGACGCCCGCTCAGGTCGCGCTGGCATGGGTTCTCTCACACCCGGAAGTTACGGTGGCGATCACCGGCGGAGATACGATAGCGCATCTGGAGGACAACCTCGGAGCCGTTGGTTGGAATCTGGACGACGATCAGATCGCCCGGCTCAACGAAGCATCATCCTCGCTGTCCACGGTTCTCGACTGACCCGATTAGCTCGATTTGCAGGGCGGCCCCGCGACGACTCAGGCGGCAAATCTATACAGAGACGCGCCTGATGGCAGCCGCGTCGTCAAGGGCCTTCCGGACGCGGATTTCCAGATCCCTCGCGTGCCACGGCTTCACCACGAAACTGGTAACGCCAAGAGAGCGGGCCGCCTGGACCGCTTCGCGCGAGGGCACAGCGGTAACCACGATGATCGGTAATTTCATTGCTGTTGGGATGTTTCGAAGGCGTCTGATCGCCTCGATGCCGTCGAGATCGGGCATCCGAAGGTCCATAAGTATGAGGTCCGGCTGCATCTTGATCACGGCTTCCACGACTTCGCTGCCGCCGTTGATCGGTGCGGCGTCATAGCCCGCGTCCTGAAGCGTGGTCATGAGAGCCAGCCGAACGTGCTCCTCGTCGTCTACGACGAAGATCCGTTCAGGAGGGTTGCGTTTAGGTTTTTGAGACGACTGCAGGGTCCACTTGACCCTCATTTCGATCTCACCCTCGGCCCAGGGCTTGCCGATATATTCTTTGGCGCCGAGCTCACGGCCGCGCTGGGCATCTCGGGGCGAACCCGCGGCGGTGACCACGATTACCGGAAAATCTTTCCCGCCCGGCTGCGCCCTCAGCAATTCCAGCGCCTCAAAGCCCGGAACCTTCGGCATATTAAGGTCGAGCATGATCAGATCGGGCCAGTGGGTCAACACCGCCGGAATCAACTCATCGCCGTCTGACGCTTCGATTACGTGATGGCCCTCGCCCTCAAGAAGCTGCCTGAGAGCCAGACGCACGTCTTCCGCGTCATCCACGACCAATATCAAGGACATGTCTGCTGCGTTTGCCCCCCCGTCCCGGAAAACCCCTGTAGATGAGCGCGCCGCACGCGGGCGTGCACGCCTGCACCATTCATATTCAACGATTCAGCACTCCGGAGAAATGAGAGCAGGCCGCACATCTGGTTGCGGGATTTCCTGTGTGGATCGCAATTAAAGGTGGTGGCCGGTTGGCCCGGTCTGGACCGCCCACGGCGGTCTAGTGGCTCTTCCCTCAGGTGGCGTGTCCTGAAAGCAAGGCCTGTACCGAAAGCCACTTCCAGAAGAGAAAATGCTTAACGTCCAGCCTCACCATGTAGGCCTGGGCGGCCAGAGTCTTGGCGACAAGAATCTCTACACCCTGGTCCTGGAACTTTCGGTAGGCGCTGTAGTTCTTCTTACGGGCGTAGGTATCGACCGACACCGAGGCATGGCCACCTCAGCCGAGGGCGGCGATATAGTCGAGCGCGATCGGGTGATCTCTCTTTTTCAGGTACTCTTCCGCCGCGGGGCTAATTGCGATGTGCAAGGGGGCCAGGCCTCTGGTTGCTGCAGGGTTCTAGTAAGGCGCGTCTGTCGCCTCGAGTCTAACTATGTTCTGATGCATGGCGGCGACACCAGGGCGCGCCGTGATCCGGTTTCAGGGTACGAAGCATCATAATTGCGAATCGGATTCAATATCAGTAACGGTTGGGGTGCACGGTGGGATTTCCAGAGATTCAAGATACTTTCGGGGGAGACGCCCAGGATACCCAATCCCGCATCTGGGACTCTGACTACACGCTTTGGAAGGATGACCCGGCAGAGATCACGAATCGGCTCGGCTGGCTGAATGTACCTGCCGAGATGATGGATGTGGTGCCGGACCTGGAGCAATTTGCCGCAGAGGTCGCAGGCCGCGGGATCACGAACGTGGTTTTGCTTGGCATGGGGGGCAGCAGCCTTGGCCCGGAGGTTCTCCGGCAGGCGATAGGAAACGCATCCGGCTATCCTGAGCTGACGGTCCTGGATTCAACGGTGCCTGCTGCGATCGTCTCGGTTCGGGATCGCATCGACCCCGCGAAGACACTGTTCCTGGTCTCCTCCAAGTCCGGGGGTACGATCGAGCCGCTTTCGCTTTATCGGTATTTCAGGAATGAAGTGGCCGATGCCGTCGGCGCCGGCAACGCGGGCAGCCACTTCGCCGCCGTCACAGATCCCGGCACGCCTCTGCAGGCGCTGGGCGAAGCGGCGGGGTTTGCCAGGGTATTTCTCGCAAACCCGGACATTGGCGGCCGCTACTCCGTACTTTCACACTTCGGCATGGTCCCCGCCGCATTGATGGGTGTCGATATACGCAGGCTGCTTGAGAGCGCGCTGGCGATGCGGGAGAGCATCTCACCCGGCGCCGATCCGGCAGAGTCCACTGCATGGTCGTTCGCCGCGAATATGGTGTCAGCACTGAGGGCGGGCCGCGACAAGTTGACGATCGCCACGGGCAGCACGCTTCCCGGTTTTGGGCTCTGGGCGGAGCAACTGCTGGCGGAGAGTACGGGCAAAGAGGGTAAAGGCGTCATACCCATCGCAACTGAACCTCTACTTGGCTCCGATGCCTATGGACCGGACCGCATATTCGTCGGGCCGGACCGCGTTGCCGGCGCCTTCGAGAGCCTGATCGCCGCCGGCCACCCCGCGCATACCGATGGAATATCGGACCCTTACGATCTTGGCATGCTGTTCCTCGGGTGGGAATTCGCAACGGCCGTGACGGGAGTAGAACTGAAGATAAATCCGTTCGATCAGCCAGATGTGCAGGCTGCCAAGGACGCAACGGACGCGGTACTGGCCGACTACGCTCGCGATGGCTCTCTGGCACCGCTGGAATCTGCCAGCTCGCTGCCAGAGCTGTTGAGCCAGGCGCGCGAGGGTGACTATCTGGCAATCATGCCGTTCGCTGCCGAGACGGATGAGTCGACCAGGGCATTTAACAAATTGCGCAGGCGCGTAATGGGCAAATACCGCATCGCCACCACCCTGGGCTACGGCCCGAGATTCCTCCATTCCACCGGCCAGCTTCACAAAGGCGGGCCAAACAGCATCCTCGCATTCCAGGTCACCACCGGCCATCCCGTGGACCTCGACGTCCCGGAAGCGCCGTACTCCTTCGGCACGCTGGTGGATGCGCAGGCTAATGGCGACTTCCAGGCCCTGCAATCGGCGGGCCGCCGGGCGGCCAGGCTCCATGTCGACGGGGATCTGGTGGCGGCGATCGACGCTCTCGCTCAGGCGATCTGACCCCCCTCAGGCGGACCCAACGGAGTATCTAATGCAAGAGTTCGATCTCATCGTCATAGGCACTGGATCGGGATTAGAGGTCTCGGCTGACGCCGCGGAACGGGGCAAGTCCGTTGCCATCGTGGAAAACGGCCCGTTCGGCGGGACCTGCCTGAATCGCGGCTGCATCCCGTCGAAGATGTTGATCCATTCGGCAGACGTGATGGAGACGATCAAGAGCGCCCATCTATTCGGGATTGACGTGCATGTGAACGGCGTCGACTGGGACCTGATAATGCGCAGGGCAAGTAAAGACGTCGATCACGAGGCGCATGAGATCGAACAGGGCAATCGCTCAATCGAGAACATCGAGGTGTTCAAGGGCGAGGGCAGGTTCATCGACACGAAAGTGCTTGAGATCGATGGGACGCAGATCAAGGCCGGCACGATTGTCATCGCGGCCGGCACCCGACCCTACGTGCCAGAGAGCCTGGGCCTCGAAAACGTGCCGTTCATCACGTCCGACGAGGCGCTGCGGCTGCCGAAGCAGCCCGGCCGGTTAGCGGTGATCGGCGCAGGATACATATCGGCCGAGCTGGCGCACTTCTACGGATCTCTGGGCACAGAGATCACCATCATCGCAAGAGGAGACATACTCCTACGTGCTGAAGATGAAGACGTTTCACGCCGCTTCACCGAGGTTTACAGCCGCCGCTTCAACGTGATGCTCCGCTCTGTCATCCGCTCTGGCCGGATGGACGGCGAGGAGATAGTCCTTGAAGTGGACGCAGATGGAAGCATGCAGGAGGTCAGGTGCGATGCCGTCCTGGTAGCCACCGGCCGCGTGCCAAACACCGATACGCTCAACGTCGAAGCGACGGGCGTGGAGGTCGACGAGCGCGGATATATCAAGACCGACGCCACGCTGGAGACCAGCACGCCCGGAATCTGGGCGCTGGGAGACATCGTTGGAAAATACCTGCTCAAGCATTCCGCCAACCTGGAGGCATCATACGCCGCCTACAACATCGCTAACCCCGACCACAGGGTCGAGGTCGACTACCATGCAATGCCCCACGCCATCTTTGCTGGCCCCCAGGTGGGCAGCGTTGGAGCTACCGAGAAGGAGCTGAAGGAAAGCGGGACACATTACGTGAGCGCTACCTACAACTACTATGACACCGCATACGGGTCGTCCATCGAGGATCGGGACGGCTTTGTGAAGGTGATGGCGGATCCCGAGTCGGGAGAGATCCTCGGCTGTCACATCATTGGCACCGACGCGGCAACGCTGATTCAGGAAGTCGCCAACCCTATGCGTTACCGTCAGTCGGCAGACGCCATCACCCAGACCATCTACGTCCACCCGGCGTTGCCAGAAGTAGTCCAGAGGGCGTTTGGAGAGCTCGACATCTGATCCAGACGGGTATTTTTCGGCCTCAGAAGTGAAAGCCAGTTTTTTGGAAGGGCAGATATGCAGATTGGAATGATCGGACTCGGCAGGATGGGCGGCAACATGGCCCGGCGGCTAATGCGCGGCGGCCACGACGTGGTCGCATACGATCCGAATCCCGCGGCCGTAGAGGGCCTCACCGCGGAAGGCGCGGCAGGAGCGGGCTCCCTGGCCGATTTGAAATCAGCGCTGTCGAAGCCAAGAGCAGTTTGGGTTATGGTCCCCGACGGCGCCCCGACAGACACCACGATTGGCGAGCTTGGGAAGATGCTCGACGCCGGCGATACGGTGATCGACGGCGGAAATAGCAACTATAAAGACAGCATCCGGCATTCCGAAGAGCTTGCAGGCGCAGGAATCACGTTCCTTGACGCCGGCACCAGCGGCGGCATCTGGGGCCTTGCGGAGGGCTACAGCATGATGGTTGGCGGAGACCGGGCCGCCTACGAGCGGCTCGAGTCGATCTTCAAGACGCTCGCGCCATCGGAAGACACCGGGCACGGCTATGTTGGGCCCGCGGGCGCCGGACACTTCACGAAGATGATTCACAACGGAATCGAATACGGGATGATGCAGTCGTTTGCCGAGGGCTTCGAGATCCTTAAAGCCAAAGAGGAATTGAAGCTGGACCTGGCCCAGATCGCCGAGATATGGCGCGAGGGAAGCGTCGTACGCTCCTGGCTCCTCGATCTGATTGCCGAAGCGCTTCACGAAGACGCCGATCTCAGCGCTATCCAGGCCTACGTCGACGACTCCGGTGAAGGCCGCTGGACCGTCGAAGAATCGATCGCTCTCAGCGTCCCGGCGCCCGTCATCGCAGCGTCCCTGCAGGCCCGCTTCCGCTCGCGCCAGGACCAGCCCTACGGAGCGAAGCTGCTGGCGGCCATGCGCAACAAGTTCGGCGGCCACGCCATCAAAAAGGCTTGACGATGCCAGGGACCAGTGACCCCAGCAACCCCGGTGAGCTCGATGACCAGGACGTTGTCTCCCTCGTAATTCTCGGC
>JADFPB010000047.1 GCA_022562515.1 Chloroflexota bacterium | reverse complement strand
GGTGATACCGAAAATGCCAAGACTGACAGCGAAGACGACCGGGACTAATGTCGACATGTCCACGCCCACGCCCCCTTACTCCATATCCCCCCAGTTGGGGCCGGACTTGGTTTCTACGGACAGCGGCACGTCGAGATCCATGGCGGCGGGCATGTGCTGCTGGACCAGGCCGGAGAGCTCTTCCATCTCGCCGGGGGCCACTTCGAAGATGAGCTCGTCGTGGACCTGGATGGACATGCGCGACTTGAGGCCGCGCTCGGACATGTCGCGGTCGATGTTGATCATGGCGATCTTGATGACGTCGGCTGCGGTGCCCTGGATGGGCATGTTCACGGCCATCCGCTCGGCGGCGGCGCGGACGCCCTGGTTGCCTGACGAAAGCTCCGGCAGGCGACGCCTCCGACCGGTCAGTGTCTCGACGTAGCCGCGCCTGCGGGCCTCGGTCTTCAGTTCCTCGATGAAGTCCCGGATGCCGGGGTACTTCGTGAAATACATGTCGATGAATTCCTGGCCCTGCTGGCGGGTCAGGTCGGTCTGGCGCGCGACGCCGACAGGGCCGAGGCCGTAGATGACGCCGAAGTTGAGGATTTTCGCGATGCGCCGAGCGTCGGCCGTCACTGCCTGGTCGGGCGGTATATCGTACATTGCCCTTGCCGTCGCCTCGTGGATGTCCTCGCCGTCGCGGAACGCCTGCAAGAGGCCCGGCTCCCTGGACATGTGGGCCAGGATGCGGAGTTCGATCTGCGAGTAGTCGGCGGCGAACAGCGCCCAGCCGTTGGCTGAGTCGGCCACGAAGGCGCGGCGGACCTGCCTGCCCAGCTCGGTCCGCACGGGGATGTTCTGCACGTTCGGGTCGGAGCTTGAGAGCCGTCCGGTGGCCGAGCCGACCTGGTTGAAGCTGGTGTGGACGCGGCCGGTGTCCGGCGCCACCATGCCGGGCAGGGCGTCTACGTATGTCGATTTCAGCTTGGTCAGCTCCCGGTAGCCGAGCACGTTCTTGATCAGCTCGTGCGCCTCCGGCCGGATGTCCTCGCGCTGCAGCAGCCCCTCCAGGGTGCTGGCATCCAGCGTGTAGCCGGTCTTGGTGCGGCGGGTCTTCGGCACGCCCCACTCATCGAAAAGGATCTCGCCGAGCTGGCGCGTTGAATTGAGGTTCAGATCCCGACCGCCAAGCAGTTCCGTGACGTCCTTGATGTGCTCCGCGATCTGTGCGCCGAGGGCGTTCGACATCTTTGCGAGCACCGGCTTGTCGATCAGCATCCCGTTGCGCTGCATCCGCACGATCACGGGCAGTAGTGGAATCTCGATCTCGTCGAACACGCGCCGCGCGCCCTCGCGGTCGAGCACGGGGTCGAAACGCTCCTTGAGCCGCCATGTGAAGTCGGCGTCGGCCGCGGCGTACGGCGAGGCGTCTTCGATGGCGACATCGGACATCGTAATCTGTTTCTGGCCGGTGCCGATCAGCTCTTTTATGGGCTTCATCTCGACCTGGAACTGGTCGAGGGCAAGCTGCTTCAGGCCGATGTTACGGCGGCCGACGAGCGCGGCGGCGATCATCGTGTCGAACTTCAGATTGGCGACCTCGATGCCGACCTTTAGCAGCACCATCATGTCGTAGTTGGCGTTGTGCGCAGCCTTGGGGACGTCCGGATCCTCAAAGAGAGGCTTCAGGGCCGCCAGCACGTCGTCGATGGGAAGCTGCTTGCCTTCGATGTGGCCGACCGGTATGTACCAGGCCTTGCCTTCTTCGTTGGAGATCGAGATGCCGACCAGGTCACAGATCATCGGGTTGGTCCCGGTGGTCTCCGTGTCGAAGGCGAAGCCCTGCGGCGTCGACACGGCTGAGATCATTGCCTCGAGCTGCGCTACGGTCGTCACCGTCTCGTAGTCGGCGCCCTCCCCGGCCTTGCTCGCCGGCTCCTGTTCCACGAGGTCCTCTGCGCCGAACCCGAGCTGCGTGCCGGCTTCCGGCCGGGCAGGCGGCCGGGCAGGCGCGCCAGCGCCTCTGGCGGCGCTGTCCTCCAACCTCGGAATGCGGTTGACGATGGTGTTGAAGTCGAGCGCGACCAGCGCATTGACCACGTCCTCGCGGTCGTATTTCCAGAACTCGGCGCCGTCGAGCGTGAAATCTAAGTCTGGGACGTCGGTGACAATAGTCGTGAGCTTTTTGCCCTTGAAGGCCTCTTCCCTGTTCTCCTCAAGCAAGTTTTTTACCCGCCTGGCACCCCTGAGGCCGGTCTCCAGAACGGCGTCGAGGTCCTCGTAAAGCTGCTCGATATGGCGCGGCCCCTTCAGCACGCCCTGGGCCGCTTTCTGGCCGACGCCGGGGACGCCGGGGATGTTGTCGGACGGGTCGCCCATGAGCGCCTTCAGATCGGCAACGGAGTCCGGGCCAAGGCCGTCGTAACGCTCCTCGACAGCGGCCACGTCGTAGATCCTCGTGTCCCCGAATCCCGTGTACATGAGCAGCCGGACGCTGGAGTTGACGAGTTGCAGCTGGTCGGCGTCGCCGGTGACGATCAGCGTATCGATTCCTCCGGCCGTAGCGGCGGTTGCGAGCGTGCCGATCAGGTCGTCCGCCTCGAAGCCGTCCTTCTCGAAAACCGGCACCTTGAAGGCGGCCATCACGTCCTTCACCATCGGTATTTGCGCGTGGAGGTCGTCGGGCGCCGGCGGCCGTTGCGCCTTGTAGGCGGGGAACAGCTCATCCCGGAACGTGGGCGCCTGTGTGTCGAACGTAAGCGCGACGTGCGTGGGGCGATGGTCGTTGACGACCTTGATGAACGTGCTCATGAAGCCGTAGACGCCGCGTGTGTCGATTCCCGCCGACGTGGATAGCCGTTCGGGTATGGAGAACCAGGCGCGGAAGACCATGGCGTGGCCATCGAGCAACATCAGGAGAGGTTTCTGTTCGGCCATGATTTTGTCCGGGGTGTTGATGAAAACGTGGTCGTCGCTGCCGCGCAGGCAGTGGTAGTGCCGGATTATAGCTTTGGGTCTGGTCTGCACCGTCGCAAGACCGTTGATACCCATCGTGACATTGGAACTGGCTATGAAGTCGTGGCATGATGGAGATACCAGCCGGAAGCCTCGTCCGGCGCAGAGGAAATCACGCAATGACCAACGTACAGGACAGCTCTGATAGCAGATTGATCGCATTCGGCACAGTGCAGACCCGCGGCGAGGTCTCCGAGGGTTCCAGGATTCGCGAAGCGGTACAGGAGCACTACAGCACAGTCGCAGAGCGCGGCGCTGAGGCAGGTTGTTGCGGGCCCGCCGACGCCGAAGCGACATGCTGTGGCGCGAATGAGAGCGGGATTTACGATGCCGAGCAGATCGCCGCCATCCCCGCTGAGGCCGCGGCCGCGTCCGCCGGCTGCGGCAACCCGGTCGCCATCGGCGACCTGAAGCCGGGCGAGACGGTGGTCGACCTCGGCTCGGGCGGCGGCATCGACTGCTTTCTGGCCGCCAGGATGGTTGGCGAAGAAGGCCGCGTCATTGGCATCGACATGACCATCAAGATGATCGAACTGGCGCGCGCGAACGCGAAGAAGATCGGCGCCGACAACGTGGAGTTCCGCCTCAGCCCGATCGAGGCGATTCCGATGCCGGACGGCGTGGCGGACGTGGTGATCTCCAACTGCGTGCTGGCGCTCGTAAGTGACAAGTCGCTGGTCTTCGACGAGGCGTTCCGGGTGCTAAAGCCGGGCGGCCGCATGTTCATCTCGGACATGGTCACCGTGGGCGGACTTCCCGCGGAGATCGTGAACGACCCCGAGCAGTGGGTGCAGTGCGTTGCGGGCGCGGAAGATCGCGACGTTTACCTTAAGCGCATCGAGGATGCCGGCTTCTCGCCTGTACAGGTTGAAGAGGACGTTGTACTCGACGTAGGCGACGGCACGAAGTGGGCCGGCAACGTCCATTCGATCTCGCTGCGGGCGGTAAAGCCCGCGGCCTGACCCGGTCGCTCCGAAGATGCCTTCTCCGAGGAAGCCCTTCGCCGATAACGAGGACGCGCCGCCCGATTCGGTCGTCGCATTCGTTTCGCGGCGTCTCGGCAGCTATTTCGAGCCGGGCTATGGCTACGGCTCATGGGTATTTCTGGGTCGCGGCTCGATTCTTAAAATCGATCCAGTCAAGCACAGGCGGGGGAGCTTTTCTGCCGATTCGGTGGCTGACGGGCTTGACCTGGCAGGCGTCGCAACGCCGGAAATCCTCGCTGCAGGTGAGATCGAGGATCACGCGTGGATTGAAATCGGCCGAATTGCCGGCGTCCCTGCATATCTGACATGGCTGGACTACCCGCGGGATGTTCGGCGCCGCTTCATGCAACGCCTCCGAGAGGCGCTGGCGGAGTGGGTCATGCTAGTGCCTGTTGGCGTGAGCGGTGGCCTCGTGAAAAGCGCGTCGAACGCGCTTTTCACGGTCGAGTCGGCTCGCGAGCAGCTCGCCGGGGCGATACCGTTCATGCCCGCCGAGTACGCGACCTACTCCGAGGCCGTGTTGCTAAAGAGGGAAGCACTGGCGCTGGAGGAGGGCGAACGGCCGAGTGTGCTGGTTCATGGGGATCTGTGGCTGGGCAATATGATCGCCAACGAGGCCGGTGAGCTGGTTGGGCTCATCGACTTCGGCCGCGCCGCCATGGCCCCCGCAGACGCGGAGCTGGACACGCTGCTCCGGTTCTGGCGGTTCCCCTGGTTGTACGTGCCGGAAGAGTGGGAGCCCCGCTACCGGGACGCTCTGGACTACTCGTTGCTGAGCGGCATCGTGGCGGACTGCACAGTTGGTCTGAGCGATGAGGATGCCGCTCTCCGGCTGGCGGCGTACGACCTGGCATACAGGCTGAGGAAGATCGCCGATTGGGGATGGAGCGACGAGCAGGAGCGGCTGCTGGAGGCGGTGGTCCATGACGACACGTACAGGCGTGTGATCGAGGCTCGCTCGTGAATGTCCGGAAATACATGGGTTGCCGGAGCCGTTAAAGCGAGGCGGCGCCCCGATCGCATCGGGGCGCCGCTCATGTTTTTCACGCGACCGGCCCTGACGACCTTCTGGCGTCACTGGCGGGGGACCTGATAGCCGGGCCGGCTGGTTGCGGTTTGAAGGCTTCTGGTTTCTGGCTTCTAGCGGGCGATGACCGCGTCGTGGTCGAGGACGTCGATGCCTTTGCGCACCTGTCCCAGGACGTCGGCTACACGTTCCTCGAGGTTGAACAGCACCTCGCGGGCGTAGTCGTCAGCTCCCTGGCGCCGTCCGGCTACGTCGGCGTCCGAAGCGGCCTGCTCCTGTGCGATCTTATCGTCGGCGATGGAGATCCTGTTTCCGGCCTCTTCCTCGGCCGTCTCGATTATGGCGCGCGACTTGTCTTCGGCTGCGGCGATGATCTCTTCCGCACGCCGCTCGGCGGCCTTGAAGACCTCGGTCTCCTCCACCATCTGGG
Source organism: Chloroflexota bacterium (assembly GCA_022562515.1). GTDB lineage: Bacteria > Chloroflexota > Dehalococcoidia > Lucifugimonadales > Lucifugimonadaceae > UBA1151. Next base: position 10,586 of record JADFPB010000047.1, on the reverse strand, counting down.
TGGCTCGCTGCGTAGCGGCCGATGTTGCTGCGTTCCCCTTCTCTTCGGCCGTCTCGCGGATCGTTGTGGCCTCTTCGTCGGCGTACGCCCGAATCCGGCGCGCCTCGAGCTCTGCCTGCTTGATGATGCTTTCCTTCTGTCGCATCACGCTCTGCGCGTCGCTCATCTCTTCGGGAAGGCCGGTCCGGATGGCCTCGATCAGTTGCGTCGCCTCGGCCAAGTTCACCAGGCGGCGAGCCGTGCCCGGCACCTTGCTGCCACCGGTCAGTTCCGATTCAAGTTGATTGATAAGTTCAACAATACTCATGATTTCCCCTCGCTCAGGGTCTAATACCCGCTATTTCCGCCTTCAAACCTGCAATCCTCAATTCGCGCATCAGGCGTCCGTCTGGCCAATGCGCTGGAGAAGAGCACGTTCAACGTGAGCCGGGACGAAACTGGAGACGTCCGCTCCCAGGCTCGCGATTTCCTTTACTCGTGTGGAGCTAACGTACTGGTGCTCCAGTGAGGCGATCAGCATGATCACCTCGACATCCGGGGCCAACTTGCGCCATACCAGCGCCATCTCGCGTTCGTGCTCGAAATCGAGGCCAATCCGCAGCCCGCGCACCAGTATCGGCGCATCAAGCTCGTGGGCAAGGTCGACCGTGAGCCCCGTGAAAGGGCGCACTTCGATCGCCGACTCGTCGCCGAGCGCGATTTTGAACAGTTCCACCCGCTCTTCGGTGTTGAACATCACGTTCTTCGGCGGCGCGTCGTAAACGGCCACCACCACCTCGTCGAACAGGTGCGCGGCACGGCGCGCCACATCCACGTGGCCGTTGGTCACCGGGTCAAACGTTCCCGGAAATATCGCTTTACGTCCCTGCGTCAATGCCTGTTCTCTCGCGTTCTGCTCTATTTCTGGCCCTGGTCGTCCACCGCTGCTGCGTCGAACACCGTGACCGTCGTGTCCCCGTAGTTCTTCACGCTGCGCCTGACGAGTCTTCCGTATCGCTCCTCGAGCTCCAGGCGCCGGCTGTGCTCTGCAAATACCGTCGCGCCATCGTTGACGACCGATCCTTCTTCACCGAGCCGTCCAAGCACATCCTCGAACGGGTCATCCGCATAAGGCGGGTCGATGAACACGATGTCGTATCCGCCCTCAATCCTTCCAAATACCCGTTCAACCTTTGCCCGGTGTACCCGGCACCTATCGTCGTAGCCAAGCCGTTCGGCTTCGGCCGCTATCACCGCGCAACGTTGCCCGTCGCTCTCAACAAACTCGGCGAATTCGGCTCCATGCCTCATCGCCTCGAGTCCGAGCCCGCCGGTGCCGGCGTAGAGGTCAAGGACCCGCTTGCCCTCAGCGCCACCGGGTCCCAGCATCGAGATGAGCGCTCCGCGGACCCTGCCGGTCGTTGGTCTGACTCTTCCCGAGCGGCGGGACGCAGGGCGGTTTCGATGCGGTGCCATATTCCCGGTGCCCCAGCGGGGCCTGAACAATCGGGCCTGGATGCGAATATCCGTCTCGCGTCGTTGGCCGCGTGCGAATCCACTTCACTCTCGACTACCGGCGCTGCTCGATTATTCAGGAATACGTGGGGATGTTGCCATGCGCAGGCGACGCGCTTTTCGGGCGTTTTTGCATCGAACCGCGCTCCCCTGCTAGCTGCCTGCCCGTGCATGTCTGCGGGATAGAATGAATTGTTGACTGAAAACCCGGTCTTTGACCCGCCGGGATCAAGGCCCAGAATTTCCAGGATTTCCCCGGCAACCCAGGCACATGCAAACCCAACCCGAAGAGCAGACCGGCCCGGCCGAGGCGCGGCTCATTGAGCAGCGGATCGAGAAGATCTCCCGGCTGCGCGCCCGCGGAATCGATCCTTATCCCGCCCGGTTCAAGCCGTCTGTGACATCTGGCGAAGCAGTTGCGCGGCTGGAGAAGAGCGAGGCGAAATCAGGCGAAGGCGCCCGCACCCGGTCCGTGACCGTTGCCGGCCGCGTGATGGCTCAGCGGGGCATGGGCAAGGCGGCCTTCCTGGATCTGCAGGACGCTGCCGGAAAGATCCAGATCCACGCCCGCATGGACGTGCTTGGAGACGACTTCGCACTGCTCGACGATCTCGACATCGGCGACATCATTGGCGTAAAGGGCCCCGTGTTCAGGACGCGCCGCGGCGAGCCAAGCATCGAAGCGCGCTCGATGGTGATGCTCACAAAGGCGATTCGCGGGCTGCCGGACAAGTGGGCCGGTCTGCAGGACCGGGAGAAGCGCTACAGGCAGCGTTACCTGGACCTGATTACCAGTGAGCGCTCCACGGAACTGGTCCGGATGCGCTCGGCCATCGTCTCCAGCGTTCGCCGCTTCATGGAGAAGCGGGGTTTCATAGAAGTAGAAACTCCGATCATGGTCGGCGTGGCGGCGGGCGCCTCGGCGCAGCCATTCATGACGCACCACAACGCGCTTAATCGCGACCTCTATCTGCGAATCGCCACGGAGCTTCACCTGAAGCGCCTGGTCGTCGGCGGCATCGAGCGGGTCTTTGAAATCGGCCGCATATTCCGGAACGAAGGAATCGACGCCGAGCACAACCCGGAGTTCACCACGCTTGAGAGCTACGAGGCGTATGCCGACTATAACGACGTGATGGAGATGGTGGAGCAGATGATCTCCACCGCCGCGCTTGAGGTGACGGGGTCCATGGTGATTCCCGCCCCAGAAGACGAAAGCGACGGCGAGGGTGAGGAGATCGACCTGACGCCGCCGTGGCCGCGGCTGGATCTGCGGGAAGAGATCATCAAACGGGCGGGAATCGACTTTGTCGAACACAGCGACATCGAGTCGCTCTCGGGCGCGATGGCAGAGCGCGGCATCCACGTCGAGCCGGGGCTTGCGTGGGGCCGGCTGCTGGACAAGGTGATATCGGCCGAGATTGAGCCGCACCTGATCCAACCATCGTTCCTCGTCGACTACCCGATCGAGATGTCCCCGCTGGCAAAGAGCAAGCCGGGCGCGCCGGGCATCGTCGAGCGCTTCGAGGCCTTCGCGATCGGCGCAGAGTTCGCAAACGCCTTCACCGAGCTGAACGACCCCATCGAGCAGCGGTCCCGCTTCGAGGAGCAGGAACGGCTCCACGCCCAGTTCGGCGATAACGAGATGGACCGCCTTGACGAGGATTTTCTGGTCGCCATGGAGCATGGCATGCCCCCGACCGGTGGGTTGGGCGTCGGCATCGACAGGATCTCGATGCTGCTGACCGGCGAGCGCAACATCCGGGAAGTGATTGCCTTCCCCCAGATGAGGACGCTGGAATGATCCCCATGAGAATCCCGGGATCGAGTCGAGTACAGGCTAATGCTTAGCATTCAACAGATAGTAGAAAACACGGATCGCGTGCGCGAGCGGCTTGAGTCGCGCGGAGAAACCCCTCCGCTCGACAAGATCATCGAGATCGATGTCCGGCGGCGAAGCCTGATATCGGAAGGCGACCAGTTGCGGGCGCGGCGCAACGAGTCGAGCAAGGCGATCGGGGCGTCCAAGCAAAAACCCTCCCCCGAGCAGATCGTGGAGATGCGTGAATCCGGCGACCGGATCAAGGAGATCGAAGCAGAGGTACGCGAGGCGCAGGCGGCCATCGAAGAGTTGATCATCGTCCTCCCGAACCTGCCACTGGACGATGTTCCGATTGGCCCCGACGAGAGCGCGAACGTGATCGTTGAGCAGGTGGGAGAGCCGGTTGATCCGGGCTTCGAGGTTGAGCCGCACTGGGACTCCGGCCGACGGCTGGGGACCATCAATCTGGAGGCAGGCGCCCGCATGTCCGGCGCACGGTTCTACGTGCTCAGCGGCGCCGGCGCACAACTTCAGCGCGCCCTTATCTCATGGATGCTGGATATCCACGTGCGGACCAACGGCTACACGGAGATATATCCACCCCTGCTGGTTCGCCGTGAGACGATGACCGGATCCGGAAATCTGCCCAAGTTCAAGAGCAACCTCTATCGCGATGACGAGACCGATCTCTGGCTTATCCCGACCGCGGAGGTTGTCCTGAACGCCCTGCACTCCGGAGAGATCATTGAAGCCGGCGTGCTGCCGCTCAAGTACGTGGCACACTCACCGTCCTTCAGGAAGGAAGACACTGCCGCCGGGCGCGACACACGCGGCATCAAGCGGGTACACCAGTTCGAGAAGGTCGAAATGTTCCGCTTCGTTGAGCCGGACCAGAGCGAGGCGGCGCTTAGCGAGATGGTAAGTGAGGCGACGGACCTCTGCGCCCGCCTTGGATTTGCCTATCGCATCGTCCAGCTCGCCACCGGCGACATCGGATTCCAGTCTGCAAAGACCTTTGACATCGAAATCTGGTCGCCGGGTGTCCAGGAGTGGCTGGAAGTCAGCTCGCTCTCGACCTGCGAAACTTTCCAGACCCGCCGCAACAATACCCGGTATCGGCCAGAGCCACGAGCCGGGACCAGGTTCCCGCACACTCTCAACGGCTCGGGGCTGGCCCTGCCCAGGGTGATGATCGCCCTGATGGAGAACGGGCTGCAGGAAGACGGGTCGATCGTCATCCCCGAAGAGCTTCACCGTTACACCGGGTTCGACCGGATTGAGATGCCGGGGTAGGCACCGTCCTCGGTTCGTCGTTAATTTGGCCGTGATGACGCGCTCCCGCCACAACGGCCTCCCTCATCGTCATACCGGCGAATGCCGGTATCCAGAGGGGTCGCCACTCTGCTGCCAGAACGAGGCAGGTGCACCCCGGATCCGGCACGGCTGGGTGGGAAGGCTGGATTCCGGCCTGCGCCGGAAAGACGATTTTGAACGGGCAGCATGGCCAGATAATCGGCATCGGCATGATCACCGCCACGCATCCGTCAGGCGATATCCGTCGGTTTACTCGACAACCTCGAAGTTCAGCGTGTAGCCGGACGGGGTTATCGAGTTGAGTGTCACCGCGCTGACGATCAGGAATACGTCCTCGTTACGCGGTATCGGCTCGATGATTGCCTCGCCCCGGCCGTCGATGATCTCGACCGGCGTCACGATTGCCGGCGCGTCCTGTCGCCGCCGCACCAACGTCACGGACCATTCCTGGGGTACTTCAGGGTTGATTCTGGCGAATCCGTTCGCGCTCCACCCGCCCTCCGATTCGGTGGCTGACTCGGCGTCATCGAAGAACCCGATCTCCGGAATGGCGATGTCGTCGAAGCAGGCGCCGTTGATATTGACCGCATCGTCCGTCACATACTCGAACCGGATGAGTACCTTGCCGCCTGTGAATTCGGAAAGATCGACCGACTCGTCAATCCACCCGCCGCTGTTGCCGGTCAGGCCTGCGCCGTACCCGGTTCCGTTCGGGTTCTCGTCCGTAGTCGTCCTGCCGTCGAGCAGCAGCCACGTCTCGCCGCCGTCAATCGAAACCTCGATGTAGGCGTAGTCCCACAGCTCTTCGATGTCATACCAGACCGCGAACTCCAGCGTTGCCGCATCGACACCGGTCAGATCGAATCGGCGGGTCAGCGTCGTGTCGATCGTATCGCCGGAGTTGCTCCACCAGCACGAACTTCCGCTGTGAGCCGTGGTCGGTATCAGTTGCGCCGTCGACGCGCCGTCAAACGACATCCGGACCGTATCGTCATCCGCCACCGTGACCACCCAGTAGTCTGCGCCGAACTGATTGACCGTATCCCGGTACTCCTCGGGGTCGATCGCGATGCGCCGGGAGACCCGTCCAAGACCGCTCGAATCACGATTGGGGTAACCGTAGATCGTGCCCTCTTCATTGAGCAGGTTGGCCACGGTCCAGTTTCTGAATACTTCGAGCGCGTTGTCGTCAGCGCCGATTTCGTCAAGATACGCGTCGATGGCCGCGAATCCATCCGCTTCCTGTGCGACGAGCTTGGGGATCGACTCTTCGCCGCCGTACTGATCGATCAGATATTCGGAGAAGAGCAGCCCCGCGCCGTAGGAACTCAGCGGGTCGCCGTCGCTTGGCCACGAATTCAACTGCGTGTCCGGTGAGCTGACGTAGTTCAGGTGGCTGGGGACGGGGAAGCCCGCCCGTGCCGCCGCGAATTCAGACAGTCCCTCGTTGAGCCACGCCTCTTCGCCTCTGTCACCGGCGAAGTTGACGGCGTGCTGTAATTCATGGGCAAGGACGCCGCTGTACTGGTCGGTGCCGGGCCGGAGGGAGGTGGAGATGTAGATCATGTCCCGTTCGTTGGAGAATTCGAGCAATTCTCTGGGGAATGCGTCAGCAGTCGAAAAGTATCCACCGGCGCTTCTCCCCAGTTCTGTGTGGAGTATGACAATGTGCGGGTCGCCGTCGACGCCGGGTGTGGCCACAGGGCCGAAGAGCCCGGTCACGGACGGCCAGATCTCGGTTTCGAAACGCTCGATGGCGCGATCGAGGTCGGCCTCCGATTGGGCGAACCGCGTATCGAAGAAAAAGTAGGCGTGTTCGCTGACCCGTTCGGCAACGGCGCTAATCTCCACGGCACCGTCATCGAGGATGACGTTGAACACCACCGTATCTCCCTCGTTGACCGGCACAGCCTGCGGCTCGGGCCGGTTCAGATACGCGGCGTACCGTTCCGGCTTCAGCCTGCGAATCAGGTCCGCTGGATCGCGGCGCGGCGGCTCTGGCAGGTCGAATACGCGCACCGTATCGACGAGCGCTGGGGCTCCCGGCTTGTTCGTCGACGGCGCAGTCGCGGGCGGCGCGGACTCGGGCGTCACGGGCGTGGCCGTAGGCGGGTCGGCGCTTGTGGCAACCCCAACCGGGGTATTAGTCGTTGGCGGAGGCTCGGTGGAGGAGACGGCGGGCAGATCGGCAAGCGCCGGCGTCGCGGTCGCGACGGGCGCGGTTGGGGCGCCTGGCGGGCTGCTCGATGTGCAGGCTGTGAGAGCGGCAATGACCGCCAGTGCGATGGCCACCCGGGGCAATGGAAGATTGAGATTCAATTGAACTCGTTCATTGCCAGGTCCACGTCATCGGTAGCGAGGGTCTCGACGGCGTCTGCGGCCCTTATGACAGCCTGTTTCACCTGCTCCAACTCATCCGGAGGAAACGTGGTCAACACGTGATCGATCTCGTCGCCGCGATCGAACGGCCTGCCGATGCCGATTCTGACTCTTGTGAACTCATTCGTACCTGTTACAGAGATGATCGATTTCAACCCGTTGTGGCCTCCGGCGCCGCCCTGGGGGCGGACCCGCAGCCGGCCGGGGAGGAGGGACATGTCATCAGCTATTACGACGAGTTGGCCGGGTGTGGCGTTATAACGTCGCAACAGATAGGAAACGGCGTCGCCGCTCTTGTTCATAAACGTGAGCGGCCTGGCCAGGGTGATCTGAACGCCGCGTAGGTAGCCCTCGCCGAGGTCCGTGTGGCGGTTGCCGCCGTCGACCCCGATGCCGGAGCGCCGCGCGAGCTCTTCGATGCACCACCACCCCACGTTGTGCCGTGTATTGCGGTAGCGGGCGCCGGGATTGCCCAGCCCGACAACGATCAGGTCGGGTGACTGCCATCCATCCGGGCGCGCGGTCTTCTTGCCGCCGCGCGTAAACAGCTTTTTTATTCTCAAGAGGAACCGGCCAGAACCTTGCCAGAACGTTGCAGAGTATTCGACGCGTCAGATCGAACGCGCTTCTAACAGCCTACCCGACCCCCCGCACTGAAGATCAAGACGAGGCGGTCCGAAGTCTGGCTGTGATTGGATCTCGTCGGAACGGTTATTCCCGGCTGGAACGGCTGCTCTGGTCGTTCTGGCGGTGCGAGTTAGTCGGAATCGTGTTGCGCTCCGACCACTACGAACACAGCTGTGACTGCGGCGAAGGCTACTGAGCCAAAGCCGACAGCGCCAATCAGCAGCAATGTGCCCACGGTCTCCATGTTCAAAGCCCCCCGGCCAGGCGCCCCGTAGCGCCGCCCGCAACAGCAATGGAATTTCGCCCATCGTTCGGGGCGTCATCCGTATTACGGTAATGGTGTGCTCGCGGCCACTGCCAGGCATGAGGGTGGCCTCCAATTCGGAAAATGACGTGCACCCACATGGACCGGGGGGTTATCCGTCGCGTTGGCTCCCCTGCTCGGGGATCGCCTGCTAAACGCGGCCGCGCAGGTACTCCCGCAGGAAGCGGACGATTCTCTCGTCCAGCACCCCGGAGAGGCCGTTCAGATCGGCAACGCTGTTGATGTTCAGGAGCCTTTCCACTTCGGCGATTCGCTGCCCGGTCAGCAGGTCGGCTATCGCCACGCGGCTCAGTCTCAGACTGAACTCAGCGATCTCTGACTGTATGTCGGACATGATTCGGCGCAGATCGGAGCGGTCGTCGGGCACTCCCGGCCGCATTGCGCACTCGTCGCAAAATGGAGTTGAAGACAGCCTCACCTGTCCCGGGCCAAGGCTGCATGGGCTGACCAGGGCGGCGATGACCGGCCAGCGCTGCAACAGGGCCTCGGGCGCGGGCAGCCCAAGCTCGGTGATCTGGGAATACCAGCGCAGTGCCTGCACGCGGTTACCGGCCACAGCGATTTCACTGCTGAGTCCCGCATCTTCGGCCCGCCGGGCGGTGTGGCGAGCGAGATACTCCCGCCGATAATCATCACGCCACGAAGAGAAATCGGCCGCAATAGATGGCCACAGGCCCGGATTCTCCGTAAGCGCCTCCAGGTCGATCCTGGTGGTCAGGATCCGCGCTCCCATTCGCAGGGCGCCCTCTTCCAGACCGGATTCGGCACCGTGGAGATAGCGCACCGCGTGCTCGATCTCAAGCGCCAGGGCGGTAAGTCGCCGCCGGCTCTGCATTCTGGTGAACTGGCGCGCAAGCAGGTCCACCCGGCCAAAAGACATCCGGGCGCGCGCAAAGAACTTGTCCCAGGTTTCGACGGCCAGGACAGACTCGGCAGCCTGCGCACTTTCATCCTGGCTGGAAAGGACCTGCCCGGCGACTTCGGCGACCCTGTCGAACAGGCTCGAAGCCATGGCGGAACGGGCCCTCAGGGAAACTAGCGCGGAGGCGAATTCTGCGGCCTGCACCGGGACCGGAGTCCGCTCGGCCGGTTCAGCGTTTGGAACGACCAGCCTGATATACGGCAGAGCTGAGTCCCAGTCACCCGCCACCGATGCCCTGAGCTCTTGCACATCGTCAAACATGCCCCTGTGCCAGGTGATCTCAGACATGTTGTCACGAATGAGACGGGGAAGCGTCGTTCCCCTGCTCTGCCGCCATACGACCTCCCCGTCCTGTGAGAGAACAAACGCTGCTACATGGAGGAATGCGGTGTCTGGCGGGAATCCCATGCCATGCACCAGCGTGGCTCGAAGCGCCTCGATGCCAAGGCTGCGATCATTCTTGATCGCTTCGATCAGCTCCGGCACGGGCAAGCCTTCATCTGTGAGGCCGGTCGTCACTACCGCTGCAGGCCGTCCCGGCGGCGGTGCTCCATCGGCGAGCCACCGATAAACCGCGGCAGTCTCTGGGATTCCGAGGCCGGCCGCCGCCGGGACGCCGGGCCGGTTTTGATAGCGCCGTGAGAGGGCGATGCTTGCCAGAGCGCCCACCCAATCACCCGGGTGATCGCTACAAAGTGCGGTTGCGATGTCGATCGCCCGCGCCGGGGCGCCGGGTCCGGTAATGAGCCTGCCCCGGAGGAAGCCCTCACGCGCGTGCAGCCCGATCTCCCATTCAAGATACTCGGTCCGTCTTTCGACGGCTCTGGTCAGACCGTCCAGGCCCGCGTCGCCGGCGACGCGATAGCGAGCTGCGACCTCCCTGAGCTGCGTCGCCGCATTATTGATCGAGGCAGGCAGGCCATCGCTATGGTTATCACCTGAGACCGCAACAATGATTCTTTCGTCGCGCAGGCTGTCCGGTGGCACGGCCTGGCGCCGCGGAAGAAGCACGATGCGGAACATCGCAGCGGCGTCCAGCGGCTCTCCCCAGGACGCATTCCAGTTTTCTGCGATAACGGCTTCGCCCGGATATCGCATGCCTCGGAACCACACAGATATCGGCTGCACCAGCCCGAACGCGTCGCTCGAAATCGAGAAATCCGTAACTTCAGTTGTGGCTATCACTCGTCCGCTCCCCAAAACCCGAAGCACAGTCCCGCACGGCCCGCGTCATCGCGGCGTCGAAGCGGATATTGCGCCGGAGGGGTGCCGTTCTCCAACGGGTGCGTGGCAGTCAGCACGCTGAGGGGAATCCGGAGCGCGCCGGGCGAGCGGGTCCGTTACCGGCCGGATAACCGGCCTTCTACGGCGCCTCTTCCACCTCTCGGAGCTTTGCGAGAAACGCCGCCTCGTCGAGGATGGGGACTTCCAGGCGGACGGCCTTTTCGTACTTCGAGCCGGGCTCTTCGCCGACGACAACAAAGTCGGTCTTTCCAGACACGCTGCCCGAAACGGCGGCGCCGAGCGACTTTATCTTCGCCTGCGCCTCCTGGCGCGAGAAGCTTTCCAGCCGGCCGGTGACGACGAACCGGAGCCCCGTCCACGGGAGGTCTTCGGGCTCCCGCACCTCTTCGTGCGGGTCGACGCCGGCGGCGATGAGCTTACCGATGATCTGCCGGTTGCCCTTATGGGAGAACCAGTCG
>JADFPB010000046.1 GCA_022562515.1 Chloroflexota bacterium | reverse complement strand
GCATGGCGCCGGGCTCTGCTGATGACATCATCATTGCGCAATGGAACGATCTGGACGCCTTGCAGGCGGTTTTCGAGGCTCATGGCGATGAGATCGCCTGCGTCATCATGGAGCCGATAATGGGCAACACCAACTGCATCGTCCCGCGTCCCGGATACCTGCAGGGTACTCTCGATATCTGCGAGAGCTACGGCGCGCTTCTGGTGTTCGATGAGGTGATCACCGGCTTCCGCGTTGCACTGGGCGGCGCGCAGGAGTTGAGCGGAGTCGTGCCGCATCTCGCCACATATGGCAAGTCGGTCGCGGGCGGCTTCCCCCTTTCCGTTCTCGCCGGGCGCAGTGACATCATGGCGCTGGTGGCAGATGGAACGGTCCAGCACGGGGGGAGCTTCAACTCAAACGTGATGGTCATCTCGGCCGCCCAGGCAAGCCTGGAGCACATCAGCGCCGACCCGGAAGCTTTCTACAGCGATCTCAACGGCCGCGGGCTGCAGCTCATGGAGGGTCTCAGGGACGCCGCCGGCCGCGCCGGCACGGACATGCTGGTCCAGGGAGTCGGCGCAACGTTCTGGACCACGTTCACAGACCGCGCTGAGATCAATGATTACAGGGAACACGCGAAGTACGTGGATGAAGGAAAATACACGCGCTTTGCGGCCGAGATGCTCAATCACGGCGTCCGGGTTTCCACCAACGCACGCTGGCACATGTCATCTGCACACACAGACGAAGACGTTGAGAAGTCCGTGGCAGCGGCATACGAGTCCCTCCAGGCAATTACATGAAAACGGCGATTTTTTAAAGATGCAAACGAGAGTCGTACAGGGTACCGGCGTCATGCGCTGGGGATCGGCTGTGTCGGACTCGGCCTCCCTCACGGAAGCGATAGAGCAGGCGTCTGAGACAGTGCTCGACCAGCTGGACGGCCGGCCCGCCGATCTTGTCATGACCTTCGTGTCATTCCATCACGCGCCGTCGTTCTATTCCGTGAATGAACTCCTTCAAAAGTACTTTGGCGACGCCGTGATCGTAGGCTGCTCGGGCGGCGGCGTCATAGGAGGCGGCAACGAAGTCGAACGCCGGCCCGGCGTCGCAATCGCGGCCGCATCGCTGCCGGGCGTATCGATAACGCCTTTCCACATCTCCCAGGACGATCTGCCGACACCGGACTCGCCGCCAGGGCCCTGGGAAGACCTCATCGGCGTCCCGGCCACTGAAGATCCTTCGCTGATCCTGCTGCCAGATCCGTTGTCGGTTGAAGCCGACAGGCTCATCACCGGCCTCGATTACGCCTACCCGAAAAGCCCCAAGATCGGCGGACTCGCCAGCGGCGGCTCACAGGAAACGCCGCACGCGCTGTTCATCGCAGGGAAGACCCACCGCTCCGGAGCGGTGGGTGTCGCGCTCACTGGCGACATAGAGATCGACACCATAGTGGCCCAGGGCTGCCGGCCTGTGGGCGAGCCGATGGTGGTAACTGAGTGCGAAAGAAACGTAATCAAGAGACTCGGCGATAAGACACCGCTCGAGGTCCTGAAAGACCTCTTCTCCAACGGCGATGAGCAAGATCGCTTGCTCATGCGCCGGGCGCTCCACATCGGCGTAGTCATGGACCGGCTGGCCACGAGCTTTGGGGCCGGCGACTTCCTTATCCGCAATGTGATGGGCCTTGACGAAGATACAGGGGCTCTCATAGTCGGAGAGACCCTGCAAGAAGGACAGGTAGTCCAGTTCCATCTGCGCGACGCCGAGGCCGCGCGGGAGGACCTTGCAGCCGTCCTTGACCGCTATCTCGAGGACAACCCGGACCGGGAGCCGGCAGCCGCCCTTCTCTTCTCATGCGTCGGACGCGGGCAGCACCTTTTCCGCCGCCCGAACCATGACACCGAGCTGTTCGAGGAGATGGTGGCGCGGGTGCCCCTCACGGGCTTCTTCTGCAACGGTGAGATCGGGCCGGTCGGCGGTACGACGTTCCTGCACGGCTATACCAGCTCGTTTGCGCTGATCGGCCGCCGCTCGATGCGCCCAGAACCGTTCAAACCGGGATCGCCGGAATCCGGCCTCGACAACTGAGCCGCGCCCGTCTATAAATTGCCCACCGAAAATCAGCCAGGCCAGCCTGGTGGGAGGTCATTCTTGGCAGAAACGAACGGCGCGCGGTTCGCAGGCAAAGTCGCGATAGTCACGGGCGGAGCGCTTGGCATCGGCGGCGGGACGGCGCGGCGCCTGGCAGCCGACGGCGCAAGCATCCTGATCGCAGACATCGCGGACGACGCAGCGCAGGCGAACGTTGGCCGGATCACCGCGGCGGGCGGCAATGCAATAGCCGTCCACGCCGACATGGCGATTTCTGACGACATCCAGCGGATGGTCGAGACGGCGGTATCAGAGTTCGGCAGGCTCGACATCCTGGTCCAGAACGCCTGGGGCTCTCCGGCAAACCAGACCGGCGGCAGCGCCGTCGATGTGCCTGAAGAGGGCTGGGACGAAGGCATGGCCGTCATGACAAAGGCCCTCTATCTTGGCGCGAAGCACGCCGTGCCCCAAATGGAAGAAGCGGGCGGCGGCTCCATCATCAACATCTCGTCGGTCCACGGCATCTTGATGTCAGCCGGCAGCCTGGTCTACGAAGCCGCTAAATCCGCCGTCATCGGCATGACACGCCAGATGGCAATCGACTTCGGCCCAATGGGCATAAGGGTCAACGCCATATGCCCCGGCCATATAGTCACAGAGAAGTCGATGGAGAACCGCTGGAGCAAGATGCCCGACTCGCTTCATTTCTTCGAAGACCAGTACCCGGTGCGGCGGGTAGGCCAACCGGCAGACATCGCCGCCGCCATCTCGTTCCTCTGCTCAGATGAAGCGTCCTTCATCACCGGACACCCTCTCGTCGTAGACGGTGGACTCACTATCCAGTTGCAGGAAGATTTCGGAGTACAGCAGGCTAAATACGCGCGTGCAAACCCGGATTTCCAGATGCCGTACTGATGGCCGGGCAGGAAAGACCCAGGATCAACGATGGGTAGATTCGATGGCCGGGTAGCAATCGTTACCGGCGGTGGGCTCGGGATTGGCGGAGCGACCGCAAGGCGGCTCGCCGGGGACGGCGCGATGGTCCTGATCGCAGACATCGACGAACACGCCGGCGAGACCAACGCAACGCAAATTCGCGACGCTGGTGGTGACGCCGCCTTCATACGGACGGACGTGGCCTCTGGAAGTGACCTGCAGGCAATGGTCTCCGCGGCTGTCGGCAGGTGGGGCAGGCTAGACATACTCGTGCAGAACGCCTACGGCGTGGCAACGGGCCACCAAGAGGCTCTCGGGAGCGCGGTGGACGTCGAGGAAGCCGCATGGGACAGAGGCATGGCGGTGCTAACGAAGGCGCTGTACCTCGGCGCTAAATACGCCGTCCCGGAGATGGAGAAGAACGGCGCCGGCAGCATCGTAAACCTCGCGTCGGTCCACGGGCCCTGATGGCTGCCAACAGCCTTGTTTACGAGACCGGCAAATCGGCCGTCATCGGCATGACCAGGCAGATGGCGATCGACTTCGGGCCGATGGGCATAAGGGTGAACGCCATCTGCCCCGGACACATTCTCACCGAGGGCCTTTCCAAAATGTGGGAAGGCAACGAGGCGGGGCTAAAGTTCTTCGAAAGCCAGTACCCCGTCCGCAGGGTCGGCTACCCGGACGACATCGCAAACGCCATCGGATTCCTCTGCTCTGAAGACGCCTCGTTCATTACCGGTCACGCACTCTTCGTGGACGGCGGCCTCACCATCCAGCTCCAGGAGAATTTTGGCGTGCAGCAAGCGAAGTACGCTCGCGGGCACCCTGAGCTGATCCTGGACTAATCGGGAGTTTCACGAATGGGAGAGTTTGACGGGAAAGTAGCGGTCATTACCGGCGGCGCGCTTGGCATCGGCGGAGCGACCTGCAGAAGGCTGGCCGCGGACGGCGCCAGCGTCGTGATAGCAGACATCGCGGACGATGCCGCTGAGGACAACAGGCGGCGTATCACCGAGGCCGGCGGGCGGGCGATCGCCATTCATGCCGACGTAGGCGTGACCGCCGATGTGAAGGCGATGATCCAACGGGCCGTCGACGAGTACGGCCGGTTGGACATCCTGGTGCAAAACGCATTCGGGGTCGGCACGGAGTATCCGGGAATGCAGGGGAGCGCCGTCTCGGTTGAGGAAGCGGCATGGGATCGCGGAATGGCGGTGCTAACGAAGGCGCTGTACCTGGGCGCCAAGTTCGCTGTGCCCGAGATGACGAAGACAGGCGATGGCGGGAGCATCATCAACATCGCGTCCGTTCACTCGTTTCTGATGATTAAGAACAACCTGATCTACGAGGCGGGGAAATCGGCCGTCGTTGGCATGACACGCCAGATGGCCATCGACTTCGGTCCGATCGGCGTACGCGTCAACGCCATCTGCCCCGGCTGGATAGTGACGGAATCTGGCCGCGAGATGATCGATAAGAATCCGAGCTTCTACGATTACGCCGTGACGCAGTACCCGGTTGGCCGTGCGGGCGACCCGGACGACATCGCGAGCGCCATCGCCTTCCTCTGCTCCGACGAGGCCGGATTCATCACCGGCCATCCGCTCGTCGTCGACGGCGGCCTGTCAATCCAGCTGCAGGATGCCTTCGGCCAGGATCAGGCTCGCTACGGCCAGACCCATCCCGACCTCAACCTGGGGTATTCCTAGAAACGGCGGACCTGATACCGGACACACGCATATACCTGGTAAGGCACGCCGAGAGCGCGCCGTCACCTGGCGTGCCGGAGCCCGACTGGCCGCTCAGCGAGGATGGGCGCAGGCAGGCAAATGATCTCGTTCCCGTACTTGCCGAGCTTCCGATCTCGACCGTCTACTCGAGCCCGTATCTGCGAGCCGTAGACACCGTTCAGCCGTTCGCCGATCAGGCCAGCCTGGAAGTCAATCTCGTAGAGGATCTTCGGGAGCGCCGCCTATCGGCGGGCATAGCGCCCAGGTCAGATTGGAGAAAGTCTCTGCAGAGGGCGTGGGCCGAGTTCGACTGGGCGCCACCCGGCGGTGAATCCAGCGCGCAGTGCCAGCGCAGGGTGGCTGCCAGCCTGCTCGGCCTGGCAGTGGCACATCCGGGCGACGCAGTGCTGGCGGCCTCCCACGGCAACGCCATCGCACTGTTCCTGAACTCGATTGACCGATCATTCGGCTTCGAGGATTGGGCAGCTCTCATGAACCCGGATCTTTTCCTGATCCGCTACGGTAACGACGGGCCTGAATCGTTCGAGCGAATCACTCTCTGAACGACGGCTTCAGCCCGCCCCGGACTCCCTGATCTCCGTTGACGAGCCATCAAACCGAAATGCCGATTCTGGTATCTGGGTCAGCATTCCCGCATAAGCGTCGGGAACGTCCAGATCGTCAAGTGTCTGGAAACCCTGAGCGGTCGCACGGCCCGCCACCAGGAAATCACACCCGTTCCGCCGGAGCTCAGACAGCGCCACGCCCCATGCCGTTTCCGTCGACTCGATATCTGCACCGGCGTCGTACGGCGGGTAGAACCGATCATCGAATAGCCTGACCGCCGTGTCGTAGCCGATGACGAAGGTGGAGCCCGGCATGAGCCGGGACTTTTCGACGAATGTCGGCGCTCTCGTAATCGCCATTCGCCGTTGTCTGCGCATCTGCGCCAGACGGGCCTGCAGGACCGGCAGATCGAGCGGCGGCTTCTCCACGTTCGTTACCGATATCTCGAATATCAACTCCTTGCCAGATATATCTGCCGCCACTTCAGCCAGCCGCCAGTGCCCATCGTGGACAGGATTGAATGACCCGGCAATTACCGCGCATCCCTCCGGCGCCGTGGCATGAATGGCGCCGTCAAGATCGATTGCAGCGGCATCGGCACTCCCGGCCACCACCGCGCTGAGTGGGCCGGACACCGATACGGAGCCCTGGGTAAGCCGGTCCGCTTCCCCAATGTCCACGGGCAGCTTGTCTGGGACTCCGCACGCCTGCGCAAGCAGATTGACGATCAATCTGCTTGCGATCTCCTCTTCTCCATCCCTATCGCGCGCGCCCTTGTCGAAGACTATCGACGCCGTGAGAAGATCGGTCGCGGTGCGTACAGCAACGTGCGATCTATGCTCGCCTCGCTTGACCCGATCGGTAGCGATAGTGGCCGTGCAGGCCAGGCCGACTACCGGCCGCGTGCCTATTTGATCGGGCCGGGACTCGGCATCCAACTTCAGGCCCCGCCAGAAGGCCTCTTCAGCCATTGCCGCGGCCTCAACCGCGGAAACATGCTGTTCGGCCCGGGCGCCAACGTACTCGTCCAGCGCCGGGCGGGCATATGGAATCTGGGCATCCAGAACTGTCCTGGAAGCGCCCGCCTCGGCCATCAACCACGACACGGCCCTGCTCCCGGCGCCGGTCACGACAATCGCGGCGGCCGTTGGCGACGTATGTATCGCCAAAACAATCTCTGCGTACGGTGCGGGCAACGGGCAGCTCTAATTCTGGTTCTGGGCCTGGGCCTGGGCTGAATTTCAGGGCGGGATTCCGGCCAGATCCGGCCGGTAGAGTTGCATTATCCGCTATCGGGTGGACAATCTGGGTGCAAGCCGTCGTATCAAAAAGGTGATCAACGGTTTCACTCGCGGGTAAGATACCGCCTCATGACAAGCACATTCGGCACATTGCGGCTTCCCGTCGCCACGGCGGCGGCAAAGGTAGAAGCGTTCTACGTCCGTCCCGTGGAACATCGGGATGCGGCTATGCTCTCCACCGTCGAGCGCGAAGCGTTCCCCTCGCAGTGGCCGCCCACGCGCTTCTCCAGGGAAATCGCTCGCCGGCGCACTTCATATCTCGCGGCAGCCCGCGAGCTTCCGAACTCGCTTGATTCCGGCAGGTGCCCGGTAACTCCCCGGCCAACCTGGAGATCAGGCAAAAGCGCAGAACAAGGCCGAGGAATTCTCGGCAGGATCGCGGCCGGCCTGAAGCAGATCTCGTTCGTAGATAGTTTCACCGGGGCCGAGCCGCCGCGCGATTATGTCGCCGGATTCGTAGGCGTCTGGTTCATCGCCAACGAAGCGCATATCGTCTCCCTTGGTGTCCGGCCAAAAGATCACCGAAAGGGAGTTGGCGAGCTCCTGATGCTGGGCGCCTTCCGCGAGGCGCGCAGATATGGCGCGCGCGACGTGACGCTCGAAGTGCGGGCCTCCAATTTCCCGGCGCAGGCCCTCTATCGCAAGTACGGATTCAGAGAAGTGGCATTGCGGAAGCGCTACTACCTGGACAACGGCGAAGACGCTATCATCATGACTACGCCACCCATAGCGAATGTGGAGTACGCAATATCTCTCGATTCGCTCGCACGCAGTCACGCCGTGCGTTGGGGGCACGTGCTCCAGCCTGCCGCCCGATAACACAGGAATAACGGCGGGCCTGGCTTTTCGCCAGATCACTGGATGAATCGGTTGCGATAGCGCGGCCGTGCTGGTCCCGGCGGTGACGACACACTCCGGGGTTAGGCGGTCGCTTGCTGCGTGCTCTGATCCCCGTAATTGCCGGCATTGCCGGCCTGATTGCCATCGCGTGCTCGTCCGGCGGCGAGACTGGCACAGTGGTTCCCACGCCCGCCGGCACCGCCCAGGCGGCAAAATCCTCCCCCGTCTCCCCCGGGGTGGCCGTGGCCGGGCCAACAATCGCGCCGACCGGCATATCTGAGCCCGTCGATCCACGCGACGAGCGCTATGGCGGCGTGCTTCGCGTCGCTCAGCCGGGCGACCCGATAAGCTGCGACCTGGCTATGTCACGCGGGGTCGGATACCAGTCGGTCCACCCCTGCAACCCGATGCTCTCCCAGATCGTCCGGGCATCCGCAGACGACCACGGAGTGATCTTGCCGGACCTGGCGACGGAGTACTCGTTATCGCCGGACGGCCGCACATGGACGTTCAAATTGCGTGAAGACGCCCGCTGGCACGATGGCGCGCCCGTTACCGCCGACGACCTGAAGTTCAGCCTGGACAGGGTGATAGACCCGCCGGAAGGACTGCTCGTCGGCCGCGCCGGGCCGATCAAGTCCTATATCTCCTCTACGGACCAGATCAAGACGCCCGATGAGCATACGCTGACGATAACCACCGACTTTCCCGCCGCGTCATTCATCACGAATCTGGCGAGCGTCTACGTCTCCGCCTTCCCTCGGGCCGCCACGGAAAAGTTGGACCCGCCTTCCATGGTTCTTCACAACCAGGTGGTGGGCAGTGGCCCGTTCAAATTCGACTCGGCAACGCGTGGCTCCTTCTACCGCATGATTCGAAATAACGACTACTACGAGCCGGACCTACCCTTCCTGGATGGGATCACATATCTGGTAATGCCCTCCCCCGCCATCCGCCTGGCCGCGCTGAAGGCCGGGGAGGTTGAGATCATCATGCTCCTCACTGAAGCCGAGGCTGAGTCGCTCGAAGGCGACTCCAGAATCAGGTTGATAAGGGAGCCCTCCGCCGGTGGCAACACGGTCCAGATGAACCTTTCCATGCCGCCGTTCGACGATCCCAGGGTCCGGCGAGCGGTGAACCTCGCGTTCGATCGCTCCGAGGCGGTGATCGCCCTCGGTGGCGGCTTCAACGGCGCCATCATGCCGCCCGGGGGGCCGTGGGCGCTCGATCTGGAAGAGGTGAGTCAACTTCCCGGCTACGGCGATGCCGAGGCTGAGCGGGCTGAAGCCCGGCAGCTTCTCGCCGACGCCGGTTTCCCAGACGGCTTCAACGTGAAGATGCAGACCCGGTCAGATCCATTCTCGACCTCGCTTGCCGAGTTTGCCGCGGCTCAGCTCGCCACCGTGGGCATTAAGGTTGAACTCGAGCCCATGGAACGCACCGCCTATCAGGATTTCCTGCTTCGCGGGAAACACGCTCTCATCTCACACAGCCACTCGTTCTCGCTCGACGACCCGGACGCTATTTTGCCGGCGCACTACTCGTGCGGTGGCAGCGAGAATTTTCCGGGCTTCTGCGATCCGGAGCTGGATGAGATGATCCAGGCGCAATCACGCGAACTCGACCCCGGCAAACGCAAGGAGCTGGTAGACGAGATCCAGCGCCGGGTGTGGGAGGCAGATGCCAAGATATGGTTCAACTGGAGCGTTCGCCGGACGCCGGTGTCGGTTCGAGTGCAGAACTTCGCCCCGGGCGGACCAAGCCTGTACCAGGGCCGCCGGCTCGAGTCGGTCTGGCTGGCGGATTAGCGGTAGATGACAGGCTACATCGCACGGCGACTTGCCCTGGCCGTCCTGACGCTCTGGCTGGTCACCGTCATCGTCTTCGTCCTCCTTCGGGTCGCTCCCGGAGACGCCGTAGTCGCAGCCATCGCACAGGCGCCCGGTGAAGGTGCGCTCACCGCCGAGCAGGTTGATGAGCGGCGGGAGGCGCTTGGCCTGAACCGGCCATACGCCGTCCAGTACGCGGACTGGATTAGCGATCTGGCTACGTTCGACTCCGGCACATCTCTCGTTACAGGCGGCTCAGTCTGGGACGACGTTGCGCCCCGGATCTCCGTCACGCTGGAACTTGCCCTCGTAGCAGGGTTGATTACAGCGCTGCTGGGACCCGCGCTCGGCATGGTTGCCGCCATGAACGCCGGCAGACCCATCGATCACGGCATCCGCGCCCTCACGTTCGGCCTGATGTCCCTTCCGCAGTTCTGGGTCGGACTCGTCGTCGTCATAGCTCTGGCTTCCTGGTTCGGGTATTTCCGGGCGGTCGAATACGCAAATCTCTGGGACGACCCGCAGCGCAACGCCGAGCAGATCCTGCTACCCGCCGTGATCCTGGCGCTGCGGCCAGCGGCCCTGATCGCGCGCGTCGTGCGAGCCAGCGCCCTGGACATCATCTCAAGTGACTACGTGCGCGCTTCAAGAGCCCGCGGTCTCACCCCCGCCGTTGTCGCCCGACGGCACGTCTTTCGCAACGCGATGCTCCCGGGTTTCACCGTTTTTGGAGCGCAGATGATCTTTCTGCTTGGCGGCGCGGTGGTCATGGAGTCGGTATTCAACCTGCCCGGCCTGGGCCGTGGCCTGGTCCTCGGCGTATCGCTCAGAGACTATCCACTCGTGCAGTTCATGGTGATCGGATTCGCGTCAACCGCCATCCTGGTCAACCTCGCCGTCGATCTCGCCTACGCCCGTCTGGACCCACGAATCAGGCTCACGCGGGTGGCGGGAGCCAGTCGATCATGAGGCATCCGTCATGAGGCCGGGAACCTGGCTGCTGGCAGCCGTCAGTTCTCGGACAGGACTGGCGGGGGCGCTACTGCTGCTGGCGCTCGCCGCCGCGGCTTTCATCGGGCCCCTCGTCCTCGATCCCCCGCTCGCCCAGGATCTGAATGAGCGATACGTCAAATTCAGCGTCGATCATCCGATGGGCACCGACCAGTTCGGCAGAGACATGTTCTCGCGGGTGGCCAACGCGACGAGGGGTTCCATTGCCGTCGGAGTCGCCGTCGCCGCGCTTGCCGGCGTTCTGGGCGGCCTCATCGGCCTGTTCTCCGGCTATGCCGGGGGCCGGGTAGACATGCTGGTGCAGCGGGCCGTCGACGCAATCATGTCCTTGCCGCTCATCGTGCTCGCTCTGGCCATCATCGTCGCCGCCCCGGCGTCCCGCTGGGGGATAATCCTCGCCTTATCGATCGGATTCGCTCCGCTGGCAATAAGAGTGACCCGCTCAAGCGCCCTTTCGCTTCGGGCGTCGAGCTATGTTGAAGCAGCGCGTGCCATGGGCGCGTCCGATGTCAGTATCGTCGTGCGCCACGTCATACCGAACGCTGCGGGACCGTGGCTGATCATCATCGGGGCGCAACTCGGCGCAGCGGTCCTGGCAGAGTCGTCGCTCAGCTTCCTTGGATTCGGAGCGCCGTCGACCCAGCCATCGCTGGGATTGCTCATTGGCGGCGAAGCCCAGACGTACATACACCGCGCGCCCTGGATGGTCCTGTGGCCCGGCGCTGCTATCACGGCGCTGGTATTAGGGGTAAACCTTCTCTCGGACGCCCTTGCGGATGCGCTCAGGGGGCCAGCCGCCGCAGACCCATCGTCAACTATTTGACGCCCACAGCGGCACGGTCACGATGGAAAAGACGATGATGGGCGAAATGATGAAACCCCAGAACGCCCAGTTCTGCTGCGCCCGCCTGAAGTGACGAATGCTCATCCACTTCTTGGACCGCCACGCCCAGCGATTGGCATGCGAGCCCAGATAGAGAGAGCCGATTACGTACAGGGGCAGGCCGATGGCCGGTGGGAAGGGAATGATCCATAAAGCAAACAGGGCCGTTGCGATCCATGTTCGATTTCCAACGCCCCAGATCGGCCCGAGAAGCAGCGCTCCCCAGTTATAGCCCTTCAACTCAGACGGAAGTTGCGCCTCAGGAGTTCCGGAATCGTTGATCTCCTCTTGATCCAGCTCAGGCGGATCGTAGGGACGGCCGCCGTATTCGTCTGCGTCTGACCTGCTGTCGGCCCCGCGAGTGTCGCCAGAACTCCAATTGTCCACTTGCTCCCGCCTCGATCGCGGGCGCTTTGGCCTCGCGTACGGTGGTATCCGGCGGTCGTCACGTCGCTCTTCCGGCTTGGCCGTAGATACCCGGGCCGGCGGAGGCGGGCCTTCAGGTTCCGCCGGATCAGGGTAAACGGCATCCCTGACTGAGGAATCCCCTGGCCGATGGCCGCTCGGGATCAGCGGCTTCTCTTCAAGCGCAACGCCGCACCCCATACAGTGCCGGGCATGTAGCTGGTTCTCGGTCGAGCAGACCTGGCATTTGCCCAGCTCGTGAGATGAGAAGCGGGTGTTATCGGGCGCGGCTACCCGCTCGCCGCAGTGATCACAGTAGCCAAAATCTGCCATGTCCTCTGTGCCGCAATAGGCGCAGAAGAGATGTTCACCGCGTCGATTGGCATCTGCCGAGTTTTCGATAGATTCAGTCATTGCGCTCCGGTGGGTAGACCGCCTGTGCCGGGTCGGTCAAAGCATACAAACCTCATTCGTATTCTCGCGCTTGCACGTCGGCTCCGCTCAATCGTCCTTTCGCGTGTTATTACGAAACAATTGACTCGATGTATCGGTCTCGCACCGTATAGGGTCTCAACCTGATCGATCTCAGTTGGGCATTACGGGCAGAACGATGTGCGATGGCCGGCCGGCATTGTGATGCACCGTATTATTCGCGGTCAGCCGTCGCCGCTCACGCCCGATCGGCTCACCGGTGTTCGGATTTACGTCAAAGCGCGGGAAGTTCGAACTCGAAATGTCCAGCCTTATCCGGTGGCCCGCTGAAAATAAATTGCTGGTCGGGTAAAGCGTGATCGTCAATTCCACGACTTCACCCGGCTCTACGAATTCTGGCGTCTCGCCGCCGTTCCGGTACCTCAGTCGCATCAGGCTATCCGTGAGGTTTAACGCGTAACCCATCGGATACCAGCGGCTCGGCGGGTAGACGTCGATCAGCTTGGCGGTGAAGTCGGTATCAACGGCGGTCGTAGAGACCCATAGCCTCACTTCGATGGGCCCGGTCACCTCCATGCCTGCTGCCAGAGGCTCCGTCTCGAAAACAAGCACATCATGGCGCGAGCCAAGCGGCAAGTACGGCGCTTCGCATCCGTAGAAACGCGGCGCCTCCACCTGGTCGAATCCGCCGGGGCTCATCACGTCTGCCACCCGCGTCGCCCGCGGCGCAAATGACGGGTCCGTCAAACCCGGAGGCAGTCCGGTCAGGTCGGTAAGTGAAGAGACGTTGCCGCCGATAGACGGCGTCGGGTTAGCGGGATCGTACCTGTACGTGGTCTCCCCGCCACTCGCGGGCGGCTCCTGGGTCGAAAGCGTTCCTTGCGGCTGCCCCGGCGGCTGGAGATAGAAGTTTGTCGACTTCGCCCGGGCCGGCGGCCACTCGTTCTCATCCCGCCACCGGCCGCCGTGGAACATGCGTCCCGTCGGTGTGCGGTGTCCGTCTCCACCCCCCATGACAAAGAGCCGCACCGGGGGTTCGCTGCTCGCGCTGCCGTCCTTCCCATCATCGCCAAATTTTAGGGCCTGATCGAACCACGCCAGGTGGAGATCCCTGAAACTGTCCAGCGCGGCATCTTCCCCAAACTCAATATCACCCGCGTATGGAATCTCTGGAGTTGAGGAGCCGTGGGTCCACGGTCCCATCAGTATCCGCACCGGCCCTTTCTTGCGCTCCGACAGCCCCACGAAGTTCTCGAACACGGCCCGTGCGTACGAGTCGTACCATCCGCCGACCAGCAACACCGGCACATCGGGAAACTCATCCCAGTACTCCGACGGGTTCAGGCTGGGATGTTTCCAGTAATCGGTGTAGTCAGCCTCCTCCTGGAGTTTCAGCACCCACCGCTCGTAGGGCGGGACGAGCGCGAGTTGCGTCTGGCCTTTTCTCAGGGGCAGCCGGGTCAGCCAGTCTGAAAATGTTGCCGCGCCGAAGTTCAAGGCGGCGTCCACAGACGGATCGGCCTTTAGTTTCGCCTGCGTGTTCGTCGCCGAGTGCCAGAACGCCCAGGCAAGAAAACGGAGTTCGAGGGCCCCGCCGTGGCGAATCGAGGACTCATAGCCATTCGACCCGCTCATATTGGGCACCATCGCAGCAAGGTTCTCCGGGCCCAGAGCCGCCATCGCCGTCTGTGTCCAGGAAGCCCATGAGCAGCCCCACGACCCGACCTTGCCATTCGACCATGGCTGGCGGTCGATCCACGCCAGCGTGTCGAAGCCGTCTTCGGCCTCTGGCATGAGGAAATCGACGTCGCCCTCCGACGCGAACGTCCCGCGGCAGTCCTGGATCACAGCCACGTACCCGCGTCGCGCAAAATAGCGGCAGTAAGCGAGCGTCTCTTCCACCACAGACTTGTCATACGGCGTCCTGTGCAGCAACGCCGGCATGCGGGCGTCAACAGGATCTCCGTTTCTGGCCGGAAAGTAGATGTCCGTTGCCAGCCGGACGCCATCTCGCATCGCGACCATCACGTCGCGAGCAATCGAAACGTCATATTCGGGCTGCGATGCTGGGCGTGAACCCCAAAAAGGCAATTCAGACACGCTCCAGGTCGAGAGAGCCAAGAAGTTCGTCCAGTTCTTTCTGGGTTTCCGCGTCTATCGATGGCCCGGGCGGCCTGACGGTCGCGGTGTCGAGCAGCCCGCGCCGCATCATGATGTGTTTCCGGACCGAAAGGCCGATGCCGGGCTGATTCTCGTATCGAATCAGGGGCATCCACCGATAAAAAACCTCTCTGGCGCCGCCCGTATCGCCCGCGCTCATCCTGCGGTATATCTCGACCAGCACCTCCGGGTATGCAAACCCGGTCATGGTTCCGACGGCGCCGCGTGCCAGCTCTTCAAGTAGGAAGCTGCCGCCAAGTCCGCCGAATATCGACATCGAGTCGCCGGTCTGCGCCAGGATTCTGGTTATCTTTGGCGGAGTCGGAGGATCTTCAAGCTTCAGATACCTGGCGCCGGGAAGTTCGGCGTTGAGCCTGGCGAGAAACTCCGGAGCCATGTGCACCCCCGACTCAAGCGGGTAGTCCTGCACCACCATCGGAATGCCGATCGCATCGTGAATTGATCGGTAATAATCAAATAGGACTGCTTCGTTCGGTTTGGCCATTGGCGGCGGAGCGACCATTACCGCGGTTGCGCCAATCGACTCCGCCTCTGACGCCCGCAGAACTGCGAGGTGATGGGAGGGCGAGGTGATCCCGGCTGTCACAGTGAGCGACCCCCCGGCCTGCGCGACCACCGCTTCGAGAACGGCTGCTCGTTCCGCGTCGCTCAGGCGGGGCGCCTCACCCATTACGCCAAGGCAGACGACGCCCCGGCATCCCGCATCCGCCGCCTTCGCCACCAGGCGCTCATAAGGCCCTGTTGCCAGCGTGCCATCGCCGGTGAAGGGAGTTGGCAGCATAAAGTGGATTCCGTCGAGAGATATTTCAGGCACTAAATCCTCTTTCGGATCCGGGGAGGCGGGCAGGGCTGCGGCGTCACGAGTTTGCCTGCGTTTCAGACGAGACTTTAGCGCAACCGAACCGGCCCTGCCCGTCCGGCTGCCAGCACGGGGCCGGTTTGAGCGCTAATCACCCACGGACTACAATATGTTGCACGTCGCCTGAGCGTCGTGCTGGTCCTATCGTCAACTCACATGCCTGATATGAAATTCGCCACACCTGTAACGAATGCTTGTTGCCGCTTCTGAGGGCCGGTACGGAGTACCCTGTTTCCGTGCGCTCCGGCCACTGTTTCGCCGGGGCGTATTTGTTTCAGGGTATCCAGACCATCGGCAACATTACCACTCACCAAATTCCACCAATTGCAAGAACCGTAGCCATCCCCGAGGGAGCTCAAGATGACGACCGCTGATCGCATGACCAACTGGGTGCCGAACCCGGAGACGCAGTCCATCCTCAAGGTCATCCCGGAAGAGATCGCGGCCTTTGAAGAGCAAGTCGAACGCTTCCGCGCCGGTGAGTGGGAAGAGAATGAGTTCATGGCCTTTCGCCTCAAGCAGGGCGTATACGGCCAGCGCCAGCCGGACGTGCAGATGGTGCGGATCAAGTTCCCCTTCGGCGGCATCAATGACCTCCAGATGGACGCCGTTGGCGAGGTGGTCGAAAAGTTCGCTCCCCTTGGGAAGGGCCACCTGACCACGCGCGAAAATATCCAGATCCACAGCGTGCTGCTGCAAGATACCCCGGAGATGATGAGGATCATCGGGGACGTTGGACTCTCAACTCGGGAAGCCTGCGGAAACACCCTTCGGAACGTCACCGGCTGCCCGCTGGCCGGCGTAGGCGCCAACGAGATTTTCGATGTGACCCCGTATGCGGCCGCCTACGCCCGCTTCTTCCTCCGCCACGAGCTCAGCGGGATCATGCCGCGGAAGGTTAAGTCGGCTTTCTCCGGCTGCGAAGACGACTGCGCGATCACGCCCATCCACGACGTTGGAATCAAGGCGAAGATCAAGGACGGCGTGAAGGGATTTGAG
>JADFPB010000231.1 GCA_022562515.1 Chloroflexota bacterium | reverse complement strand
GGCGAACAAAGAAGCGCCGTTCGTGTTCGACGCTGCGATGACGGCCATCGCCGGCAACAAGATCGGGCTGGCTCGGCGCCTGGGCAAGCCGATGGAGGCCGGCTGGCTGGCCAATCCCGACGGTACTCCGGACATGGTAGGCGGACAGTCGGCAGACTTCGAGGCCGGGAGCATCCGGTCACAACTGCCCGTTGGCTCCACCCGCGAATTAGGCTCGCACAAGGGGTATAGCCTGGGAGTGGTGGTCGACATCATGTGCGGCCCGCTCAGCATGGCGGCGGGTTTCGGCTCGGCAGATCCCAAAAGGCGCGCCCATTTTGTGCAGGCGTGGGACATCGCCGGATTCTGCGATGTGGATGAGTTCAAGGCCGACATGGACGGCATGCTGGAGGGTCTCCGCAACACGAAGCCGATGGCGGGCCAGGACCGGGTTTTTTACGCGGGGCTGCCGGAAGCGGAAACGGAGATCGAGCGCAAGCGCGACGGCATTCCGCTGCACAAGGAAGTCATCGACTGGTTCCGTGACATTTGCGCCGAGCTGTCGATCGACTTTCAGCTGGCCTAGATCCGAATCTGCTCTACAGCCCGCACGTCGCCGAATCCGATGTCGGTTGACCGAATCGTTCCACCGTATGGACACGTTGCAACGTGTCCCTACGGTATGTCCAAACCCTCCACGTGCAAATAGTCCTCGATATGGCCGACAACGACCGAATCGCCATACAGACCAGATATGTCTGGTCTGGCTAGACCCGCCGCCAGAACGGTTCCCGTTGCCGCGCGGTTTCGAGAATCGATTCGTCAAACGGCTCAACGTCGAAACCATCCGGCTGGACCGCGCCTCCGGGCCAGCCAATCCGCTCGTGCACTTCCGGCTGCATGTAGTAGATGGTGTAGACGAGTTGCATGAAGTACGCGAACTGCTCTGGAACGGCCGCTTCCACCTGGCGCAGGGAATCGACCTGCTCATCCTCGGACAGCGCCTTGAAGCCTCCGGATGCATGGGCCGCCAGGTCCATTGACAGCGCGTCCATGACGGTGACCAACGCGGAGCGCAAAGGGCGGTGGCGGCGCGCTCTTTGCTCCACCTCCGGGGCGAGGCCCATTTCGCCGGCGCCCGGAAGTTCATCCACGGGAGGCACCAGCCGGTCCATCACCACCGCGAGCGTCAGCCGGTCGGCGTCGCTCAGGCGTCCTCCGCGGGTCGGGCTCACTCTCCGTCTCCGTTCTTGTCGGCGTTCCGGCCAGCGCCGAGGCGCTGCGCGATATGGTCCGCCGTCCGCAGTGCGAGGGCCTGAATCGTGGGAGTGGGATTGACTCCGCCTGCGGTCACGAAGACGCTCCCATCGACGATGAAAAGATTGTCCGCATCGTGCGCCTGGCCCAACTCGTTGACGACGGACGTCTCCGGGTCGAGGCCCATCTTCGCCGTCCCCATCAGGTGCCAGCCGCCGGAGCGCAGCAACGGATTCGCCAGCACGTCCACGGCGCCTGCGGCCTCCAACACCTTCCGGCCATTGGCGATTCCGTGGTCCAGCATCGACCGGGAGTTGGCGCTGAGCGTGTAGTTGATGCGCGGCGCCGGAATCCCTGCGCCGTCTACCAGATCAGTGTCCAACACCACCTCGTTGTGGAGTTCCGGCAGGTCCTCCCCGATGACGGCGAGGGCCATGGTTTTGCCAAATTGCCGGGCGAACTCATCGTGATGAGCTTCTCCCCAGGGAATCGCATCGGCGAACCCGCCGCGCGCCAGCCACCCCGGCCCGCTACTGCGGACTATCTGGTACGAGTAACCCCTGACGAAGTCTCGTTTCGGATCACTCTCGTAAAACTCCTGGCTCATGAAGATATTGCCCTGTGGGCCCTTCCACGTCTCCATCTTTATCTCATTCCCCATCTCATTCCCTATGGGGAACACGCCAGTCACGATGGCGTAGGGATGGAACATGAGGTTTTTGCCCACGAGGCCGCTTGAGTTGGCAAGGCCGTCTGGGTGGGCGTCTGAGCGGGAGAGCAATAGCAGGCGCGGGGTTCCGATGCCGTTCGCTGCGATCACCACCATACGGGCGCTCTGGTGGCGCTCCTCGCCGTTGCGGTCGAAGAAGGTGGCGCCGGTGGCCCGCCCATCGCCGTCGACAGTGATCTCCCGCACCCGGCAGCGGGTCCTCAGCCGCACGCCGTTATCGATCGCAATCGGCCAGTAGGTGACATCCGTGCTCGCCTTCGCCTTGAGGGTGCAGCCCAGGCCATTCGGCCCGCAGTAGTTACAGGCCTGGCGACCGCCATATGGGACCGAGTTCACGTAGTTGTCCGACGGCCACCAGTGCCAGCCGAGTTTGTCGAACCCGGCGGCCAGCTTCTTGCCATCCTCGCCAAGACCCAGGGGCGGCATCGGCCGGGGCGAGCGCGGCGGATTGGCGGGATCACCGTTGATGCCGGCGCAACCCATCATCTCGTCGTTCAGGTCGTAGTACTGCTCCAGGTCCTCATAGCTCAGAGGCCAGTCGTCGGCAACGCCATCCAGGGTTTTGACTTTGAAATCCGAGGGGTGCAGCCGGGGGCTGTGGGCGGTCCAGTGAATCGTGCTCCCGCCAACGGCGTTGAACATGAGCGGGGAGATAGGAGAATTTCTGTCGTTGATCGGATAGTCCTCGGGCCGGCGCCGGACATTCGGATCAAACGCCCAGTCTGTCAGCCAGCGGTACTCCCAGTCGTCGTTGTTGGTGACGTAGTTGGCCGGGTTGGTCCAGCGGCCCTGCTCAAGGCAAACGATGTTCAGATCAGACCGGCTCAGGCTCCACGCAACGGCGGCGCCAGACGCTCCGGCGCCGATTATCAGGACGTCCGCCGTCCGGTCGTTTCCTCTGCCATCTGTCATGCGTGGAATCCTGTATCCAATAGCGACATCCGTCAACATGCCCGGAACCCGATATCCAGAACCCGCATACTAATTCCTGAGAGCGGAATATTAGTCCCCCCGGCGGCGCACCGGCATCTGAAACAGCGTGTGGCACGGGGTATGAGTCCGGAGGTGATTTAGGGATGGCGACAGTCAGGATCATCAGCGACGAGCGGTATATGACCACAGTGCTTGCGGGAAGCCACGAGTTGATGGCCGACGAGCCGGCCGGGATTGGAGACGATTGCGGGCCAAGTCCGTATGAGTTCCTTCTCGCAGCGCTTGGCGCGTGCACTTCGATGACGCTCCTGATGTACGCGAAGAGGAAAGACTGGCCGCTCGATGGCGTCGAGATCGAGTTGTCACACGACCGTGAGTACGAAGCCGACAGCGTGGAGGCCGAGGAAGGCAGCGGGCTGCTGGACGTGATCCGGCGCTCGATCAAACTTCACGGCGATCTGTCCGAAGAGCAACGCGTGCGCCTGGCTTACATCGCCACGCGCTGCCCGGTTCACAAGACGCTGCGAAACGACCCGCAGATCATCGATGATGTAATTCTGGCCGGGTAGTCGGGGCCGGGTGGCTCCGCTGATGCGTGGCGCTGTTACTCTGGACATCTTGAACGTCGGAGGACACGTCTCTCTGACTTA
>JADFPB010000045.1 GCA_022562515.1 Chloroflexota bacterium | reverse complement strand
CGACCAGCGCCATCGAAGCGGCGAATAAGGCCGTGAAGCCGCCCACCAGCGCAACGGTGTTCATGACCGAGCTCGTCAACTCGAAGAGCGGGAAGAAGCGGCCGACGAGGAACACACCCGCGGCCACCATCGTCGCCGAATGGACCAGGGCGCTGACCGGCGACGGGCCCTCCATCGCGTCCGGCAACCATGTATGCAACGGGAACTGCGCCGACTTGCCGACGGCCCCTGCGAAAATACCGAGCGCGATCCAGGTCGCCGCCGCGCCCCCGATCAGGCCGAGCTGGACCGCCTCGTAGAGATGCGGCAGATCGAGCAGATCGTCGCCGAGGGTGAACAGGTAGAGAATCGCGAGCAGGAACGCGAAGTCGCCGAAACGCGTCATCAGAAACGCCTTCTTGGCGGCCGCGGCCGCAGCCGGCCTCGTATACCAGAAGCCGATCAGCAGGTATGACGAGAGGCCGACGAGCTCCCAGAAGACGTAGATCTGAACCACCCCGCGGCTGACCACCAGCCCCAGCATCGACGCGGTGAAGAGCGACATGTAGGCGAAATACCGCGCGTAACCCGGGTCGCCCTTCATGTAGCCAAGACTGTAGATCTGGACGAGGAGGCTCACCCCCGTCACGGTCAGGAGCATCACGACGGTGAGCGAGTCCATCAGGATCCCGAAAGGCAGCACGAGACCCGGGAAGGTAAGCCACTCACGCGCCTCGAATACCAGGTTGCCGCCGGCATCCGCGACCGAGGCGAACGCCCAGATCGAAAGCCCCAGGGAACCTGCAATCGAGGCTATCGTCAGATAGCCCGCCCAGTCCGCGTAACGGTTGAAGAAAGGCCGGATCACAAGTCCGATGATGAGGAATGAGGCCAGCGGAAGGCCAACAATTAACCAGGAACCTGCTTCGTTGATCAACTACAGCTTCCTCAGAATCTCGTCGGCAACATGCTCACGGCCCACCGGAACCATGACTCGGAACGGCACCCGCTCACCCCAGTCAAGGATGTCGCCCTCGGGGATGATCTTCGTAGGCAGCCCCTCTCCCTCCAGAACGTCTTTCCACATCTCTGCAATCTGGAGGTTGGGGGCCTTGCGGTAGTCAATCCACACGGGCGAACCCCGCGACCTGTTTTCGTTGCTGAACCCGGCGCACTCTGCCTACCCTTTCATCAGGGTCATGTCGGTTATCTCGACACTGTTTCGGCGCCTGTACACAACGATCACAAGAGCGAGTCCCAGCGCGATCTCCGCGGCGGCGGCAGATATGACGAATACGGATAGCATCTGCCCCGTTACCGCTCGCTGTACGGCTTCTTGAGTCACAGTCAGGGGCGTCTCGGTCAGGCCGGCCGGAACGGTGAACCGTGAAAAAGCGATCGCAGCAACGTTCACGGCGTTGAACATGATCTCGATCGACATCAGGACCATGATCGCGTTCCTCTTCGCCAGCGCCCCGTAAAGGCCTATGCCGAAGAGAATTGCGGAGACGAGCAGGACGTTTTCCAGATTCATGACGTCTCCCGCCTCTGCCTGAGGAGCGCGAGGGCCGCAATCATCGACGCCAGCAACAACACCGATACAGCCTCAAACGGCAACACGAAATCCCGGATGAACAGCCCGCCGATAGTACCGGTCGTGTTGGAGAAGACTCCCTCTTCGGTTCCTCCCGTCCTCTCCTCCGGCAACACGACGGCTCTCCCCTCGATATCGTCGCCCTGGTCAGCCGGATCAGCCAGGTCGTACGTTTCCGTCATGGCGGCGGCAACCAGCGGTGAGGCAGCCTCAAGTTCGTCAAGGCTGGTGAAATCGGTCTTGAACGATACGAAGATGGCCAGGGCCGCCACCAGCGCCGCAATCGTTGCGGCGGGAATATAGAGATGATTCTCGCGGCCGCCGCCCGGGATGTCCCGCACCAGGACGATCGCGAAAACAATGAGAATCGAGATAGCGCCCACGTAGATGAGCACCTGGACCACGGCGATGAACTCCGCCCGCAGCAGGACGAACATTCCGGCTACCGCCAGAAGCGACAGGGCAAGAAAGAGGGCGGCTTTGAATATGTCGCGCAGCGTCACGACCAGTACCGCGGCGCCGATAGCCAGTATCGACACAACCCAGAACGCCACGTCGGTAACGGTTGAGCCCTCCACACCATTCATCGCTCGTCCACCCATCGCTCCGTCAGCTGCTCTTCAGACGGCTGCTCATGGCGTCCCGCGGCGTCCCAGGCCAGCTCCTCCCCGGTGTGCGGATCGTAGCCGGCGCTTTCCATCTGCGGCCTGAACCACGTGCTCGGAGTATTCTTCTTGCGTCTCAGCTCCTCGACCGGGATCACGAGCTTCTGCCGCTCATACTGGGCGCGCTCGAAATTACTGCCCATGTCCAGCGCATCGTAGGGGCAGACCTCGACGCAGATCCCGCAGAACATGCAGCGGCCGATATCGATGTCGAACACATCGACATGGTAGACCTCGCCCTCGGCGGTCTGGTTTCCCGAGGCACTGGTCACGATCTTGATGATTCCCAGTGGGCAGAACTTGGCACAGCTCGC
Source organism: Chloroflexota bacterium (assembly GCA_022562515.1). Classification (GTDB taxonomy): domain Bacteria; phylum Chloroflexota; class Dehalococcoidia; order Lucifugimonadales; family Lucifugimonadaceae; genus UBA1151. The sequence continues at coordinate 13,736 of JADFPB010000045.1, read as the reverse complement.
ACAACCGGTGCACCGGTCTTCATACCAGTTGAAGTCCTGGCCCCTGAACCGCGGCCCCTGCTCCACCCGGTCCTCGACCGTGGCCATGCCGACCGCGGCGCGTGCGGCATCGCGCGGGCGCGTCGCCACGAACTGCGGCAGGCTGAGGCCGGCATCCTTCGCCGCGCCAGGCAGGCCAACCCGCCGGTCCGGGTACTGGACAGTCACCGGGCCGCGTATGGCGGCGACCAGCGTCACCATAAGTCCCTTGAAGAGGCCGAGACCGATCATCTAGTCACCCCCTCCTGCCGGCCGCGGCGTCGGCGCCTCTCCCCTGGCGAAACTTGCGATCGGCGCAGATCCCGGACCCAGTAGCGCCCCAACCGCGTAAACAGAGGCGATCAGAACCGCGAAGTTGATCCCGGCCATCCTCCAGAGATCCGTGGTTGACGGGTCAGGCCAGATGAAGGTCAGTATCGCGCTCACCACTATGTTGACGAACGCCAGGATTATCAGGCCCTTCCATGCAAGCGAAAGCACCTGGTCGATACGCAGGCGCGGCCAGCTTGCCCGCGTCCAGACCATGAAGAACAGGACTGGAAGCATCTTCAGAAGGAACCATATCTCCGACGGCAGGAAGTCCCAGGCCCGGCCACCGCCAAGGAACACCGCCACGATCACGGCGGAGCTGAGTATCGTCGCCGCGAACTCCGCGTTCAGGAAAAGACCGAACTTCATGCCGCTGTAGTCGGTGTGGTAACCGGCGCCCAGTTCCGATTCCGCTTCAGCAACGTCGAACGGCGTCCGGTTTATCTCCGCCGTGGTCGCTATGTAGAAGACGAGGAAGCCCAGAGGCTGCACAAGGATGAACGGCAGATCCTGCGCCGACACGACAGATACCAGTGACATCGAGCCCGTGATCATCAATACGCCCAGCAACGAAAGGGCCATCGGTATCTCGTAGCTGATGAGAAGCGCCACGGCACGCATCGCGCCGAACATCGCATAGCGGTTCTGAGAGCCCCAGCCGGCCATCACGATCGCGAACGTGGAGAGGGATGTGATCGCGATGATGAAAAGCAGGCCGATGTTCAGATCAGCAAGGAACGTGCCGGTACCCCATGGGATGACCGCGAGCACCATCAGGGACGGCACCATCATCACCACCGGCGCGGCGTTGAAGACCCAGCGGTCCGCGGCTGCGGGGACGATATCTTCCTTGAACATGGTCTTGATCGCATCGGCGACCGGCGTCAGGGTGCCGAACGGCCCCCACCGATTGGGCCCCAGCCGGCTCTGGAAGCGGCCCAGGAGCCGCCTCTCCGCCCAGATGAATACGATCACGGAACCCAGTATCGCGTTTATGAGCACCAGAGAGATAATTGCGCCGGTGACGAGGAACGCCAGCCACTCGAAGCCATCCGGCAGGATGCTGAAAACCCGCCCCGCGCAGCGCCCGTCGACACCGCCGTCACTGCTCGACAGGTTGCAGTAGATATTCCGGAAGAAGGCGTTGTCGAGAAAGTCCAGCGCCATCAGCGGTCGACCTCCCCCATGTTCACGTCAACCGTGCCGAACGTGACGATCATGTCGGCCATCGGCAGGCCGATCACCATCTCCCGCAAAAGCGTGAGATTCAGCAGCGATGGCGGCCGCACCTTGCACCGATACGGCGAGATTCCGCCGTCGCTCACCAGGTAGAAGCCAAGCTCGCCCTTGGGACCTTCGATACCGACGTACGACTCGCCAACCGGCGGCCTGATGACGAACGGAACGTCCGGATCACGCACCGGGCCGGGCTCGATCTGCTCGACGCACTGCTCGACGATCTTGAGCGACTCCCGCATCTCATACACGCGCACCAGATAGCGGGCGTAGTTGTCACTCTCGTCCATGATCGGCCGGTCGAAAGAGACGCGGTCGTAGTACTCATAAGGCGCCCGGTGGCGAAGGTCCCAGTCCACTCCGCCGGCCCGCAGCATCGGCCCCGTGATCGACGCGTTCACCATCACGTCGGGGTCGAGCACCCCCACTCCCCGCATCCGTGACAGGACAATCTCATTGCCGGAAATCAGTCTCTCGTACTCATCGATATAAGCAGGCATGCCGTCCAGGAACTGGCGCAGTCGCGGCCAGAACTGATCGGGCACGTCCTGGAATACCCCGCTCGGCCGGTGGTAGCTGACGGTGATTCGAGCCCCGCACATAAGCTCGAATAGATCAAGGATGTCCTCCCGTTCCCGGAACATATACATCAGCGGGGTCGCCAGCGCCCCAAGGTCCTGCAACAAGAAACCCACCGCCATCAGGTGGCTGGCTATTCTTTGCAACTCCGCCGAAATCATCCGGAGATACACCCCGCGCGGCATCGGCTCGATGCCGGCCAGCTTCTCGACTGACAGGACGTACGCCTGGTTGTTGGTCATCGCCGCCACGTAGTCCATACGGTCCGTCAGCGTGATGACCTGGGTGAAGGTCCGCTCCTCGGCCAGCTTCTCGCTGCCCCGGTGGAGGTAGCCGATGATCATCTCCGCATCGGACACCTTCTCGCCGTCGAACGCAACGCGCATCCGCAACACCCCGTGCGTGGACGGGTGCTGGGGCCCTACGTTGATGATGACCGGCTCTGTCTGAAGTGTCACGATTCCCGCGGGCGCCGCCCTACCTCAAGTAGTCCTTCCTCAGCGGGTGGCCCTCAAAACCCTCCCACAACATCAGCCGCTTCATATTCGGGTGGCCGTCAAAACGAACGCCCATCAGGTCATAGGCCTCCCGCTCTTGCAGATCGGCCCCACGCCAGACGGAGATGACGCTCGGTACAAACGCGTCGCCACGCCCCTCGCCGCACCGTAGTTTGATCACCCCGGTGCGATTGTGCGGGAGAGATCGCAGGTGGTACACCACCTCGAAATGGTCGATGTAATCAACAGTCGTCAGCAGCGTCAGCGCGTCGAAACGGAATTCCTCACGCTCCTTCAGCCCCCGCGCCACATCCAGCCACTGCCGGGCATCAACGCGCGCCGCGTCCTCCGTGTGTCCCGTCGTCGCGCCGGGAGCGAACTTCTCGATCCCCGCCTGCAACTCTTCGCCCATGTATTCGATGACCGAGATACTCATTCCCCGCCCGCCACCTGCCCGGCCAGCGAGTACCGTTTTATCTTCTCGTGAAGCTGCATGATCCCGTAGAGCAAGGCGTCCGGCCGTGGCGGGCAGCCTGGCACATACACATCCACAGGAACAATTCGATTGACGCCCGGGACAACGGCGTAAGACTCGTAGTACGGCCCTCCGGAAGTGGCGCAGACACCCATCGAAATCACCCACTTGGGCTCCGCCATCTGGTCGTATAGCTTGCGCAGAACAGGCGCCATCTTCCAGGTCACGGTGCCCGCCACGATCATCAGGTCCGCCTGCCGGGGACTGGCGCGGAACGCCTCCATTCCGAAGCGCGAAATGTCAAACCGGGCCATGGACGCGCCGATCATCTCGAAAGAACAGCACGCAAGCCCGAACGTCAGCGGGAACACCGACGACTTCCTGCCCCAGTTGAGCAGGGAGTCCAGCGTCGTGACTACAAGGTTCCGCTTGAGATCATCGGGAACCTCCACAAGCGGCTCCGGATAAGGCGTCACACGCGTCGCCTTCATGTTGCTGATGATCTCGCCCTCATCGCGATCGAGCTGAGTGGTCTGCGACCACAGAGGAATATCCGGAAGGGGGACTATGGGAGCGGAAGCATCGTCACGTGCCATCGCCTATGTCCACTCCAGAGCTTTCTTGCGCCAGGCATATCCCCACCCGATGCCAAGGATGATGCCGAACACCGCAACTTCAGCCAGCGCGAAGATGCCGAACTTCGCCGACAAGACGCCGAACTTCACCGCCCACGGGTACAGGAAGACGGTCTCAACGTCGAAGATCACGAACAGCAGCGCAAACGTGTAGTACCGGGAATTGAAAGACCACCGCCCGCCGATCGGGCCGAACCCGCACTCATACGTCTCCAGCTTCACCGGCGAAGGACGCCGCGGCCGCACCTTGATCCTCGTAGCCATGTACGACGTCATCAGCATGCCGATTGGCACGAGCACAGCAATACCGGCGAAAAGAGTGATCAGCCCGTATTGCCGGAAATAGTCCTCAACCATGTGATCTCACAACTGGGCCGCCTTAAAATTAGGCCGCCTGACAACTGAAATTCAGGCTGTCAGCGACTTTACCACCCAGCAAAATCAGCCACAAGTGAAAGATTCCACAATCGCGCTTCCATACCCTGTTTCCCGTGTTCCCCGCCTGACCCGATCAGTGCGATTCCCGCCTCGGTAATGCCGCCAGCCCGAACCGGCGAAGACGCCATCCTGGGCCGAAGTTCACCCTCGATACAGTCGGGGAAGGGTGGATCACACGCGCCACCCCTCGACCGCCTACGCATCATCCCGAGCGTGGCCGAAGGATCTCCAGCCCACCTCCACCATTCGCGATGCCCCGGCCGCGCATGCCCGTCGACCCGGCTGTCATCCCCGGGCCGCCTCAGGCGCCAGGGCCGAAGTCGGATAGTCCGTCCATTACCTCATAGTCGATAATCTGCCAGAGTTCATCTTGGTTGATCAGCCGGAACACAGCGGACCAATCCACACCGCCCGCAGTCGAAAACCGGCCTTTAACTTCAGCGGTATCGTTCTCAACATCTGTTGACCAGGACCTGTTGGCTTTACTGAGAGACGAGGAGCGACCCTTCCAGGCTTCCACGAATTCAGGGAACGATTGCCGCTGGCGAAGATCTGCGTGGTAGATCGAGTAGGCGGCTTCGAAATCGTTCGTTTCGAGCGAAGCGACAAAAGTTTTCACTGTGGACAACGGCGCCGGCGCCACGCTCAGCACGTAGATTGCCACCGCGAGCGCCAAGACCGCTGCGCCGACCATGCCCACTCCAACGAGCCTGTATCTGCTCATGTCCCGTTACTGTGTCGCATCTTTGATGGACGCCGGACACTCCCCTACTCGAAGACCAGCACCCCTCGCCCGTCCTCACCGCGCGCCAGCGCATCGAACGCCTCGTTGATCTGCTCAAGCTCATAGCGACGCGTAATCAGGCCGTCGATATCGATCTTTCCCTGTAAGTAAAAATTGATCAGCTTGTTGAACGACTCATGCGGACTCGCCGACCCGTAGTAGCTGCCCACAAGGCTCTTCTGCATTCGGACCAGGTCCACCAGATCGATTGCCGCGGTCTCCCCCGCGGGAGCGAGGCCGATGATTACGGCGCTGCCGCCTTTTCTGACCGCCTGAATCGCCTGCAAACTCGTCACCTGGCTGCCGAACGTGTCGAACGCGTAATCAACTCCCCGGCCGTCCGTCAGCTCCATGATCTTCTCGACCGCGTTCTCCGCTCTGGCGTTTACTACATCCGTTGCGCCGAACTTGTAAGAGAACTCCAGCTTGTGATCGTAAATATCGATCGCGATGACCTGCCGGGAGTTCAGCAACCGCGCGCCCTGCAACGCGTTCAGGCCAACGCCGCCGGTGCCGAAAACGGCCACCGTGCCGCCCGTCTGGATGCCCGGCTGGTTGATCACCCCGCCAACGCCCGTCGTCACCGAGCAGCCGATCAGCGCGGCCACCTCCATCGGCACCGCATCCGGCATCGGGCTGCATGCCGCCTCCGGCACTATCGCATGCTCGCCGAAGACGCCCACCTTCTGCATCTGGTAAATATCCGCGCCGCCCTTGTGCAGTCGAGCGGTCCCATCAAACATCAGCGAATTCACTTCACGATGGGTGTCGCACATCTGCGGCTGGCCCGTGTTGCATGGCGTGCAATATCCGCAGGGCGAGATGAACGACAGAACACAACGCTCGCCCGGCTGAATCCTGGTCACACCGGGTCCCACTTCTTCAACCGTCCCCGCGCCCTCGTGACCGAGCACTATCGGCATCGGAAAGGGAGCCGACCCGACCATGATGTGATGATCGCTGGCACAGATCCCGGCCGCGCCAATCCTGATTTTGACCTCACCGGGACCCGGCTCATCCTGATCGAGCTCCTCGATATCCATGGGGCGGTTGGCTTCGTAAAGAACGGCTGCTTTCACGCGGGGTCTCCTGTGCGGGTTCAAACTCTCCTCAAGCCGGGACTCGTACGTATCTTAGCCTCGGCCAGTCCCGTATACATCGTTCCCCGATGCCTTGCGCGACGCCTTAAATAAATAGCGCCCCGCTTCGCCGAGGCGCTATTTCTATGGAATCGGCGGTATCAGTCGCCGGCTGCTCCCGCCGTGACCTTATCCTCGATGAGGTTCTTGAGTTGAGCCTTCATCTCCTTGGCGCGCGCGACATCGGGCGTCCTGCCCTCTTCCGCCTTGTCGAATACGACGTTGCCGTCGAAGATGACCTGGAAAACCCCGCCGCCGCCGCCGCGGACCGTGACGTTGACATCGCCCCCGCCGGCCGCAAAAAGTTCGGATAGCATCCAGCTAGCCGCGTTATGGTAGCCTCAGGGCACGCAGTAGACGATTTCCGCCTGTACTTTTCCTTCTGCCAATGTGGCCTCCTTCCGGACCTCAGACAGTCCGTATTTGCCTTGCGTTTGACGACCGTACCAGACTCGTTATCCCCGGTCAAAAACCTGTAGCGCCTGGAGCCCCATGAAATGAGGAAGCCACTCACCGCATTTATCGTGATGCTGCTCGCGGCCACCACTGTGGCATGCTCGGGAAACGCGGATCGAGCGGACGAAGACGCTGTTAGATTGGCCGGGATGGTGGACCAGGCGATCACCCTGGCGTCTGAATCCATCGAAAACCCGGTACTGCGCCAGGTCGCATTCGGATCACTCGACGGCGCGCATATCTTTTACTTCACTGACCCCGCGGCGTCAGTTGGTGTCGAGGTAATTGCTGAGACGCCGTCGCTCCCGGCATCTGAATGGCAAGTCCGCGACAGCGAATTCGTGAGGCATAGACCAGAAGCAGGTCTTGACGTCGGCTCCGTCAGGGTTGGTGCGCGGGCTGTCTTTGACACGGCGTCAGACCAGTGGCCCGGCTGCGAGTTACGCGGAATGACCCTGGTTGCCGGGGACGAGGGGACAACGTGGCGCGTGTCCTGCAATCTGCCTGAAGGAGTGGTCTCCGGCACGGTCGACCCTGTAACAGGCCTACTGACCAACTCAAGCGCGCCGCCCGCCCGCGTCCCGGTCACCGCGACACCTCTGCCCTCGACCGGCTGACCCAGGCCCACGGTGGCTGTCTGGACCCGCTGACACACGAATTGCCCCGATACCTCCGTTTCCTTATACTCAGGATTCCACCCGCTCCAACGCCCCTGCTACACGCACGGCCCGGCCAGACTCCGGTTAGTTCTGGGCCCGTATTCCCAGAATGGAGCCGGTGAGCGGCCAAAAAACCGCCGGGGGAGGTGCCCATGCTGCCCAGAATCGAGCTCAGAGCCGTCAGCCGCGACGATGTGAAGCGCATTGTCGATTGGCTCGAAGACACCGAGATACAGGAGATGTGGTTCGGACGCTATACCTACGGCGAACCGGCACACCTCGGGTATGAGCCGGCAAAAATGATCGATGCTACCCAGGAAGAGTGGGACGAGGTATTCCACGACCCGCACCACGAGCCTCACAGGGATATATTTTCGATCTACAACGCCGCTGACGAACATATCGGCGAAGCTCAACTCGCCATCGATGAGCCTCTTGGCGACGCGCAGTTATCGATATTGATCGGCCGAAGGGATCTCTGGCACAGCGGGTACGGGACCGCCACGAATCTGGCCCTGCTCGACCACATCTTCAACGCACTCGGGCTGTATCGCGCCTGGGTGGACGTTCCCGAGTACAACACGCACGCCCGCGAGATGTTCGAGCACGTGGGATTCATCCACGAAGGCACCCTGCGCAAGAGCAGACCCCACCACGGAGCGCGCTTCGACTCCGTGATCATGGGAATGCTCAAGGCCGAGTACGATCGGAAATACCCCCACGAGGAGGGTCAAATCTCCCACACGGTCTAGGCACGCCCATCGGAGGCGCCTGGCGGACGCAGACCTGCCCGCATTAACCACGGCAATTAGCCCGCGAAGGTATATCGACGACCAGCTCAGCAGTGGTCAACTATCGCCGCAGAGAAGGTCCAGGCTGCCTCGCCTGCACGCCTATTCGTCGTCCGGTGTGTCCACGCCCGCGACGATGCCGTCCTGCCCGGAGTCTTCATCCTCGTTGCCGCCAAGCCAGCGACGCCTGTTCTCCGCGCCGGCCTCGCCTTCTAACGCGCGGTTAAAGACGTTCTCAGGGCTCATCGGCAGTTGATCCATGCGAATGCCAATGGCGTCCTTGATCGCGTTCGCAAGCGCTGCCGGAGGCGGCACTATCGGCACCTCACCCACTCCCCGCACGCCGTATGGCCCTTCGGACGCCGGTACCTCTATCAACTCGACGTCGATCATGGGCAGGTCAAGCATCGTGGGCATCCTGTAATCGAGCAGGCTCGCATTTTGCAGCGCCCCGTCATCGCCCCATATGTAAGCCTCGTAGAGCCCCCAGCCGACTCCCTGCGCGACACCGCCCTGGATCTGGCCGATTACACCGTCCCGGTGTATCGCCTTGCCAACGTCCTGAAACGCGGTGTACCTGAGCACGTCCACCTTGCCGGTCTCGGTATCGACTTCGACTTCCGCTATATGCGCGGCGAACGCGGGCGCGGGCGCCATGCCCGTCGCGGTGCCGGTAACGCTGATCACGCCGCCACCGCCAACGCTGTTGGCCGCCAGCTCGCCCAGCGACACGGACCGATCCTGGATGTCGCGCGCCGAGAACACCCCACTCGCGTATTCGATGACTTCCGGCGTCACATCCAGCTTGTCCGCGGCGCGCTCTTTCAAAATCGCCAGCGCGGACTGGCAGGCGTTGAACACGGCCGTTCCCGTCACATAGGTGACCCGGCTCCCGCCGGTTCCGTCCGTGTAGCCCACGGAGTCCGTATCGCCAGTCTTCACGCGCACGTCCTCGGGTGAGACTTGAAGCTCATCACAAACGATCTGCATGAACGCGGTGCGCGATAACGATAGGTCAACCGAGCCGATAACTACGGTGATAAGACCGGAGCCGTTGACGCTCAGCTCGCAGCTCGACGTATTCGTCCCGCCGCGCCAGAAACCCATGCCAAGGCCCCTGCCAACCTTTCCGCCATTGCGCGGCTCAGACTTCGGACCCGTCCAGGCCGGGTGGTTCTTCACCCTCTCAAGAACGGAAGTCAGGCCGATGCTGTTGAACGCCAGGTCGTTGGGTCCAAGATCCCCTGCCTCCGGCGCGTTCTTCACCCTGAAATCGACTTTGTCTATTCCCAGCTTCTCTGCGACCTCGTCCATCACGCTCTCAACCGCAAACGTGATCGGAGGGCCGCCCGGCGCCCTGTATGCCTGCACCTTGGGCCGGTTGGTCACCACGTCGTATCCGATGATGCGCAGGTTTGGCGTCTTGTACGGGCTGAAACCCACCAGCGTGCCGCCGGCGAGCGGAGAGCCGGGAAAGCTGCCGGCGTTGTAAATCATCCGGCTGTCGATGGAGGTAATCGTGCCGTCCTTCTTTGCGCCCACCCTCACCCACACGGTCGCCGCAACTCCCGGCCCCGTAGCGCGTAGCACCTCCTCGCGCGACAGCACGATCTTCACCGGCCGGCCGCTTTTCTTCGAGAGCACCGCGGCAAGCGGCGACACCCGGCATGCGCTCTTCGCACCGAAACCGCCGCCTACCTCCATGGGGATCACCGTTATGGCCCGCTCCGGAAGGCCCACGATTTTTGCCAGCTGGGCACGCTGGCCAAATGGCCCCTGCGTGTCTGCCCAGACGGTCAGCGTGCCGTCCGCCTTCAGCCAGGCAGACTCCGCCTCGGGCTCGATATAGCCCTGGTGAACGGTCTGGGTCTTGAAGCTCCGCTCAACCACAACGTCGGCTTCAGCCTCGCCCTGGGCTACGTCGCCGCGGCCCATCTCCAGCTTCAGGGAGACATTGCTCGCCGTATCGGGCTTCGCATCCAACCCCGCCGTGAACATGTCTTCGTGCAAAACCGGCGCGCCAGGCTTCATCGACTCGATCTCATCGGTCACGTGAGGCAGGACCTCGTAGTCAACCTCCACCAGCGCCGCCGCCTCGGCCGCTATCTCTGGAGTAGTGGCAGCGACCGCGGCTACGGGATGACCATGAAACAGCGCCTTGTCACGCGCCATCGCCAGCTTGCTGATGCGATAGATGTCGAGCGATAGAACGCCCATCTTGACGGTGTCGCCTAACTGCAGTTGAGGGAAGTCGGCGCCCGTGATCACGGCATGCACGCCCCTCACCGCCTCGGCTCTGGAGGTATCGATGCCCCGGATGCGGGCATGGGCGTGCGGGCTCCTGACGATCACACCGTGGAGCATCCCGGGATGGTGAATATCGGCGCCGAAACGAGCCGCTCCGATGACCTTGTTCACCCCCTCAACATTGGGCTGGGATGTGCCTATGAGAGCTTCGCGCGACACCGTTTCTACCATGTTGTGACCTCACTCCTGACCCGGGCAGTAAACTGATCTGATCGCCGCAAGATACCAGCCAGCGCCAGATCGGGAAAGTCTCGCCTTCGCTCCATTGCTACCGCGCTTGCTTCTCGAACAGCGGACTCAGCACGTCCATGTACTTCAGCGCGGAGCCGGTGTTTATCAGCATCACCCGCTCGTCACGGCCGATATCGCCGCGCTCCAACAGCTTCTTGAGTCCCGCCAGCGTCGCACCGCCCTCAGGCGCCGGGAAGATACCCTCGAACCGGGCCATCTCGGAGGTCGATTCCAGGATCTCCTCATCGGTCACCGTAACCGCCGTCCCCCCACTCTCGCGAATCGCCCGCAGGATCAGGTAATCGCCAATCGCCGCGGGCACCCTCATACCGGCCGCAAGGGTATGAGGATTATCGATAGGAGTGGCGAACTCCTCGCCGGCCTCGAACGCGTGCACTATCGGAGCGCATCCCTCCGCCTGCACAGAGATCATCCTTGGCCGCGCGCTGCCTATCCAGCCCATCTGCTCCAGCTCATCCAGGGCCTTCCATATGCCGACGATTCCGGTCCCGCCTCCCGTGGGGTAGATAATCGCATCGGGAACAGACCAGTCGAGCTGCTCGGCGATCTCCAGCCCCATCGTCTTCTTGCCCTCCGCCCGGTACGGCTCCTTGAGCGTCGACACGTCGAAGAGATCCCGTTCTTCCGCTGCTGCTGCCGAGACCTTCCCGGCGTCCGTGATGAAGCCGTCCACCAGTTCCAGGCGGGCGCCGTAAGCGATGCACTCCTGCTGATTCGCAATCGGCGCGTCCCTCGGCATGAACACGTTGGCTTCCATGCCGGCCGCCGCGGCGTATGCAGACATCGCGCCGGCCGCGTTGCCCGCCGAGGGCATCGTCAGCCGCATCTTGCCCAGCTCCTTGGCCTTCGATACCGCGGCGGAGAGACCGCGAGCCTTGAACGAGCCTGTGGGGTTGAGGCCCTCGTCCTTGATGAGCAGGCCGGGCACGCCGATGTGAGCGGCCAGGCGTCCGGCATGCAAGATGGGGGTAAAACCTTCCCCCAGAGTGATGAGATTCTCCGCCGACAGCACCGGCATGATCTCCCGGTACCGCCACATATTCGCAGGCCGGCCCTTGAGGGCCTCTTTCGTCAGCGCCGCCGCCGCCGCCTCGAGGTCGTACCTGGCAAAGAGCACCTTGCCGCACCCTGGAGACGTGCACGTCCGGTGCAGCTCACGATGGTCGTACGTCTCGCCGCAATAGCTGCACTCAAGATGCGTGAGAAAACTGTATGCCATCCACTCCGCCTGCTACGCTGCGCTATCGGGTCGACCCGGAAGCCAACTAAAATCGGGCCGCTAGAATCCTTCCGGCCCAAAGCTATCACTCATCACCAATCTTTCAGGCGACACGCCGTTGATAGACACACCCGAACTCCTGCGCCGGATACCCAAAGCCGAACTGCACGTCCATCTCGGCGGCATGATGACCGGCGATGCCTTCTTCGCCCTCTTCGACAAGTATCGTTCCAGAGGCGAAGAGCCGTTCCTCGACTCCCAGCGCTACTCACGCATCAGCCGCCACCCGGCGTTGGAAAAATTCCTCAGGGGCGGCGAAAGGCCGGACTCGTTCGACGCATTCCTCGATTTCACCGATTTCGACGGCTTCCTGGATGTGTTCGCGCTGACGAACTGCTACCTGCGCGATGAAGAAGACATCGAACTGCTCGCGAAGTCGGCCATCGAGCAGCTCGCCGCCCAGAACGTGGCGTACGCGGAGATCGACATCCTCTTCGGCGGGCACAAGATCCTCCGCTATTCGCCGCAAAGCCTCGGCTCGGTGCTCGACCAGATTGCCGAAGAAGCTCCCATCCATGTGCAGTGGCTTGCGGGCATACCCAGGTTCCAGGGACCGGAGGAGTCTGAGAGGGTCGTCCGGGAGCTGATCGCCGCCAGCATCAAGTCGCTTGCCGGAATCCAGATGGGAGGCGCTGAGGCCCAGTTCCCCAACGCCGAGCACGCCCGTGCATATCAGCTGGCGGGGGAGGCCGGACTCCGGCTCTCCTGCCACGCCGGCGAAGCGGCAGGCCCGGAATCGGTCTGGGCCGCAATCAACGACCTGGGAGTTGATCGCATCGGCCACGGAGTTCGCTCGATAGAAGACCCCAGGCTGGTCGGTTTTCTGGTAGAGGAAGGCATCCCGCTCGAAATATGCCCCACCTCCAATATCTTCACGGGCATATACCGGGACCTGGCACACCACCCGATCCGCGAACTGTTCGACGCAGGCGTCCCCGTGACGCTCAACTCAGATGATCCGTCGTTCTTCGGCTCGGACCTCGTTGACGAGTACATAAAGCTGCACAGCATCGGCTGGTCGGAGGACGATCTTCTGGAGCTGGTAGAGAACGGCTTCGCCGCCGCCTTCCTGGACGTGGCCGAAATCGAGGCGCACCTGGACGCCGTCCAGCAGTTCATCGACGACCACCGCAGAACGGCGGAAGAAGAGGGAGAAGAGGGAGAAGATGAGGGAACGGAGCCGGCCATCAGCGTAAGCTCCGCCCCGAGCGTCGCGCCAGGCGCCCCGGACATCGCGCCCGCCGTGCCCTCTCCGGAGCCCGCCCGGTCCGACCACCCACGCGGCAGCATCCCGGACCTCCTGACACGCGTGCCAAAGGCCGAGCTCCACATCCATCTCGGCGGCGCAATGACCGCTGACACGTTCGTGCGCCTCTTCGAAAAGCACCAGCAGTGGAGCGCGGACCTGGTATCGGACTGGGACGCCGAAGCGATGGCGCGCTACCCGGTCCTGAACCGCATCTTGAACGGGGAGCTATCGGCACTCCGCACGCCGGAGCTCTTCCAGTTCACGGACATGGATCAGTTCGCCATCACCCAGCGACTGCTGAACTCGTTCGTCAGGGACGCCGACGACATCGCGCTCCTCGCCCAGGAGGCGTTCAACAATCTCGTACGTCAGAACGTCATATACACCGAGATGGCGTTCGATCTCGTCCGCTTCAGCCAGGCCGGACTCTCGATGGCGGAGCTTGCCTCCACTCTGGAGGACATCGCCGCCGTCGCGCCGCTGGAAGTGAAGTGGCTTGCCGACCCCTCCCGGGACCACGGACCGGACAGGGCCCTGGAGCTGACACGTGAACTCATCGCCCATCAATTCGACAGCCTCGCAGGCGTGACCCTGTCCGGCCGCGAGCGCGAT
>JADFPB010000230.1 GCA_022562515.1 Chloroflexota bacterium | reverse complement strand
CGCTCCCATAATCGGCATCAACGACTCCGGCGGCGCGCGCATCCACGAAGGCATCGGCTCGCTCGCCGGCTACGGCCAGATATTCCGGCGCAACGTCCTCGCCTCCGGCGTCGTCCCCCAGATCACCATCATCGCCGGCCCATCAGCCGGAGGCGCCGTCTACTCCCCCGCCCTGACCGACTTCATCTTCATGGTCGAGAACATCGGCCAGATGTACCTGACGGGTCCCGGCCCGGTGAAGGCCGCGACCGGAGAAGACGTCACATTCGAGGACCTCGGCGGCGCGCTCATGCACGGTAGCCGCAGCGGTGTCGCCCAGTTCACCGCACCAGATGAAGAAACCGTGATCGCAGACGTGCGGCGGCTGCTCTCTTTCCTGCCGTCCAACAACACAGAAAACCCTCCCCGCGTCGACAACGGCGATGATCCCGGCCGCACAGACCGGGCGCTCGCGTCTATCGTGCCGGAAAACTCAAACCAGCCATACGACATGAACGACGTCATCCGCTCGATAGTCGACAACGGCGATTTCATGCCGGTGCACAACGCGTTCGCACCCAACATAATCGTAGGCCTCGGACGGATGGACGGCGGCACCGTCGGCATCGTGGCGAACCAGCCCAACTACCTGGCCGGCGTTCTCGACATCGACGCCTCTGACAAGGCGGCGCGGTTCGTGCGGTTCTGCGACGCCTTCAACATCCCCCTGGTCACGCTGGTGGACGTCCCCGGCTTCATGCCCGGCACCCAGCAGGAGCACGGCGGGGTGATCCGCCACGGCGCCAAGCTGCTCTACGCATACGTCGAAGCCACGGTGCCCAAGATAAGCGTCATCACACGCAAGGCCTATGGCGGCGCCTACATTGTCATGAGCAGCAAGGAGCTGCGAGGCGACGTCAACCTGGCATGGCCTTCCGCTGAGATCGCAGTGCTCGGCCCGGATGGCGCCGTCGACATCATCCACCGGCGGGAGATATCCGGTGCCGATGATTCCGCCGCAAAACGCACCGAGCTGATAGACGACTACCGTGAAAAGTTCGCCACCCCGTACATAGCGGCCGAGCGCGGGTGGCTCGACGACGTCATAGACCCCATCGAAACGCGCCCGCAGATCATCAAAGCGTTGAGAATGCTCGCGAATAAGACAGACACGAGTCCCGCCAGAAAACACGGAAACATTCCGCTCTAGTCCCGACGGGGATCTTCCGTCACAGGCCAGGCAATTGGCCGCATAAACGAGAGGAACAATGAATGGTCGATACCGCTGCGATCGAGAGAGCCAAGGAGCACTTCGGGAAACTTCTGGTTCCGCAACTTGAGCGAGTGGAGCGAATCAAAGCCGAGGGCGACTGGCTCGACTTCAGCGGGATAAAGCCCATCATCATCGGCACGCTTGGCGGCGACGGCATAGGCCCGGCCATCACGGAGGAAGCCCGGAGAGTCCTCGAAGAGCTCCTTGCAGACGAAGTGGCCGCCGGTAAGGTCGAGTTCCGCGCCATCGACGGGCTGACCATCGAGAACCGGGCAAAACACCTGCAAGCCATTCCGGACGACGTGCTGGAAGAGATTAAGGGTTGCCACGTCACGCTGAAAGGCCCCACCACCACACCTGAGCAGGGCGACGGCTGGCCGAATCTCGAAAGCGCCAACGTCGGCATGCGCAAGGAACTCGACCTGTTCGCCAACGTGCGCCCGGTGCGCGTGCCATCGCTCGGCATCGACTGGATGTTCTTTCGTGAGAACACCGAGGACTCTTATGCGGTCGGATCAGAGGGGATCAACATCACGGACGATCTTGCAATCGACTTCAAGATCATCACAACACCCGGCTCCGAGCGGATCATCGAGGCCGCATTTGAGTACGCCAGGCAGAACGGCAAAACCAGCGTAACGATCATCACTAAGGCCAACATCATCAAGACCACCGACGGCAAGTTTTTGGACGTCGCGCGCCAGGTCGCCGAACGCTACCCCGGCATCAGCTGGGACGGCTGGTACATCGACATCATGGCCGCGAAACTGATCGACCCGGCCCGGCGATCGGAATTCCAGGTCTTCGCCATGCCCAACCTCTACGGCGACATACTGACCGACGAGGCGGCGCAGATCCAGGGCGGCGTCGGCACCGCGGGAAGCGCCAACCTCGGCAAGCGATACGCCATGTTCGAGGCGATTCACGGCAGCGCGCCGCGCATGGTCGACGAAGGCCGGGCGCAGTACGCCGACCCGAGTTCGATCATCAGGGCGGGCGCCATGCTGCTCCAGCACATCGGCTATACCGATCTCGGCAAGAAGCTGAACATGGCGATAGAGATCTGCGGACAGTACGAGAAAAAAATCGCCACTACCGGACGTGATACCGGCGCGACCGGCCGAGAGGTTGGAGAGTACATAGTCGGCACGGTTCGAGACTCTTCGCTCGAGAGCAGGTGGAACGAGTACGTCGCGGCTGAATAGTGACACGCGAGCCTCACGAAACTGATGGGAAGGTAGTCATAGCATGACCACTACCCTCGAATAGCCCACCAGAGATCAATCCCAGAAACAGTTCAAGGGAAGAGAAATTGCGAAGCAAAGTGACCGTGATCGGCGCAGGCAACGTTGGCGCCACAACCGCCCAGCGAATAGCCGACAAGGGCTACGCGGACGTGGTCCTCGTCGATATCGTCGAGGGCCTGCCACAGGGAAAGGCCCTGGACATGCTCGAGGCCGGACCCGTCGTTGGATCCGACGCCTCCGTGATTGGAACGAACTCCTATGAGGAGACCGCCGGATCAGACATAGTCGTAATCACAGCCGGCGTGGCCCGCAAGCCGGGCATGAGCCGGGACGATCTCCTGTTCACGAACATGAAGATAGTGGGAGCGGTAACTGGAGAGGTGGTCAAACACTCCCCGGAGTCCATCCTCATAGTCGTCTCCAACCCGCTGGACGCCATGGTCCAGCATGCCTACAACCTGAGCGGCTTCCCCCGTGAGCGCGTGGTCGGCATGGCCGGGATCCTGGATACGGCCCGCTTCAGGACGTTCCTTTCGCTGGAGTTGAACGCCTCAGTCAACAACATATCGGCATACGTTCTTGGCGGCCACGGCGACTCCATGGTCCCGCTGATCGGCAACACCACCGTGGGCGGCGTGCCGGTCGCCAAACTGATCGAAAAGAACCGGCTGGAAGAGATCGTGCAGCGCACGCGCAACGGCGGAGCCGAAATCGTCGGCCTGCTCAAGACCGGAAGCGCATACTACGCCCCGTCCGCGGCCATCGTGCAGATGGTGGAAGCGATACTCTTCGATACCAAAGCGATACTGCCCTGCGCCGCATACCTGCAGGGCGAGTACGGCATCGATGGCCTCTTTGCCGGTGTGCCGGTCAAACTGGGCGCCGGTGGCGTCGAAGAGATCATCGAGGTCGATTTAACGCCGGATGAGGCGGCCGCCCTGAAAGCATCAGCCGATGACGTCCAGGAGTTGGTAGACATCATGGCGGCCAACTCAGAGTGATTCAGGATATATCTGGGTGACTCTGGGTGGCTCTGGATGATCGGGCGAACCAGCCCGGCGCCCGTATGCCGGCCT
>JADFPB010000229.1 GCA_022562515.1 Chloroflexota bacterium | reverse complement strand
AGGTGGGGGCATCTTCCGAAGTTTTTGAGCCGAAGCAGGAGTGAGCGGATGACCGAGTCCGCCGGGCAAGAGCCGCGCCAGCTCGAGGGCAGGGTGGCGGTCGTCACGGGCGCAGGCCGTGGCATCGGCGCGGGTATTGCCCGTGTGCTCGCCGAGCGCGGCGCGGCCGTGGCGGTTACCGACATCGATGAAGACGCGGCGCGCAGCACCGCGGAGGAGATCGTCCGGCTCGGGGGCGTGGCCGCCGGGTTCCGGACGGACGTTACTGACCGGCAGTCACTGGCTGAGATGGTCGATTCCGTTATCGCGAAGTACGGCCAGATTGATATCTGCGTGCCCAACGCGGGCGTGGTGGGCGCGCCGGGCTTCGCTGAACGCACCGAGTTCACTGATGCCGACTGGGACGTGACCAACGATGTGAACCTTCGCGGAATGGTCAACACGGCGGAAGTGATCGCCGCGCACATGAAAGAACGGCGCCAGGGCAAGATCGTCAACATCGCGTCGCAGGGCGGCCGGGCGCCGCGCGGCGTCGACGTCGTCCTGGGGCGGCAGCTCATCCCCTACCTGGTCTCGAAGGCTGGCTGCATCCAGTGGACACACCTTCTGGCGCAGGACCTCGGGAAGTACAACATCAACGTGAACTGTGTTTGTCCCGGCACGGTCTGGACAGACATCTGGGAGTCGATTGCCGAGAACCGGGTCGCCACCACCGACGAGTATGCCGGGCAGGCGACGCGGGATGTGTTCGACAGCGCGATCGAGACGCGGCATCCGCTCGCCGTGGAACAGACGCCGGAGGACATCGGGCATACCGTGGCGTTCCTGGCATCGGACGAAGCCGCTGAGATCACGGGGCAGGCGTTGAATGTGAATGCCGGGTCGGTGCTGAGTTGAGCGGGGCAGGAGCCGTTCTCTCGCGCCAACTCGCGGGCCGGGTCGCCATCGTGACCGGCGGAGCAAGCGGAATAGGGAAGGGAATCTGCCGCGTTCTTGCTGCACGCGGGGCGATGGTTGCGGTGGTTGACCTCGATGGCGAGGCTGCGGGCGCCACAGCGGAAGAGATCAGCGCCGGCGAGGCTCGTGCGGCTCACTTCCAGGCTGACGTGACGGACCGGGCGTCGTTGGATGATGTGGTCGGGCAGGTGGTGGATCTGTACGGGCATATCGATATCTGCGTCGCCAACGCCGGCGTCATCGCAGGCCCCGGATTCACCGAACGGCGGGACTACACGGACGACGACTGGGATGCGACGCAGTCGATCAACCTGCGGGGCGTCGTGAGCACCAACGACGCCGTCAAGGCGCACATGATCGAGCGGGGGGCAGGGCGGATCATCAACATCGCCTCGCATTCCGGGCGGACGCCGCGCGGCGCGCCGGGCTCTCTCGGCGACATCCAGATTCCGTACAGCGTGTCCAAGGCCGGCGTGATCCAGTGGACCATGCATCTGGCCCTCCAACTTGGCCAGCATGGGATCACCGCGAACGCTGTATGTCCGGGGACGCTGTGGACGCCCATGTGGGAGCGGATTGCGAATATGCGCAAACGATTTGACGAGAGCGTCCGCGACCTTTCACCGAGAGAGATATTCGACCGGCATATCGGCCTGAACGTGCCGCTCGGCCGGCCGCAGACGCCGGAGGACATCGGCAACGCGGTGGCGTTTCTCGCCTCAGACGACGCCCGGGTGATTACGGGCCAGGCGCTCAACGTGAACGGCGGAGCGATGATGAATTGATGGCTATTCCGGAGGCTGACCCTCCACCAGTGCCTCCAGCGCTCTCGATACCCTCGCCTGCGCGTACCGCCTGGAGACCGTCAGGTACTCCTCCCATGACAGCTGGCTGACGATGAACGAGAGTTGTTCGCGAAGCGCTGCGTTCTCCAACCGGACCAGCCGCTCCGGCACGGGTTCGCCCGTGGTTGCGATAGTCTCGTCGCAACTTTCGAAGAACTCGGCAACTACTTCGGCGCTGCCTGTAACGGCGTTATGCCTGAATACCTTCCAGTGCACGCACAGGGGCGCCGGTATTTCCTGTGCCGCGTCTTTCATGAAGGAGATCGGCTCTGCAACGGACAGAGCTTTTCGAGAGAGGGATGTGATGCCCCGTTGCTCGAGAATGTCGAAGTCGGGCAATGGCTGCGGCGTGGAGGTGGTGCGGGTCGCAGTCGTGGTCGGCCCGGGGGTCGCGGTGAGCGTTGGCACTGGCCGGGGCTGCACATCTGCCTGCCCGGGGCCGCGATCGTCACCCGGCATCACGGCCAGTACGATCAGCACCACGATGAGGACCAGGATGGCGGCCATTGCCGTCATCTCGTCCCACCTATTCCCGGCCCCCAGTCTCATATCGCGCCCCATCGATCCACGCTGGAGATTCAACTGTCTCCCACCGTCGCTCATGCCCGGCTGATCCGCTACCGTGTAAACCTCAGATTTGGGACAAGCCGCCCCCAATATCCGTGGCGATGGAGACCCAGTACGAAGAGGGCCTGTGTACCGGGCGATGAGGACGTACCACGAGGCGGGCTACGACGGCTTCTTCATCGCCGAACACGTGCCGCGGGGTCTGGAACGACACCGAGTGGGGCCACCGGTCGGTGGCGTTCGCCCACGGGTATATCCAGTCGCTGGTGGAGGCGGTGGAGGGGCACGCGGCGGGGTGAGATTCCGAACGTATCTGACAATCGTCGCGGGATCCGTTGCGACGCATATTGGGACTATAACCAGGGCGAGGGCCAGGGAGGGTTAAGTGGTCGCTCTTACGACCATGGCTAGTTCGAGAGCTTTCTTCTGGTTATATTGTCTGGTGAGTGTCTGGTGCCTGAAAACGTCAATCAGAGATCCCACAAAACAAAGTCCCGCGGTCAGTAGATATAGCACTCCCATACCGATCTGACCCAGGTAAAACCTGTTAACTCCTGCGACCCCGAGACCAGCCAGCAGCGTAAGGAGAAGGACCGTTGTAGGGTCCTTTCTCTGGGCGCGATACGCAGCCGCAAAAGTGCTCAACGCATTTTCCGACATGTCCTTCACAAGACCGCTCAGGAAAAGCTGTTCCTGTGCGTCGGCCTCAGGAATCAATTGCATAATCGTCACCAAGGTTCCGTGCCCCCTTCTTTACCAGGCGTTTCACTCTGCGGCGATCGCCTACGAGCGATGCCATCCTCCATATCAAGATAATGACCGCGGGTATCCCAAAATAATGAGCCAGAATTGACGCCGCGACATCTCCGTGTAAGAGGAACGAAATCGAATGGCCAAGGTTGAAACCGGGGCTCTTGATTCCAAGGATCCAATCCGGAGGGAAAAGGCTGATATGGGTGGAGGAGGTCGGATCGCTAAGGCCGAGATAGATCAACGCGGCGAGCCAGATCAAGGCTTCCCGATCAAGTAACGGATCGAGAACGCTATAGATCTGTTTCGGCGATAGCGTGATGCTTTTGCATGAACTGACCATTGAGTCGGTATTATGGCAGCGGATTCGTTCATTGACCAGTGAGCGCAGATATACGAAAGCTCCAATCTAATTTCATGCAATTAGACGCCCTGGTGATCACTCTGATCACCCGGCT
>JADFPB010000228.1 GCA_022562515.1 Chloroflexota bacterium | reverse complement strand
GCCATTGGCGCCGGTCTCTTCCATGTCGAGAAAGTTCTGCAGCAGTTGCTTGCCCGCCGGCGTCACAATCGATTCCGGATGGAACTGCATTCCTTCGATTGCGTACTTGCGGTGCCGGACGCCCATGATTATTCCGTTGTCCGTGCGCGCCGTCACTTCTAACTCATCCGGCACCGAATCGGGCTCGATTGCCAGTGAATGGTATCGGACGGCCTCGAACGGGTCGGGCACTCCGGCAAAGACGCCTTTTCCGTCATGATTGATAAGGGATGTCTTGCCGTGCATGATCTCGCCCGCATGGACAACTTTGCCGCCGAATGCGTCTGCAAGGCACTGGTGGCCCAGGCATACACCGAGAATCGGCACGACGCCTGCGAATCGCTTGATCGCCTCAACCGAGACGCCGGCGTTTTCCGGGCGCGACGGGCCCGGCGAGACCACGACCCGCTCGGGATTCATCGCCTCGAGCTCGTCCACGGTCAACTGGTCGTTCCGGACGACCTCGATCTCACTGACTCCCAACTCGGCCAGGTACTGGTACAGGTTGTAGGTGAAGCTGTCGTAATTGTCGATCAGTAGCAACATGTTCTATACCCCGTGGCCCCCTATACGCGTAACGCGGCTTCCGCCGCGTCGATTGCTTTTTGCAAAGCGCCCATCTTGTGAAGCGATTCTTCGAACTCGCCCGCCGGCGTACTGTCGGCCACGACACCGCCACCCGCCTGCAGGTGGGCGATGCCGTCCTTCATCACGATGGTGCGGATGCCTATGCAGGTGTCCATACTGCCGTGGTATGAGAAGTAGCCGATGGCTCCGGCGTATGCGCCGCGCTTGTCGGGCTCCAACTCTGCGATCAGCTCCATAGCGCGCACCTTGGGAGCGCCCGATACCGTGCCCGCAGGGAAGCCGGCGCGCAGGACGTCGAACGCGTCGTACCTGTCATCGAGCTTGCCGGTGACGTCTGAGACAAGGTGCATTACGTGGGAGTAGTACTCCACGTCCATCATCTGGTTGACCTTCACCGTGCCGGGGACGGCCACGCGGCCCACGTCGTTCCGACCCAGGTCGAGCAGCATTATGTGCTCCGCCTTCTCCTTTTCGTCGTTCCGCAACTCCTCTGCGAGCCGGGCATCCTCTTCCGGGGTCTCGCCGCGCGGGCGCGTGCCCGCTATCGGATGGACGGCCACTTCGCCGTCCACCGCCCTGACGAGGAGCTCCGGCGATGCGCCGACGATCTGGAAATCGCCCATGTCCAGGTAGAACATGTACGGCGACGGGTTTATGGCCCGCAGCGAGCGGTATATGTCAAAGGGGGGCGCGCTGGTCTTGCGCTCCATGCGCTGCGACAGGACGACCTGGATCACCTCGCCATCGAAGATCGCTTTTTTGCCCTCCTCGACCATTGCCTCGTAACGCTCGCGGGTCATGTTGGCGAGTGAAGGACTGCCGCCTGTGGCGATCTCGCCCGCGGCCGACTCATAGTCGAGCGCGCCGTCCTCGCTTCGTATCCAGCGGCCGGGCGAGCGGCGATAGGCGTTGGGCGGAAGAGGGCCTTCGAGGCGCTCGATCAGTTCTTCGATCTTGCCCCTTGCGCGATCGTAGGCGGCAGACGGGTCTCCGCTGCTCACATCAGCGTGCGCAAGCACGAGGATGTTGTGCTTGACGTGATCGAAGACCAGCATGCCGTCGGTCATCATGTGGATAGACTCCGGGATGCCGGTGCCCTCGCCGGAAAGAGCGGGCACGCGCGGCTCGAAGTACCGGATGGCGTCGTACGAGATGTAGCCGACAGCCCCGCCGTGGAAGCGCTCGGGAAGTCCGTCGACTGGCGCGTAACGGACCGCTTCGAGCCGCTCCTTCACCGGGATGAGGGGATCGATTTCGCCATCCGGCTCGCCCGGTCCGGTCCGTATTACTTCTTGCGGCTCGGTGCCGATAAAGCTGTAGCGGGCCAGCCTCTCGCCGCCCTCGACCGATTCGAGGAGGAACGAGTATGGGCCGCGGGCCGTCTTCAGGAAGGCGGAGACCGGGGTCTCCAGGTCTGCCGAAATCTCACGGAAGACCGGGATCAGATTGTACTGCTGCGCCAGTTCCAGGAACCGGCTCTTTTCTGGAATATGCATTGCTTTATGCCTCAACAATTTTGTGTGATGTGCCGCGGGGTTGGTTGAGGCTCCGCCATCGGAATTCCCCGCTTTGCTTGAGTTGCACTCTCATTGCGCCGCGCCCATCATGGCCCTCGAGTCGAGTCCCACGCGTTCGCGGACCAGCTCCATCGTCTGCCGAGCCTCTTCCCGGGCGCGTTTCACGCCCTGCTGAAGCACGTCTTCCACGTAATCGAGGTCGCCCTCCAGTTCATGCCGCCTGTCACGGTAAGGCTCGAAATAGCTCGCCATCGCCGTTTGGAGCAGGCCCTTGCTTGTCCCGTACCCCATATCGCCAGCCTGGTAAGCCCGGCGCATGGCGTCGCCGTCTTCCTGGGAAGCGAACAACCGGTAGAGTTGGTAGACGATGTCGGTGTCGGGATCTATCGGCTCTCCGAGCGGCGTTGACGATGTCTTCACGCGTTTCACCCGGGCGACGATCTCGTCTTCACTGGCGAATATGGGCACCGTGTTGTCGTAGCTCTTGCTCATCTTCTGCCCGTCCATACCGGGGACGACCGCGGCATCGTTGAGCATCGTTTTCGGGCCAGGGAATAGCGTGCAATCGTAGGCGGCGTTAAAGCTCCCGGCTATGTCGCGCGTGATCTCGAGGTGCTGAGCCTGGTCCTGTCCCACAGGGACAATGGTAGAGCGAACGATGAGTATGTCCGCGGCCTGCAGAAGCGGGTACATGTAAAGGCCGGCTGAGGCGGCGATGCCCTGCTGGACCTTGTCCTTGAAGGAAACCGCGCGATCGAGGAGGCCCTTGCCCGTCACGCAGCCCAGAATCCAGGTCAACTCGCACACTTCGGGCAGGTCTGACTGACGATAGAACGTTGCCTTGCCAGGGTCGAGGCCGAGCGCCAGATAGTCCAGCGCCACGCCGC
The DNA here is from genome assembly GCA_022562515.1 of Chloroflexota bacterium. Classification (GTDB taxonomy): domain Bacteria; phylum Chloroflexota; class Dehalococcoidia; order Lucifugimonadales; family Lucifugimonadaceae; genus UBA1151. Next base: position 557 of record JADFPB010000228.1, on the reverse strand, counting down.
GTACCAGCCGCGCCATCTCCTCGGGATCCCTGACCGTGGTCAGTGCGTGGTAGTCGGCGATGAAGTAGAAGGCCTCGCCGGCATACTGTTCCTGGTACTCGAGGTGCTGTTTGATCGCACCGAAATAGTTTCCGATATGCAGCACGCCGGAGGGCTGTATACCCGATAGGACTCGCTCGACTGGCCCAGATGTGCCAGATGTTCCAGTCGAGCCAGCGGTGTCAGATTTGGCTGTCATTTCCCTATGTCCTTGTCCCGGATTGGGTCCCAAAGCGGCCGTTAAACAAAAAGCCCCGCCCGTACAGGGGCGAGGTTCAGTTCGCGGTGCCACCCTGATTATCCCGATGTTAGTCGGGACATCTCATGTCGGGAGCCAGACCTGAAGCGATAACGGTCTGAGTCCCCGGGCTCTGATAACGGTGCCCTCTCCGGCTCAGGTTACTTGTCCCGACAGGTCAGGACGTTCGCCCTGCGGCTCCCGGGTCCATTCGGCCAGGCCCATCGGCGCCGGGATCTCACTGTCCCCGGCTCTCTGTGCCCTGGTGCCCTGGCGTACT
>JADFPB010000044.1 GCA_022562515.1 Chloroflexota bacterium | reverse complement strand
CCTTCTACGCCATCGTCTGTGCGCAGTTTGAGGATCACGTGGCGCAGGGCGGAGCTTGGGATTTTTCCGCCTGACATGAACGGCCGCTCGAGTGGGTTGTCGACGACGATGATCTCGTGGGATTTGATCTTCATAAGATGCTCCGGCGGATAGGTGATCGGCGCAGAATGGTATCCCACCGCTCCGAAGAACTGCCAGACTATGCCGGAACTGTAAATTCCGGCCGCCCCGAGAGAGAGGATTTTCCTCACTTGTCTGCTTACGACACGAGTTTTGAAATCAAGTCGATCACGTCCCATCACCTCAGGTTCGAGGGTGCCTACTGGGAAGACTACAAACGCGACTCCGGGGGCGTAGACACCGGGCGGTTCGAATTCCATCCAGGCTGGCAGACAGTCTACGCAACGGCGGTTGAGACTCCCGTAACCAGGGTCGAGTTAGCAGACGGGTCGATCGGCTGGGGGGAGCCGAACTGCTTCGGAGCCGAGGTCTACTGCCTGCTCCTCGACAACTTCGCCGGGGAGATGGCGCGGGGCAGGGAGTTCGGCCACCCGCTGGAGTTGTGGGACTTTCTCTACGACGCGCAGCGCGGCCGCGGCTACCACTCCGGCTACTGGCTGGACGCGCTGGCCGGTCTGGACATCGCCGTCTGGGACGCCATTGGCAGGCGGGAGGGCGTGCCCCTCGCCCACATGCTTGGCCGGGAGGTCCGGGAAGAGCTGCCGGTGTACCTCTCGGGCATCCGCCGCGCCACTCTCCAGGAGCGCATCGATTATGCCAACGAGTGGGTCGGCGGCGGGCTGCGGGGCGCAAAGATTTTCCTGAACGGCGACGTCTCCGAGGGCCTTGCAGAGCTGGAGGCGCTCAAGGCCGGCGTGCCAGGCATGGGGAAGTGGATGGTCGACGTCCTCTGGATGCTTCGAGGCGACAATTCCGCGCAGGCGAAAAAAGACTTCGGCGACCTGGGCGTCGAGTTTCTCGAGTGCCCGCTGCAGCCGGAAGACCTGGCAGGCCATCGCGAGCTGTGCAGGCAGCCGGGCGCGCCGATCGCGCTCGGCGAGCATTTCCGGACCTCGTACCAGGTTGCGGAGTGGTTCGCCGAGCCGCGTTCCATGGACGTCTACCAGCCCGACATTGGCCGCACCGGCATATCGGACGGCTTGCGTCAACTGGCCATGGCGGAAGCGGCGGGGATTCCCGTGACGGTTCACATGGGCAGCGGCAGCGCGATCTTCCAGGCCGCGACGCTGCACTTCTCCGCCATCCTCAAGCCGACCCACCTGCAGGAGTACCAGGCCGGCCTTACTGCAAAAACGGCCGGGGCCATGGGCACGGCATGGCAGTACGCCGACGGCAGGTTCCGGCTGCCGGACGCGCCCGGCCTCGGCGTGGAGGTCAGCGAGGAGCGGCTGGAGCCGTTCATCGTGCGGCGCTGAGCCATATGTCTCCGGACCCTTCGAGTACCTCAGGACAGGCTGCATCGGGATTCAGGCGACTGAGGCCAGGTCCAGGATGGACGCCCGCGGCGATTAGGGCTCGATTCCGGCGTTAACCGGGTGACACCGCGGCGCGGCGAGTCGACGCGTAGAATGCCCGCGCCTGAACAACGTCGGGGGAGGCATCCATGAAAATCACGAAAATCGACACCGTTTTCACCGAAGAGTTCGGGTCCATCTCGTGGGTCCGTATCCACACCGACTCCGGCCACATCGGCCTCGGCGAGACCTCACACGCCCCCCGCACGGTCACGACGGCCATCCACGAGCTGTTCTCGCCCATCCTCATCGGCAAGAACCCGATTGACCGTGAGTTGCACTGGCAGCGGATGTTCAGAATCGTCGAGCCGTTCGGCTACGCGGGCGCCGAGTTCCGGGCGCTATCGGCCATCGACATCGCGCTCTGGGACCTGGCCGGGCAGGCGATGGGCGAGCCGATCTACAACCTGCTTGGCGGGATGTGCCGCGACAAGATACGCATCTACAACACGAACTCGAACTGGGGCGACATCCGTGACAAGGAGATGGAGTGGAACGACCCGGTCGGCCTTGTGCAGAGCCTGCTCGACGAGGGCATCACGATGGTCAAGGTCTACTACTCGCAGCTCATCCCGGACAACGGCTGGGGCGACTTCGTAGCCCAGAAGGATCTCAAGCTAGCGCTCGAGCCGCTTGAGAAGATCCGGAAACGGTTTGGCGATGAGATAGACATCGCCCATGATGGTTGGGGGAGATGGTCGCTGCCGGCCGCCATCAAGATCTGCCAGGCCATGGACGACTACGACTTATTCTGGCAGGAAGAGATGATGCGCCTGCTGAACGTCGAGGCGCACCTTCGGCTGAAGCAGTCGATCAAAACGCCCATCGCGGCGGCGGAGCGGCTGATCGGCAAGTGGAACTACCGCGAGTACCTGGAGAAGGGCGCGCTGGACTTCGTCATGCCAGACCTGAACTGGAACGGCGGAATCACCGAGACGAAGAAGCTGGCCGCGCTGGCGGAGACCTACCAGACGCCGATCACGCTCCACGACTTCAACGGGCCGGTGCAGGTGCTCGGCTCGGCCCACGTCTCGCTGTCGGTGCCAAACATGGCCGTCCAGGAGACGAGCCGTGGCTTCTACAAGGGCTGGTACGACAAGGTTGTCGACCGCAACGTGGACATCCGGGACGGCTACCTTTACCCGCCGGAAGGCCCGGGCCTCGGCACGGCGCTCAAGCCTGAGGTGCTGGACCGGCCGGACGCCGTGGTGATGGTGAGCGACGAGGCGGCGGGGTAAGGGATCATGGATATGTCGTGGCTACTCGGTCCAGTCGAGCAGGACCTTGCCGGATTGGCCGGAGGCCATGATGCCGAAGGCTTCTTCGAAGTCGGCAATCGGAAAGTGGTGCGTTATCACGGACGACACATCCAGCCCGCTCTGCAGCATGGCGGCCGTCTTGTACCAGGTCTCGAACATCTCCCTGCCATAGATACCTTTCAGGGTGAGTCCCTTGAAGATCACGTCGGTCCAGTCGATTTCCACCGGGGATGGCGGGATGCCAAGAAGGCCAACGCGGCCCCCGTGGTTCATGGCGCGCAAGAGATCGCGTAGCGCCTCCGGGCTGCCGCTCATCTCGAATCCGACGTCGAATCCTTCGGTCATGCCAAGCTCAACGATGGTCCCGTCGATTTTCTCACTGGCCACGTTGATGGTCCTGGTCGCCCCCATTTTCGCGGCGAGATCGAGCCGGTAGTCGTTGACGTCTGTGACAACGACGTGACGCGCCCCGACGAAGCGGGCGATGCCCGCTGCGAAGACGCCTATCGGCCCGGCGCCCGTAATCAGGACGTCCTCTCCCACCAGGTCGAACGACAACGCCGTGTGCGCGGCGTTGCCCAGGGGGTCGAGGCAGGCGGCGATATCGTCGGATATGTTGTCGTGGACCTTGAAGGCGTTGAACGCCGGTAAGACCAGAAACTCGGCGTAACTCCCGGCGCGGCCCACGCCGACCCCGATGGAGTTCCGGCAGAGGTGGCGGTTCCCGGCCCGGCAATTGCGGCAGTAGCCGCAGGTGATGTGGCCTTCACCGGAGACCCGGTCGCCTATGGTGAACCCCGCGACGTGGCTGCCGATCTCCACGATCTCGCCCATGAACTCGTGGCCTACGGTCATCGGCACACGGATCGTGTTCTGTGCCCACTCGTCCCAGTTGTAGATATGGATGTCCGTCCCGCAGATCGCGGTCTTGCGAATACGAATCTTTACGTCGTTGGGCCCCGTGACGGGCTCCGGCTGATCTTCCATCCAGATGCCGGGTTCGGGCTTAGCCTTTACGAGCGCCTTCACGCGATGACCTTCATTTCCCGGCCTACTTTTGCGAATGCTGCGACGGCCCTGTCGATCTGATCGAACGTGTGCGCGGCTGACAACTGGGTCCTGATACGTGCCTGCCCCACCGGCACGACGGGGTAAGAGAAACCGACGACGTAGATCCCTTCCTTCAGGAGTCGATCAGCCATATCTCCGGCGACGCCGGCGTCACCCAGCATGACCGGAATGATCGGATGGTCGCCGGGAACCAGATCGAACCCGGCTCGGGTCATGCCATCACGGAACCGCCGGCTGTTCTCCTGTAATTTCAGGCGCAGATCACCGCTCGCCTCGAGAATGTCCAGCACGGTGAGCGACGTGGCGGCGATGACCGGCGCAAGCGTGTTCGAGAACAGGTAAGGGCGGGAGCGCTGCCGAAGCAACTCCACGATCTCCCTGCGGCCCGAGGTGTATCCGCCCGAAGCTCCGCCAAGCGCCTTGCCAAGCGTTCCGGTGACGATATCCACGCGGTCTATCACACCGGATCGCTCGGGTGTTCCGCGGCCGCGGTCACCGATGAAGCCGACCGCGTGTGAGTCGTCCACCATCACCAGAGCGTTGTAGCGGTCTGCGAGGTCGCAGATCGCCTTCAGGTTCGCGTAACTGCCGTCCATGGAGAAGACCCCGTCTGTCGCGATGAGGCGGCGGCGCGCGTTCTGGGCCTCAACCAGCTTCGACTCCAGGTCTTCCATGTCGTTGTTGCCGTACCGAAAACGGTTGGCCTTGCAGAGCCGGATCCCATCGATGATCGACGCGTGGTTGAGCGCATCGCTGATTACAGCGTCCTCGGGTCCGAGAAGGGTCTCGAACAGGCCGGTATTGGCGTCGAAACAGGAGGAGTAGAGAATCGTGTCTTCGGTGCCAAGGAAGCTGCTCAGGCGCGTTTCGAGTGCCGTATGAACATCGTGTGTGCCGCAGATGAAACGCACGGAGGACATGCCGAATCCATGTTCCGCGATTGCGTCTCGGGCCGCTTCAACGACGGCCGGGTCGCTTGACAGGCCAAGGTAGTTGTTGGCGCACAGGTTGATGGCCTCCGACCCATCCTGCATGCGAATCACGGTGCCCTGTGGGGAGACGATAATGCGTTCCGCTTTGTAAAGACCGGCCTCGCGGATATCCGTCACTTCCTGGTCGAGTTGATTGAGAAAGCTCTGGTCCATTTGCGTGCCTTCCTGACTTTTCCGGGGCCTTACTTTTCCTGGGAACGGAATCTACATGGGTCGGCGGAAGAGGCTCTGAGGCGGCTCGAATCTTCCGGCGATAGTGAAGCTGTTTCGCGCCTGCGCCGGGTTCGCAGTTGCCGAATTAGATGCTTGAGCACTGCGTCATGGCGTTGTCCAGTGTGTGAGTCGCCAGTCTGCCTGTTTCGATGTCTCCTTCTTGAGCGGCCTGACCGGCCGCGCGGGGCGGGCGGGGATCATGTCCGGGCATGCATGAAAACGACGTTGGTGTGAACTACAGCTAGCGACCGGTTCTGCTCCCGCGACCGGGATTGAATACGGCGAGTCCGATTACATATCCCCCGAACCAGGTGCCGATGAAAACGCCGCCAACACCCCAGCCAAAAATGAGCCCAGTCGTAACGACCAGGATTATCGCGACAGGTGGCATCACGCCGGGAGTGTAGAGGACTGGCACAACTCTTTGCAGCCAGGCGAATATGGCTCCGGCTACAAGGCCAATCAAAACGATTTCCAACATGGTGCCCGGCATCATAAGCCAACCAGGGCGTGTGCTTCCGGGCATTCCGGCAAGCGGGCGTGCAGACGACGTGCGCCTGCTGCCGGGTGGTCAGATGTTGTACTGATTTTCAGGCCGCGAGGAAATAGATCGTGGTGTCCCGATTGGGATCGGGGCTGGTGGTCGGAGTTCTACAGGCTGGGCCGCGTGCCGCTTCAACCGTTGGCGCGTGCGGTGTAGAGAACAGATATTCTAATATTGTGGGAGGGCGCAGGTGCTGCCAAGAGCTAGCGTGGCGCGTGCGCGTCGCGCTGCCTAAGTGGTACATTTGCGCCAGGCGGGGTGTGGCGTAGCCTGGCTAGCGCACTGGTATGGGGTACCAGAGGTCACAGGTTCGAATCCTGTCACCCCGACCAACGCTCAAAAAACGAGGCCTCGGCGATAATGCCGGGGCCTTCTCGAATTCGCATTGAGCCCGTTTCCGGTTAACCTGTCCCCGATGCCAAACCCCATCATCACCCGCAAAGCCGACTTCGTCGCGGCCGACGGATTTTCGGCGGCGAAAAAGACGGCGGTTCTCAGCCTCATCTCCGATGGAACGCTGGTGGATGTCACGCATGACGCGCCGCCGCAGGATGTGGCGCACGCTCATTTCGTCCTGGGCACGGAACTCTTTGAAAGCGAGCTGCCTCCATTGATAGGCGATTTTCTGAAGCGAGCTTTAGATCTGGCGGACGAAAGGCAAGACTGAAGTGCGTTGGCGGGCGAGAGACATTTGGATGGCGCGGCTGGCGCCTCGGTTGGAGCCTCTCTGGGCGCATCGCGCGGCCGCTTGCCGGATCAGGTGGTAAGGCGTGGGCGTCGTGCAGGCTCTCAGACGCTTCATACCCCAGCCACTCGTGGCGATGGTGGTGCTTCCCGCGATTGCGCTGCTCATCGAGCGCGCCTTCTTCGACCCATCGCCGAATCTGTCCCTGGGCGCATTCAAATGGACCGGCGCCGCCCTGATTGTTGCCGGCGTGGCGGTGGAGGCATGGTGCGGAGTGACATTTGTCCGGTTCGGTCAGACCTGGGACTACTTTGACACGCCGGCGCGGCTCGTCACCGACGGCCCGTACCGGATCTCAAGACATCCGGTGTACCTGGGTGGAGTGCTGATCAATGCCGGCGTCGCCCTCTTATTCCAGTCCGTTGGACTTTTTCTCTACCTCGGGCTGTACATACTCATCCTCGACCGGCTTGTGATTCCGCGCATCGAAGAACCCGTTCTGCTACGGAACTTTGGCGAGGCCTACGTCCGCTATCGTCGCTCCGTCCGCCGCTGGCTGTAGAGCAGCGAGGTGTCTTCAGACCCGGCGTCGCGGGGCATGCGCGGCCATCTTGCCATTCATGCCGGTACGCTCCAGCCTTCCGATCGCTGGCGCTCCGGTCTTGCCCGGGTTGCTGGCGCTACACAGTGGTTTGCGGCGAATGGTCGAACGGGAACGTTGCCGGGGTCTTCACGCGTTGCGGGCGATTTGGCGCAGCCAGCCCGTTTCCGGCTAACCTACCCCCATGCCAACTCCCATCATCACCCTGACAACCGATTTCGGCGCGGCGGACGGCTTTCCGGCGGCTATGAAGGCGGCGATTCTTGGCCGCATCCGAGATGTGACGCTGGTGGACGTAACGCATGATGTGCCGCCGCAGGATGTGGCGCACGCGTCGTTCGTGCTGGGTACGGTGGCGCGGCGGTTTCCGGCGGGGACGGTTCATTGCGCGGTTGTGGACCCGGGTGTTGGGTCGGAGCGGGCGGCGATTGTCGCAGCTGGGCCGGATGGGCAGGTTTATGTCGGGCCGGATAATGGCATTTTCACGCACGTGATCAGTCTGGCGGGCGGGGTTTCTCCGGGGTCATCTCATGACAGGCCGTTCCTGGCGCACTATCGGGCGGCTGTTCCCGATGGCTGGCAGGCGTGGGCGGTCGATGTCGCTGCGATGGACTCCGGCGAGGTCAGCCGGACGTTCCACGGTCGCGACGTGTTCGCGCCGGTGGCCGCACAACTGGCCGGTGGCGCATCGCCTGCGGAGATGGGCGAGTTGGTCGCAGAAGTGACGCTGCTCAACCTGCCGGGGCCGCGCCAAAGCGACGATGGACTTATTGGCCGCGTGCAGTACATCGACCGGTTCGGCAACGCGGCGACGGACATTTTCGCCGACGCGGTGCCGCCCGGCCACTTTCATACGCTGGCGGGCAACCGGGCGATTAGTGGGCTGAGCGAGTCGTATGCCTCCGCGCAGGGGGCGGGGTGCATCGTGGCAAGCCACGGTTTCCTGGAGATTTTTGTCCCGGGCGGCAATGCGGCGGAAGAGCTGGGGCTTGGGGTTGGCGACGAGGTCACGGTCAGGGTTTAGCGTCGCCTGCCCGCGCTACGGCGCCTTTGTGGCGCTAAGGGCTGAGATCCTCGGGTCGGGGACGCCCGGGGATGACAGATAGATGAGGGTTGGCGACGAGGTCGCGATCAGTCGTTCGTGGCCGCCCATTGCTTTGCGAATTCGATTCGCTTTCCCAGCGATGGGTGGGAGTGGAATATGAACTCCATCACCGGATGCGGGTCTTTTTCGGACAGATTTTGTTCGCCGAGCTTTTCCATAGCGCTTATGAAGTGGTCGGGCCAGCGCGTCGTCTCCAGGGCGAAGAGGTCTGCGGCGCGCTCTCTCTTCCGGCTGTAGGCATTGATGGCCGGCATGAGGAGGAGGCCTGCGACCACGGCGACCAGAAGCAGCAATGGCAGGTTTGCGAAGTCGTCGATACCGCGGAAGCCGAAGGAGTCGCTCAAAGCTTTGAGCACCACGTGGATCACCGCGAATCCGGCGATGATGATGACCGACTGGACGGCGATCATGCGCGGGATGTCCCGGTTCACCTGGTGGCCAAGCTCGTGGGCGAGCACGACTTCAATCTCCTCCAGCGTGGATGACTCGATCATCGTGTCGGCGACCACTATCCGGCGCGTCCCGCCCCAGCCCATGAGTGCGGCGTTGGACTTGGACGTCTTGCGGCCCAGTTTCCAGACGTAAACGCCCTGCACGCGCGTATCCACCCGCTCCGCCAGCGCCAGCAGCCGGTTCTTCAAGTCGCCGTCCTCGAGCGGCTCGAATTTGAAGAAGAGCGGCAGGATCAGGACGGGAGCGAGCCGGACGAGAACGATGAAGAATCCGATGAAGATGGCCGCGGCGACAAGCCACCAGGTATCGGGCAGCAGCGACATGAGGGCGTATATCACTTCGATGGCCGCCAGCCCGAACAGCAGCTGGAGCGCCAGCGACTTCAGCCAGTCGAACGCCCAGTCCCACAGGCTCGCCCGTGAAAGTCCGAAGCGGTGTTCGATCAGGTAGCCGGAGTAGAAATCGAGGCCGAGGCCGACGAGAGACATTCCGGTGAGCGCCACGGCGCCGTAGACCAGGATGCCAATCGCATCCACCGACGAGACGTCCTCCGCGATGTCGCGCAGCCCTGTAGAGCCGTTGAAGGCGATGAAGGCGATGGGCAGCGCGAGGGAGAGCGCGATGTCGGCGAAAGTGGCATGCCGTTTCGCCCGCGCATAGGCCGCTGCGTCGCGCCGCTTCGGTGGGCGGGCGGGGTCGTCATCGCCGCTTGATAGCGTTCGCCCAGAGCTCGAATCTGATCGTTTTCCGTTTGTAATCATCGAATCACTTGTACGGGGTGAAATTGCACAGCTTGAATTATCCGTCAAAACCGTCATCTTTGATCGGCTAATCGAGTATTGTTCGAATAGCTCTGGATTCTGGCCGTACAGTTACGATTGGAAGCTATAGAGGCGAACAAGGGCGTCAGGAATCGTAAATGACCGCTCATGATGTGATCGTCGTCGGCGGCGGGCCTTCAGGCTCTGCTGCCGCATACCACCTGGCACGCGAGGGCGCCAGGGTACGGGTGGTGGATTCCTCAGACGTACTCGGCGGCCGCTACAAGACGTGCGGCGGCGGGTTTACAGAAAAGCTCTGGTGGACCTTCCCGAAGTCCGCCTTCGCCACTGCCGAGGAGAACACCGTAACCAACCTGCGGATCCGGGCGAAGCCGAACAAGGGTCTCTCCGCCACACACCACTCAGACGTCCCGATCGCCCACATGTCGATGCGGTCCGATCTCGACCGCTCCCTCCTGGGTTTTGCGGTAGATCACGGCGCCGAATTCCAGCCGGGCAAGGTTGAGCGGATATCTTTCGATGGCAACGGCAATGGCTGCCCGTCCGTGACCCTTCAGGGCGGCGAGAAGCTCACGGCCGACTATCTAGTCGCAGCGGATGGGGCGTACAGCCTTGTGACGCGGACGATGGGCCTCCCCCGGCACCGCCGCCAGGTTGTTGCCGTTGAGGACGAAGCGTACGGGCCCACGGAAGAGAACTGGAGCAACACGATAGAGATCGTCCCTTCGGCCTCTCCGATGGGATACTTCTGGGTATTTCCGAAGGCCGACCATCTATCGACCGGATTCGGGGGCACGGCTAAAGCTGCGTCGCGAATTAAGAAGTGGGCCCGGGACTATTCCGAATCCCACGTCGATAAAGCAGACCATCATTTTTCGGGGCATTACATCCCGCTGCGCGACCCTGGCTACCCGACTTATCGCGACCGCGTCTTCATAGTGGGAGATGCCGGCGGGTTCGTCGATCCGTCCACGGCAGAGGGCATCTCCTGGGGCGCGCTGTCCGGAAAATCGGCCGCTGAATCTATCGTTGCCAGCGATCCCGCGCAGTTCGGAACCTGGGTCGAGTGGGTGGACAAGGAGTTTTACGCGGCGCGGGCTTTCCGCAATCTGCTCGTCCTGCGGGTGAAGCTGCGGCCGCGGCAGATCCTCACCGATGCGGGATTCTGGCAGACCTTTTTCAAGATCGTCTCTGGCAGGATGACCTACCAGGAATGGTTCTCCACACTGAGCCGCCCAACGCGCAGCCTCGTCTGGACAGTGAACCGGTTCGCCCCCCTCTGACCTGAATCCCCGTTAGCTCGCGATTGGTCCAAAACGGGCCGGATCACGTAATCTGGGCATATGCCAATCCCCTGGATGATCTCGTTGCACGGCGGCCATAGCGGCGACTACTGCCTGCACGGCGCCGACACGCTGCGTGAGATGCTCGATGCCGCCGTAACCGCCGGCTTCACGACGTTCGGAGTGACCACACACGCGCCGCGCTCGGACGCGAAGTTCCTGTATTCGGAAGAGATCGATGCCGGCCACGGTCCGGATGATGTGGCCCGAAACTTCCGGGACTACGCCGTCGCCTGCGCCGGTTTTATCGATGAGTACCGCGGCCGGCTCGAGGTCCTGTGCGGCGCGGAGATAGAAGTTGTTCCCGAGTCGTCATTCGCCGACGAGGCGGCCGCTCTTCGAGGACGCCACGGCCTGGACTATCTGGTCGGGTCGGTCCACTGGGTCGATGAGATGCCGATCGACACGAGCAGGCAGGATTTCGAGAGAGCCGTAGCCGGAAGAGGCGGGCTTGAGCCGTTCGTCCTGCGCTATTACGAGCTGGCCGGCGAGATGGTGGAGAGGGTCAGCCCCGAGGTGATCGGCCATCTCGACCTGCCGCGCCTGTATGCGGAAGGCGCCCCTGAACTTGAGTCTGGCACAGTACGGAACGCGGTCGGCTCCGTGCTGGAGCGCGCGCTGGCAGCGGGCAGCATCCTCGACGTGAACGTCCGGGCAGAGGACAAGGGCCTGGCGACGCCATATCCCGCGCCGTGGATCGTCCGCCTGGCATCGGAGATCGGCGTGCCGTTGTACTCGACGTCTCCGATGATGGTGTTCGTCCCTGCTTGGCCGTTGAACGTGAAGGACCCGTTCGTGCCGATGCTGCCGTAGATCCTCGTGGCGCCGGACGCGGCGCCGGCGCCGCCGAACGTCCCGTCGTCGATGGCGTACAGCGCGTACTCGTCGAAGAGGCTCTTGCGCACGCCCCGGACTCGGACTGCACGGCTGATGCCGTTGACCGTTCCGACGCTGGTCAGCAGGAAGTCGTTGGGGGACAGCCATGGCGAGAACCCAGGGCCGGTCGGGTCGTCCGGGTCGTACTGCGTCACGTAGACCGTGAAGCTGCCCGGCACTCCAGCGATCGAGCCCGTGTACGGCCCCGGAAACCCGAGCGCCGTGTCCTCCACCTTCTGGTGCGCCCTCTTCGGGTCCGTCGTATCGAGGCTGATCCAGCGGATCTCGTAGTTGAGGCCTGCCTCGGCTATGTTGATCGCGTCGGCGTAGTCGCCCTCGACGTCGGCCCTAGCGTAGTGCGACACGACCAGTGTGCCGACGACGGCCATGATCATGGCGATGATGGCGGCGAACACGATCGCCGTGATCAACGTTACGCCAGAACTTTTGTTGCGTGTTATCTTAGGCATTTACATGGCCCCGAAACCAATGCTCTATTCTACTCACTACGGCGGCATGGACAAGCTGATACAAATACTTGGTCGCGGCAAAACAGAAACTGCTTGTTCGGTTAGAATCGCGCTTACAGTGAGTTGACTCTAGCGCTAGACCCAGCGAACACAAACCCAGTAATTGTACTGGACGTTGGCCACCGGATATCGTTGTTACAGTTTCAGAATCCACCATCTATGTTAGAGAATAGGGGCGGGCCTGTGCAGGCCTGCCCCAGGTCGTTCGATCGTCAGGACGATCTACTTTGTGGTGAGGAAGACGCCGTTCTCCCAGCTGAAGATGTGAGTTATATCGCCGCAGGCGATGTGGAACCCGTCCTTGCCAGTCGTGCCGAGGGCAACGACGGTGTAGAGGGAGCCGTCTCCGGAACAGATGGGCGGGTTCTGGAGGTCTTCCAGAGCCGAGCCGATGCCGGTGTTGCCCGCATCGACCGTGCCAGAGAAGTAGGACACCGTGCGGTTGCGCACGTGATGCGCCTGGACCGCATTGGCGACCGTCTTCATGTTTGTCTTGCAGGCCTGGAACTCGGCCTCCTGAACGGACTTCAGGTAGAGAGGGAGTGCAACGGCGGTCAGGATCGCGAGGATCAGGACAACGACGAGCAACTCGATGAGCGTAAACGCTCTGTTCTTTCTCGAAATGTTCATAGCTTGTTCTCACTCGACAGAACCTTTTGAGAGGTTCTCAATCTAGTACAAGAATCGATTATAAACACTTTTCGCACCGTGTCCGCAATTGTCACTATGTATTGTTCAAATCAGGCACAATTGCCTGTTCACAGTATAGAACATACTACAGACATAACTTATTGGCACAGTTGTTTTGTGCTTCGTTCGTCTGTGGGTCTTGCGTCCTGTCGAGCGTCAGTTCTTTCGAATGACCTGCGAGAGGTTGAAGACCGGCATGTACAGCGCCAAGAGGACGAAGAGCACGATGCCTCCGACGATGCAGATCAGGACGGGCTCCATCATCCGGGTCAGACGGTCTACCGAGTGCTCGATGTCGCGCTCGTAAAAGTGCGTGAGTTCTGCCAGCATCTCGTCGAGGTTGCCGCTCTTCTCACCGGACGCCACCATGCGCGTGACCATGGGCGGGAACTCTCCTGTCTCCTCAAGCGATGCGGAGAGCGGTGATCCCTCCCTGATGCTGTCAGACACCCGCCAGACGGCGTCCCGAATGATGACGTTGTTCGTCGTTCCTGCAGATACCTGCAGCGCGCTGATGATCGGGATGCCACCCTTTGTCGTGCCTGCGAAGGTCTGTGTGACCTGCGCGACGGCGATCTTCCTCAACAGCGGCCCGATCATCGGGATGCCGAGCTTGAACTTGTCCAACGTGTGCCTACCTTCGTCCGTGCTGTTATAGGCCCGGAGCCCGAAGTACACTGCCGCCGCTCCCGCGGCGACGTAATACCAGCGGTGCAGCACGAGGTCGCTCATCGTGATGAGCAACCTTGTTATCGTCGGCAGCGTAGCGTTGAACTGATCATAGACCTTCTGGAAGACCGGGACGATGAAGATGAGCATGAATATGACGACGCCGACAGCGGCGACGATCACGATGATCGGGTAAAGGAGCGCCGATTTGACCTGCTCCCGGAGCGTGGCCTGCTTGTCCAGCTGGTCTGCGGCCACCTCGAGCGTGTCCTCGAGCATTCCGCCCGTTTCGCCCGCTTCGACAAGAGCCACGTACAGTTCGCTGAACACCTTGGGATGCTTGCCCATCGCCTGGGCCATCGAGTCGCCGGACAGAATGTCCAGCCTCACCTGTTGCAGCGACTCTGCGAGCGTGGGGTTGTCAGACTGATCCGCAACGACGTCGAGGCTCTCGACGACGGTCACGCCTGCGCGCACCAACGACGCCATCTGCCGGCTCATGACGACCAGGTCGTACAGCTTGACCTTTTTGGGCCCGAACAGCCCCTGGCTTTTGGTCCTGGACGCCCTGTCGGCCACAATGCCGTACTGCGTGACCATCAGGTCCTTGGAACGCAGGCTGTGCCTCAGGTCCGCTACGTTGTCGGCAATGAACACGCCCGAGTGCGCTTCTCCCTTCTGGTCCCTGGCCTTGTACTGGTACGTCGGCATTTCCATCCACCGCTGCATCATCTGTGCCAATCTCTACCCTTCCGCGAAGAGGACGCGAACGACCTCTTCGGGGGTGGTGACTCCGTCGAGGACTTTCTGTACTCCGGACTCGCGCATCGTGACCATGCCGTCCGCGCGCGCCTGTGCCATGATCTCCGATCCCGACGCCCGCTTCAGCAGAAGCTCGCGCACGCCTTCTGACATGGGCATGATCTCGCAGGCAGCGGTCCTTCCGCGCAACCCCCTGTCTCCGCACTTGGTGCATCCGCGCCCGCGGGCGATGAGCGGGGGCTCCCCGCTTTTGGGCTTGATCCCGAACTCATCCATGACGGCGCGATCCATCGGAACGTCTTCCCGACAGCTGGTGCAGACCGTTCTCAGGAGCCTCTGCGCGACGACGCCGATGACTGCGGAGCTGATGAGAAACGGCTCGATCCCCATGTTCTGCAGCCTCACGAGCGACCCTGGCGCGTCGTTCGTGTGCAGCGTAGTCATGACGAGGTGCCCTGTCAGGGCTGCCTGGATCGCGATCTCCGCCGTCTCGCTGTCCCGGACCTCTCCGACCATGATGACGTCCGGGTCCTGACGCACGAGCGTCCTCAGTCCGGTCGCGAAATCGACGCCGATCTTCGGGTTGACGGCGACCTGGTTCGCACCGGCCAGCTTGTACTCGACGGGATCCTCGATCGTGCTGACGTTCAGCGTGGGATCGTTTATCCTTTGAAGCGCGGCCATCATGGTGGTCGACTTGCCAGAGCCTGTCGGGCCCGTTATCAGGATGACCCCGTGCGGCCGCTTGATAAAGATCTCGAACGCTTCCTGCTGCTTCGGGAAGAAGCCGAGCTTGTCGGTAGAGGCGATCGAGTTGGCTCTTTCAAGCAACCGCATCACGACCTTCTCACCGTAGACGGTGTTCATCGTACTGACGCGGACGTCGAACTCGCCTGCCTCGTCGTCGGTGTAGGCGAACCTGCCGTCCTGAGGCCGCCTACGCTCAGCGATGTTCATGCCTGAGATAATCTTGATGCGCGACACGACCGCGGGCATGTTGGCGCGGGGGATCGTCATCTGCTCATAGAGCAGCCCGTCTATTCTGAACCTGATCCTGACCATCTGCTCGGCGGGCTCGATGTGCACGTCGCTCGTACCTGAGCGCGCGGCGGCCTCCAACATCCCGTTGACGAGCCTGACGATCGGCGCGTCGAGGGCCAGGCTCGCAAGCTCCTCTTCCGGTGGACCGTCGTCCAGGTCTCCCAGCTCTGCCAGCAACGACTCCGACCTTCTTTGAACGGTGAAAGCCCTGTTTATGGCGTCCTCCAGGTCGAACGAGAACACTAGCACGGGGACGATCCGGCGGTTCAAACGAGCGCGTATATCGTCCACGGTTGCAATGTTAAGAGGGTCGGACATGGCGACGAGCACCTCGTCGTCCAGTTCCTGGTAGGGAAGGGCCAGCTTGCGTCTGACGTAATGTTCCGGCAGCTCGTGTGCGAGATCCGCGTCGATTTCCACCTTTGAGAGGTCGGCGTACGGGAATCCCATCGACTTGGAGAGGTACTCGCCCACCGTCGACGCAGGGGCGAGCCCCTGAGCCGCGATCGTCTCGCCCAAGAAGTCGCCCGTCTCGTGCTGGCGCTCGACCGCGAGGCGCAACATTTGCTCGTCGATCACGCCGTCCGTGATCAACGCCTCACCGATCCTAACGGTGCGCCGCTGGCGGGATCTCTGCGTTGCTCGTGGCTCTTTCACGCTGGTGTGCCCTGTTTCGTCGGCATTTGTAGCGAAGCGGCTACAAGCGCGATCTTGGAGGGGCCGGAACTGCCTCGCCAATAATTGACACAGCAAACACAGTTCGTGCCAGATCGGTTTTCGGCCCAAAACGTGCAGGCAGGCCTCAATTGCGGAGAGTGGTCATCAGCATATATGGAAAACCGACTGAGCCGAGCGGTCAATCCAGGCCCGGCCCCGGAGAGCGGGCGAATCTCCATGCCACAACGGGCTGAAGGAAGGCTGCCCCCGAACGTCGTACACGCCTTGCCGTCCGCGCCGGCGTTCTCAGGCCGACAGGACGAACTGCGCAAATTGCGTGAGTTCTGGCAGTCCGGGCAGGGTGTCGTGTCGCTTATCGGGATCGGCGGGGCAGGCAAGACCGCTCTCGCGCAGCGGTTCCTTGAGACGTTCCTTGCTGAAGAGCCTCCAGACGGCCTGCTGGTTTGGAGCTTCTATGACGACCCTGACGCGAACCACTTCCTGAAGACCGCGTACGAGTACTTCACCGGCGGCAGCCAAGCTCATGCGAGCGGTGCGGGGTGGTTCTCGCCGATGGGCGAAGTGCTCTCTTCCGGCAAGCGTTTCCTGCTGATCCTGGACGGGCTCGAGCG
>JADFPB010000043.1 GCA_022562515.1 Chloroflexota bacterium | reverse complement strand
GGGTTGGCGCCGAGGCGAGCCATCGCCTGTGCCTCGCGTGTGCTGCGCTGGCGGGAGGCGTCGTCGAGACCTTCAGCCTTGATCAGCGCGAATGCCACGTCTCTGTCCAGCGTAGTGTCGTGGGCGAGGTAGACCCTCTTCTTGCCGCCCTCGCCGAGGAAGCCGGTGACCTCGTAGCGGCCGTTGACGAAGGAGGTGGGGGATTCGCTGGGCGAACCGTCGCTACGCATCGCAACCAGTTGCTCCGCGTCAGAAATCTCATTCGGACTCGGGGCCTCATCACCTGCAGCATCCAGACCACGGTGGGCGGCCCCGACGAATACCTGAGCATCCTCGTTGTCCGCGTCGAGACCAAGGACAACCTCGGCAACTTCCAGTGCCTTTTGCCACTGATTGGACTCAAGGGCTTGGTCGGCTTGATCGAGGAGTCTATCTATTCGCCGCTGCACGCGCTCAGAGGGCATAGTGCGGGGAATCATACCCGAGCCGCCATCTTGACACCCCCTTTTGGCGGGCGTAGGTTCGGCTGGCCGCGCACGGGCCCTGAGATTTCAACTATTTCAGCTTTGCAAGACCCTGCGTTGGCGGGAGGCACTCGAATTGAAGATAGCGTCCATAACCGTTCATCCGCTTACCAGCGAGCGGCCGGAACTGAAGGCCGGCAAGCCAATTCATCCGTCGTGGTGGGGTTACGATCAGGCACTCGTCCGCGTCGACACCGATGAAGGGCTCTTCGGCTGGGGCACAGCGGGCACCCGGTGGGAGCTGGCCGAGGCCGCACGGAAGGTTCTAACACCCCACCTGATCGGCGAGGATGCGCTGCAGCCCGAAGCGGTGACCGAGCGTCTTCACCAATGGACTTTCTGGTACGGTCGCGGCGGGACGATCACCAACTACATTGGGGCCGTGAACCAGGCGCTCTGGGACATCTTCGGCAAGGCAACCGGCCAGTCCGTCTCCCGCCTCTTCGGCGGCCGCTATATCGACCGCATCAAGCCGTACGCGTCGATGCTGTTCGAGTGGCCTGTGGACGCGATGGTCGAGCAGCTCGAAGGCGGGCTGCAACTGAATTTTTCTGCCTTCAAATTGGGCTGGGGGTCCTTTGGGAGAGTCGACAGAAAACGCGACGAAGAGCTGGTGCGAACGGCGCGCCAGACCGTGGGTGACGACGCCGAGATCATGGTCGACGCGGGCGGCTCAGACATCTACTGGCACAACGGCCTGAAGTGGGCTACTGAGACGGCCAGGATGCTGGCCGATTACGATGTCCGGTGGTTTGAAGAGCCGCTGCGGGCTGACGATCTCCAGGGCTACAAGGCCCTCACCGAAATCTCCCCGGTGCCGATATCCGGCGGCGAGGTCCTGACGCGTCGGCAGGCGTTCGAGCCGTGGATCCGCGAGCGCGCGGTAGATATCCTGCAGCCGGACCAGACGATCTGCGGCGGCCTCTCCGAGACCCGCCGCATCTGGCAGTCGGCATACGACAACAACATCCAGGTCATCACCCACGGCTGGAACACCGCCGTCGGGCTGGCGGCCGACCTCCAGCTTGCCGCCTCCATGCCGGACGCGAAATACGTCGAGTTCTGGTACCCGGCTCCATACGTCGACGGCATCCTTGTCGAGCCGTTCCGCCTGGACGAAGACGGCATGCTGCCCATTCCGGACCGTCCCGGCCTTGGAATCGAGCTGGACATGGACGCGGTCAAGGCCCGTGGCGCAGGCGCCGACGAATGGGGCGAATGAATCTACCGAATCGACCGGCCACCCGGATGCAGATCACACAGGAGAAGAGATGGCGGACAAATACAAATACGAAAACCTGACGTGGCCGGAGGTGAATGAGGCCGTTGAGAAGGGCCTGATTCCCATCCTTCCGATCGGCACGACTGAACAGCACGGCCCGCACCTGCCCATCAAGATGGACTCATGGAGTGCCCGGTCCATTGCTCATGAAGCGGCAAAGCGCCGTCCGGACAGGCTGCTCGTCATGCCGCCAATCCACTACGGATACACCACCCACGTCATGGACTTTCCCGGATCCATCACCGTCCACCATGAGACCTTCATCAACTACGTCGTAGACGTGGTCAAAAGCGTCGTTTATCACGGCTTCAAGAAGGTCATCATGGTCAACGGCCACGGCTCCAACATGCCGCCGCTCGAACTGGCCGCCCGCCGCGTCATGCTGGAGACCGATGCGGTGGTTTCGTGGGCAAGCTGGTGGATGTTCACCATGGCCGACCCGGAGTTCATGAAGAAGTGGCGCGACGGCCCGTTCCCCGGCGGCTCGGCACATTCGGGCGAGTCGGAGACGTCGCTGGCGCTGTATCTCGACGAGTCGCTGGTCAAGATGGAGCTGGCGACCAACGACCAGACGTGGACCAACCTGAACGAGTCGAAATTCCACTGGGTGGACCTGTATGGCGCCGGCCCGGTCAGCATCTCCAACTGGTCGAGCAGCTACATGGAAAAAGGCATCGCCGGCTGGGCCGCCGAGGGCACGAAGGAGAAGGGCGAAATGCTCTTCGAAGAGTCGGTGAGCCGCATTTGCGAATGGGCCGACGAGTTCCACGCCCGGGAGTACCCGCCCCGTGTCGATCACCACACCCGCAAGCCAACAACCGACCTGCCGGGGTAGTGGGTGAAGGAGTTGAGCCGATGACCGACAAGAAGCCGTGGGAAGGTCTCTTCGATGCGCTCGGGGAGCCGTTGGACAAGATGCCCGATGAGATATCCCCCGGAACGAACGCTATTTTGTTCAACGAACAAGACGAGGTTCTTCTGCAACGCCGTAGCGACAACGGTCGCTGGGCGCCGCCGGGCGGGCGGATGGAGATCGGCGAGTCGGCCGAGGAGTGCGTAATAAGGGAGACTATCGAAGAGACAGGCCTGACGACCCGAATCAAGCGCCTGGTCGGTGTTTACTCCGACCCTGCGAACTACTCGATTCTGCGCTACCCGGACGGACATACGGTCCACTACGTCATCATGGTCTACGAGGTCGCATACGTGTCGGGTGAGATACGCGTATCCGAGGAGAGCACGGCCGTCGAATGGTATTCCGTTGACGCGCTGCCCGATGAAATCGCCCCCGCAGCACGAATAAGAATCGAGGATGCCCATTCCGGGCAGGCCGAGGCGTTCAGCAAGTGATTGGAGCAGACACCAATGCCTGAAAAGTGGCGCTACGAAAATCTCAGATGGCCGGAGATCAATGAAGCCGTAGAAAACGGACTCATCCCGATTCTTCCCGTGGGGACGGTAGAGCAGCACGGGCCGCACCTGCCCATAAAGATGGATATGTGGACGGCGCCCGAGATCGCGTCCGAAGCGGCGCGCCGCAGGCCCGACCGCCTGCTCGTCATGCCGGTGGTCCCCTACGGCTACACCACGCATGTCATGGACTTTCCGGGCACGATCACAATCCACCCGGAGACCTTCTCCCGCTACGTGGTGGACGTGCTTAAGAGCGCCTGCTACCACGGCTTCAAGAAGCTCATCGTCATCAACGGCCACGGCTCGAACATCCCGCCGCTAGAGCTGGCGGCACGACGGGTGATGCTGGAGACCGATGCCGTCGTTTCGCTCACGAGCTGGTGGCCGCTGCTGGCAGTGAACGAGGGCGCGACCGACAAGTGGCGGGAGTCGGAGTTCCCCGGCGGCACCGGCCATGCCGGCGAGGCCGAGGCGTCACTTGGCCTGTTTTTAGACGAGTCGCTTATCGACATGACGCAGGCAGAAAACCACCTGACCTGGACCAACCGGCAAAAGTCGAAGTTCGAGTACACCGACCTCTTCGGCTCAGGCCCCGTCAGCATCTCCACCTGGACGAGCACATATACCGACAAAGGCATCTGCGGGGCCGCCGCGATGGCGACGAAGGAGAAGGGGGAGATCATCTTCGATGAGGCCGTCGGCAACCTGATCGAGTGGGCCGACGAGTTCCACGCACGCCAGTACCAGCCGAGAGTCGACCATCACACCCGCACGCCGACCACGGAAGTGCCGGGTTAGAGAGGCCAGGAGACGATATTGACGAACGCTCATTCCACCGGAGCATGGCCCGAAGCCCTCTTCGGCGCGCCTTCGGGGTGCTCGGCCGGAGACCGTATATTCACGTCCGGGCTGATGGCTCGGGACGGCACCGGACTCGAAAGCGAGGCCCACCAGGTGTTCCGCGCCGCCGTAGAGTTACTCCTCGGGCAGGGCGCGGCACTGGGCGATGCTGTGCGTACGCGAATCTTCTACACCGAGGAGGGCGCGGCTGACCTGCTCAGCGCAGTCCACGGCGTAGTGTTCGACTCCCCGGGCCCTGCGATGAGCGCGGTGCTGGTGGACTGCCTGCCGCGCGACTCGAAAGTGGCCCTGGAGATCGAGGCCATTCGCGGCGCCTCGGGGTCGATGACCCACTACGGCGCGGACGCCGCAAGCGCCAGCTCCCGCGCCGTCAGACACGACGACGAGCTATTTGTGGCGGGCCTGTCGGCGTCCGACGCCGGCAGCCATGCCGCCCAGATGGATGCCGTCTACGATTCGGGCACGGCGGCGCTGGCCGAAGCAGGGATGACCGGCAGCGATGTCGTGTCCACCCGGCACTACTACGCCCACGCAGTCGAGTCGGAGACCGACGGCGCCGGCAAGAACGATTTCATGGCCGACGGCGAGCCCACGTCGGCGGGCATCTGCGTCATCGGACCGGCAGGGCAGGGCGCCACGTTCTCACTCGAGTTCGAAGCCGTGGCAGGCGCGGCCGGGAGGCGGCAGAACTACCGCACGGGCCGCACGTTCGAAGTTGAGAACCACTACTCCCGCGCGGTGCGGGCGGGAAACGTGATTTACGTTGCGGGGACGACTTCGATAGTTCCCGGGGAGATAGTCCAGCACCCCGGAGAGGTCGGGCCGCAGATCACCGATACGCTGGCGATCATCCGGGCCGCAATCGAAGAGCTGGGCGGCAAGTGGTCGCAGCTCGTCCGCACGCGCACCTATGTTGTCGGCGGCCTGAAAAAACTCGATGAGGCCGCGACCGCTCTGAAGGCAGCGACCGAGGGAACGAACGCGGCTGCCACGCTGATGGGCGTGCCGGTCCTCGGGCGCCCCGAAGTGGTGGTGGAAATAGAGGCCACCGCCATAGTCGGTGAGTGAGGCGTGAGAGGCGAAGGGTAGTGCCACGGTGAGAGAAAGACCAGATCACCATCTGGCCCGAGAAGGCGCCGTCCCGGCCCAGACGAAGGGTGCAGGCCGCCGCCTGCCCGGCGTGTCGTCGAGGCAGTTGGGGTATACGGCTTTTCGGACTATGGACACGGCGGCGTGCCTGAAAGATGCTGAAGCTGGCTGCCGCGCGGTGTCCGTTTCGGCAGCCGGGCCGGGGCGACGTGCGTCCCCATCTTGCGCGCCGCTCCGGCCGCTTTTTCGGGGTTGGGCAGCGCGTTTCATTCGCCTGCCACTTTGACACCAAATCTCCCCACTGTTAGTTTTGCCCCACGACTAAAGCGATCAGCGCACCGGCGGCATCGATTCACGCCTGCCGCGGCCTGTTATGGGAGGCTTAAGAATGGCCAGGATAAATATCGACATCGAATACTGCGTGCCCTGCGGATACCAGAACCTTGCGGCATGGACGGTCTCTGAGATGTTCGCCGCGGCCGGCACAGACGCCGCCATCGCGCTGACCCCCGGCGATGCCGGCGTCTACAAGATCACCGTCGATGGCGAGGTCTGGTTCGACAAGGTCGACAACGATGGCAACACGCCTGAGATCCACCAGATGAAGGACCTCAAGGCAAGGATGCGGAACTACGCCGAGGATAAGGCCGCCGCGCCCGTCGGCTAACCAACCGCCAGAGGTCCGCAGATATCAAGAGAAGCCCGGTGCGAACCGGGCCTCTTCGCGTACCCCGGTATCGCCCGGCAAGGCTAGCCCCAGCGTCCGCGGCCAATCCCGAGGCCAGGGAACGCGCCGGAGTGCTCGCCATCGTCGATGACCACCTGGCCGTTCACGATCACGTAGGGAATGCCTTCTGGAAACACCTTCGGGTTCTGCTTCGTCGCCCGCGTCTTCACGTTGTGCTTGTCGAACAGGACGATGTCGGCTTTGAACCCGTCGCGCAGTATGCCCCGGTTCGGTATGCCGATTCGCTGGGCCGGGAACGATGTCATCTTCCGTATCGCCTCCGGCAGCCTCAGATGTTTTTCCGCCCGCACGAACTCGGCAAGGATCACCGGGTAGCAGCCGTAAGTGCGCGGATTTGGATATTCGCCGAAGAGAATCGCGTCCGAGCCGATCATCCCGAATGGGTGCGAGACGAACGCCGGCAGTGTCTGCGCGTTCGTGCCAAGACTGACCGTCGACAGCCCGAGTCCTTCCTCGTCAAGCAGATCCAGCAGGGTCTCAAGCGGGTCCTGTCCGCGCATGTCGGCAATCTCGGTAACCGAGTGGCCCTCGTACTTCTTGTTTTGCGGCAGGGCGAAATTGGTCAGCCACTGTTCATCCAGCTTCCGCCAGCCGCCTTCGTCTTCCATGTCGCGTCTTATGGCCGCCCGGTCTTCGGTCGAATGCAGCGCTTCCTTCAGGCGCTCTGGTCCACCGTCCATCGTCCACTGCGGCAGCGCTATGGTGATGCGCGTTCCGGAGTACGGGTACGGATAGCAATCGAAAGTCACGTCCATGCCCTCGTCACGGGCCTTTTCAACGAGGCCGATGTAGTCCCAGTGGCTACCGACGCCCTGTGCGCTCTGCCTGTAGTGGGTGAGGTGAACGGCGATGCCACTGGCGCGGCCAATCCGAAGCGACTCCTCCCACGGCGCCAGGAGTCCCTCCTTAAGCAGGCTGGCCCGGGTGTGGGTGTGATAGAAGCCGCCCAGCCGGTCTGATACGCGCGACAGCTCGATGAGCTCGTCCGTGTCCGCGTAAGAGCCCGGCGGATAGTCGAGACCGGTAGACAAGCCGACGGCGCCGTCCTCCATCGCTTCCCTGACCACGGACTTCATGTTCTCCATCTCATCCGCGGTCGCGGGCCGGTCGTTCCAGCCAACTCCCCATATCCGCACCGGGGAGTTGCCGAGAATCATGGCGACGTTGATCGAGGCGGCGTGATCGAACTTGCTCAGAAAATCGGATACGCTCAGCCAGTCGGCCGGCATCGGCGGCCAGCCGTTCAGCCCGCAATCCAGCTCGATGAATCGCCCCAACTCCTCCTGCGTCTTGAAAGGAGCGAATGAGTTGCCGTCGATTCCTACCAGCTCGGTCGTCACGCCCTGCCGGACCTTGGGCAGATGTTCCGGCTCGCCAAGTATCGTCAGCCCGGCGTGCGAGTGGACGTCGATGAATCCCGGAGCGATTACCAGCCCCGAAGCATCGATCGTTCTTCGCGCCTCGATCTCCGAGTGGTCGCCCCGATGGATCTTCACCGCGTCGCCATCGACGAGCACCGTGCCGAAAAATCCCGGGCTGCCGGTGCCGTCGATGATCTCTCCGTCAGCAATTTTCAGATCGAGCAATTTTTTAGACCTCTTTATGTCGATATGGGAGTCGGTGTAGCAACCGATCTGGCGCTGGGATCGATAACGAACAGGCCAAATCTACATCACACCCGGGTCAATCACGGGTCTCTCAGGTGATGAGCGCCCGGAAACCGAAGAACGGTTTCCCCCCGCAGGCCCGAAAGCGGCCGACGTGATCTTGCCCTTTATCTGCGCGACCTGTCTGGAAAACCTTCTCCGGATGGTCACTGATCTCTCATCAACAATTTTTGCTACCTTGTTCTGCGTCGATCGGGTCCGCGTCGATTGCGGTCGCCCGCTGCGGACTGAAACCAGATTATTGACGTTGCCACAGCGAGGGCATCGCCATGTCTGGTGGTTTCGCGATCAGGTCTCCCGCGCGGGGCGCGGCCATATATAGCCATGGGAAGTGATCCGCCGGCGCTTATCAAGCGAATTAATTCCCGATAACCCGACGAGCTGAGTCAGGTCTTGCCGGTCACGCATCTGATCGGGCGAAGGAAGTGAAATGTCTGCATTCCGGCTGAAGCCGCGTCACCTCCTGTCCGCCTCGTTCGCAATTGTCATGATCGCGATCGCCTGCGGAGGCGGAGACGACGAGGCAACCGCGCCGGTGGCGACGTCCGTCTCCGCTCCGACCGCCGCACCCGCGCCGACTGCCACCATTGCGCCGAGGGCGGCTTCGGAACCCACTTCCGCGCCCGCGCCGTCTGAGCCGGCGCCTACGGCCAGCCCCGCTCCTACCGCAACGACCGCGCCAGCGCCAACGCCGGCGCCAACACCCTCACCAACTGCAACATCTGTTGCACCGACACAGGTCGCGGCGCCAACTTCAACGCCTGCGCCGCCGACTGTTCCGACAGCGACTCCTCCGGCCGCGACGGCCACGCCTGAGCCCATCGCGACCATAGCGCCATCCCTGCCCGAAGGCGTGCAGTCGGTGACGATCACGGCATCGAAAGACAACACTCTCTACGAAAGCCCGACCGGCGCGCTCAGCAACGGCAGCGGGATGGGAATCTTCGCGGGCAGGACCGGTAGCGGAGCGATACGCCGCGGCCTGGTGGCGTTCGACATCGCCAGCGCGATTCCGGCAGACGCGATCGTCTCGAGAGTCTCGCTTCAGATGACGATGACCCGCAGCGTCGCGGGCGCGGTCGAAGTCGAGTTGCGCCGCGCTCTGTCCGACTGGGGAGAGGGCGCGTCAGACGCCTCGGCCCAGGAAGGCGCAGGAACCCAGGCCGCGAGCGGCGACGCGACGTGGCTCCACACTCACTACGATACCGAGCTCTGGCAGAACACCGGCGGCGACTTCGCAGCGAACCCGAGCGCAGTCACCACCGTGGAGGGCGAAGGACTCTACACGTGGGAATCGACGGGCCAGCTCATACTCGACGTCGAGCAGGCGCTCCGGAATCCGGAGGCGAACTTCGGATGGGTCATCCTCGGCGATGAGTCGAAAGCATCGACGGCGAAGCGTTTCGGGAGCACACAGTCTCAGTCACCCGACTCGCGCCCGCA
Source organism: Chloroflexota bacterium (assembly GCA_022562515.1). Lineage (GTDB taxonomy): Bacteria > Chloroflexota > Dehalococcoidia > Lucifugimonadales > Lucifugimonadaceae > UBA1151. Next base: position 7,426 of record JADFPB010000043.1, on the reverse strand, counting down.
GTTGACCATCGAATACATGCTGCCCGTAGCGCCCACGCCGACGGCAACTCCCGAGCCGACGCCGACCCCGGAGTCGCGCTCCTTCTCGATCATCGCATTCAAGGACAACACGCTCTACGAGAGCGGCGCAGGGACGCTCAGCAACGGCAGCGGCACATATCTGTTTACCGGCAGAACGAACAGCGGCTCAATACGGCGCGCCCTCATCGCGTTCGACGTGGCCGGATCCATCCCGGCAGGTTCCCGGATCACGAGCGCCACCCTGGAGATGAGGATGACCCGAACTATTGCCGGGGACACTGACGTGACGCTCCACAGAGTCCAGACCGATTGGGGCGAAGGCCTCTCTGACGCCTCCGGAAATGAGGGAGGAGGCGCCGGCTCGGCAGAAGGCGACGCGACCTGGCTGCACTCTCAGTTCGACTCCAGTTTCTGGAATAATTCGGGCGGCGATTTCAGCCCCCAGCCCAGCGGGGAGACGATTGTTGGGGGCGTTGGCGCGTACACGTGGGAATCCACCGATCAGATGGTGATCGACGCGCAGCGCTGGCTCGATAACCCGTCCGAAAACTTCGGGTGGATCCTGCTCGGTGACGAGACGCGGAGTACCACTGCCAAGCGGTTTGCCAGCACACAGATCAGCGTTACCGCATCGCGGCCAATACTGAGGCTGGAGTTCACGTCGGACGGGTAAGGCCCGCCGCCGTCCTCATGCCGCTCATGCCCGGCGCTAGAATAGCGGTCCGCTATCGCTGCCCTGCCGCGCCGCGGTAACCGGCGTGACCGAAGCCCCCACGGAGCTGCCCGCATGAGCAAGATCGACATCATCGTCTCCCGCCACTCGGCCTTCTACAGCCCGTTGATCTCCACGATCTCGGGAGGGTTCTTGAAGGAAGAGGGACTCGATTCTTCTTATCGGCCTGCTACTCCGGACGACCCGTCCGTCGGCGCCGTCGTTGCAGGCACGGCCCACGTGGGGCAGGCCGCCGTCTCGGCTTCGTGGGCCTTTCTCGAACGCGGCGAAACGCCGCCCATAGCCCACTTCGCGCAGATCAACGAGCGCGACGGCTTCTTCATCGCCGCCCGTGAGCCGGACCCCGATTTCACCTGGGGCAAACTCGTGGGGCCAAAAGTCATAGCGGACGTCGGCGGCCAGCCGCTTGCTATGTTCAAGTACGGCGTCCACAAGATGGGCGTGAAGTACGACGACATCGATACCATCGACGTCGGCGAGGCCGCCGCCGTGGACAGGGCATTTCGTGATGGGCGGGGCGACTACGTGCACCTGCAGGGCCCGTACCCGCAGCAGCTCGAGGCCGATGGCCTCGGGCACGTCGTCGCCTCGGTCGGAGAGGCCATCGGGCCGGTCGCCTTCAGCTCGGTCATCGCCACGCCCGAGTTTCTTGAAACCGACATGGCCGCCGCGTTCATGCGTGCATATCGCAAGTCGCGCGTCTACGTGAACGAGACCCCTGCGGCGGAGATTGCAGCGGCAGAGAAGGACTTTTTCCCTGACATCGACCAGGGCGTGCTCGCCAAAACCATCGCGTTCTACCAGACCCTCGGCTGCTGGAATCCTGATCCCTCCATCAGCCAGGAGTCATACGACGTTGCGCTGGACGTCTTTCTGCACAGCGGCATAATCACGAAACGCCACGCCTACGCAGACGTAGTTGCGCCTGCGCCAGACGCATAGCTAACACCCTCGGAGAAGACGCCCATGACCGGACTATGGCCCGGCGACACACGGCTCGTCGCCATGCTCACATTCGATGTTGACGGCCCATCAGGCGCGCTGCGCAGGGATCCGACGCTGGCCGACAAGCCGAGCCTGCTCTCGATGGGCGACTTCGGTCCGACGGTCGGACTGCCGCGCATTCTTGACCTGCTCCACCGCCACGCCATACGGGCGTCGTTCTTCGTGCCCGGCTGGATTGCCGAGCGGCACCCGGAACGCATCGCCGACATCGCCGATCAGGGCCATGAGATCGCCCACCACGGCTACCAGCACGAGCCTCCCGCAACGCTCACTTCCGACGAGGACGAGGGCGAGCTGCTCGATCGCGCCAGCGCCATCCTCGAAGACGTCACCGGCCAGAAGCCACTTGGTTACAGGTCGCCGTCATGGGAGCTCAGCGCCGACTCGCTCCGGCTGCTCAAGGAGCGCGGATTCGTCTACGACTCAAGCCTCATGGCCAGTGACGTGCCGTACTTCGTGGAGGCGGGTGACGGTCAGCTGGTGGAGATTCCCGTTCACTGGTCGCTCGATGACGCGCCATACTACCCGTGGTCGCCCGCCCAGGGCAGAGTGTCAACGCTGTCCAGCCCAAAGGCCGTCTACGAGGCATGGGAGTGGGAGTTCGAGGGCGCCTACAGGGACGGCGGCGCGCTCATCCTGACCCTCCACCCCTACTTCTCCGGACACCACGGCCGGCTGCAGGTGCTCGAGCGGCTCATCAACCACATGAAGGCACGCGGCGGAGTCGAGTTCATGCGCTGCATCGACGTTGCAAACGGCTGGTCCGACGCCGGCCTGGCAGAGTAGAACTCCCGGCCCCCCTGATACACGATCACGCATCACGAGATTACCCCCACGCGGGTGGTAATCTCATCCTTTGCAATTCACTTTCAGAATCACAGGAACACCGTTGACCACCACAACCTCCAACCCTTACCGCCTCTCTCGAAACGTACTCCCTACCCACTACGCGCTAACACTCGAGCCGGACCTCGACGCTGCGACATTCAGCGGCTCGGTGGACATCACGCTCGAGGTGGCCGAGTCCACAACTGAAATCATCCTCAACACCGCAGAACTGGACATACAGCTGGCGGTTCTCGACGGCGCTCCCGCCGCGATAATTTTCGATGAAGAAAATGAGAGGGCGACGATCTTCCTGAGTTCGCAGGCCTTGCCAGGCAGCGCCAAACTGCACCTGGAGTTCACCGGCATCCTCAACGACAAGCTCCGCGGGTTCTACAGGTCGCGTTTCACCGACGACGATGGCGTAGAGCACAACATCGCGACAACGCAGTTCGAATCGACCGACGCACGGCGGGCGTTCCCATGCTTTGACGAACCGGACTTCAAGGCCACGTTTGGCGTGACGCTGATAGTCCCACAAGGCGAGTTCGCAGTCTCGAACGGCCCCGAAACCTCCTCAGAAATCCGCGAAGACGGTAAGCGCGTCGTGGCGTTCGCCGACACGATGAAGATGTCGACATACCTCGTCGCCTTCATCGTCGGTCCCTTCGAGGCGACCGACCCGGTCGATGTTGACGGCGTTCCGTTGAGAATCGTCCACCCCATCGGCAAAGGCCACCTCGCCGCATACGCGCTGGAAGTCGGTGAGTTCTGCCTTCGCCACTTCTCGAAGTACTATGACATCCCGTACCCGGACAAGAAGGTTGACCTGGTGGCGGTCCCGGACTTCGCCGCCGGCGCCATGGAGAACGTCGGCTGCATCACCTTCCGGGAAGTCCTGCTGCTCCTCGACCGCGAGAAGGTCACCCAGGGCGAGCTAACCCGGGTCGCAGACGTGATCGCACACGAGCTGGCCCACATGTGGTTCGGCGATCTGGTGACCATGCGCTGGTGGAACGGCATCTGGCTCAACGAGGCCTTCGCAACGTTCATGGCCACCGCTGCCGTCGATGCGTTCCAGCCGAAATGGCAGCGCTGGGTCCAGTTCGGCCTCGAGCGGTCGGCGGCATTCGACATCGACTCGCTGGGCAGCACACGGCCCATCGAATATCCAGTCGAATCGCCGCAGGATGCCGAAGGCATGTTCGACCTTCTCACCTACGAGAAGGGCGGCTCCGTCCTCCGCCAGCTCGAGCAGTACCTCGGCGAAGAAGGCTTCCGCGACGGCATCCGCCACTACCTCAAGAAGCACAGCTACGGGAACACCGAGACGGGCGACCTGTGGGACGCCATCGAGGAAGTCACCGGCCAGCCCGCCCGCCGGATCATGGACTCATGGATATTCCAGCGCGGCTTCCCGATCGTCAACGTAAACCTCTCCGATGACCGCCGGACCGTGACGCTCTCCCAGCGCCGCTTCCTGTTCACGGCCACCGAAGAGCCAGAAAATGAAGACAAGACCCTCTGGTCCGTCCCGCTGGTAATAAAAATCCGGTCTGCGGGCGGCGAGACCGTTCGGCGCGAGCTCCTCGAGAACGGGTCGGTTGAGATCGCTCTCGATGCAGCGGCCGACTCTGTCCTGGTGAATGCAGGCGGCGATGGTTTCTATCGCGTCGAGTACTCGGCAGGACTTCTCGATTCTCTCGTATCGTCCATGGCCGACAATCTAACGGCTATCGAGCGCTACGGCCTTGTCGACGACACATGGTCGTCGGTCATGACGGGCGGAACTACGTCGCCCGAATTCCTTGCGTTCGCGAGCGGGTTCAAGGACGAAACTGATCCTGACGTATGGTCGTCGCTCACCGGCGCTCTTACTCAGCTCAGCAGGCTGCTTGACGATGAGCCGCTCGAGCGTTTCAGGGCCTACATTCGCAACCTGGCGGGCCCGGCTCACAGGCGCCTGGGGTGGGAGGCATCGCCCGGCGAGTCGGAGCGCGATCTCGAGCTGCGCGGCCTGCTCATCCGCACCATGGGCATATCGGGCGACGATGCCGCGACACGGACGACGGCGGGTGAGATGCACGACCGCTACCTCGAAGATGCCTCCTCGATAGAGCCAAACGTCGCCGCCGCCGTGGCATCGGTAGTGGCGAACAAGGGCGGCGATGCCGACTATGAGACTTTTCTCGGCCGCTTCAAGTCTCCGATAACCCCGCAGGAAGAGACGCGCTACATGTACGCGCTCGCAGGTTTTCCAGACAGATCGCAGATCGATCGCACACTGGCGATGACGCTCAACGATGAGATCCGGACCCAGAACGCGCCGTTCGTAATCGCCTCCTGCATGATGAACCGCGACCACGGTGTCGCAGGCTGGGAGCACATCAAAGCCAACTGGGACGAGATCAACGAGAAGTACCCCCGGAACACTATCGTGAGGATGCTGAGCGGCATCAAAGCGCTCTCGAAACCCGAACTCGCCGCCGACGTCGAAGCGTTCTTCAAGGACCACGACGTGCCGCAGGGCAGGCTCATGCTGGAGCAGCACCTGGAGAAGCTACGGGTGAACGTCGCGCTCCGCGAGCGCGAGGCTAAACGGCTGGCTGACGCGGTGTGAGTTCCCACCGCCGTGATATCCTGACGGCCATCGGCCAGATACCGCGCGGCAAATTCCGCGAATACTTTAAAAGGGGGACGTGGAATGAGAACGACTATCTCTGTGTCTGTTTGCGCGTCCCTCGCCGGCTGCTGCTGAGCAGCGCTGAGCTCACTGCTTCGCCGCCAGCCGAGACCGATACGAGAGACCCTGCCTGACCGGGTTCCTCCGCGCCTGTCAATGAACACCCCCTCCCGGGGAGATGCGCCCCCGAATCGGCACAACGCCAAACGCCACAGCAACCGATACCGGGCGCTCATTCAGACTCGTCGCGCGCCCGGCTGGATGGGAGAGCCAGTTTGGCTAAGAAAAAGCCCACACCGAAAAAGCTTGCCCGGATGCGCGCAAGAAAGAGCGCGCGCCGGAGCGGGGTATCCAGAACCAGCGCGGGGCCAGGCCCCCAATTGACCGGCGCTGAACTACGGGGCGCCACCACCGTTGGCGGCGTTGCCACTGTGGCAGCGGTACGCGGCAAGATAGCCACTGTCCTTCGGGACGCCGGACTTGGTGAGCGGTCAGTCACCAACTTGAAGACCGCGGAGTACCCCGGCGGGGCCGTTCCCGGCGACAGGGTAGAGATTGAAATCACCGATGGCGTCGCAAGCATCATGAGCATCGAGCCGCGCCGCTCGAAGCTCGTCCGACTGCGCGCGGAGCGTTCCCGCCGGGCGCCGGCCAGAGAGCACGTAATCGCCGCCAACATAGACGTCGCGGTGATAGTCGCCTCGACCACCTCACCGCCGTTCCGGGCGCGCCTGATCGACCGCTATCTGGTGATGTGCCAGTACGGCGGCGTGGAGCCGGTGATCTGCGTCAACAAGATCGACCTGGAGCAACCGGACGAGGCCGTGCTGGCCATCTACACGGACCTCGAAGTGACGTGGGTGCCCGTCTCGGCCGAGACGGGCGAGGGGATGGATCGGCTGCACGAAGCATTGAAAGGCAAAACGGCCGTCCTCGCCGGCCACAGCGGCGTCGGGAAGTCGTCGATAGTCAATGCCCTCACCGGCGAGAGCGTGCTGAAGGTCGGGGCAGTCGGAACAGATCGCCGCGGGCAACACACGACTGGTTCGTCGACCATGGTGGAATGGTCGCCAGGTTCCCTGCTGATCGACACCCCCGGCATCAGGTCCTTCGGCCTCTGGGACATCGATGCGAAAACCCTGGGCGCGTACTTCCCGGAGTTCGACGAGTACATCGAAAAGTGCCACTACCGGGACTGCACACACGACAGCGAACCCGACTGCGCCGTGCGCGCCGCCACCGACGATGGCCACATAGCCCGGGCGCGCTTCGACAGCTACCTGAGGATGCTCTCGGAGGATGCTTGAGAAGTGAGTGCGCCTGCAACGCGTTGATTATTACTCGATTACGTGATGTACACATCCACAGTGGGAATTGTGCAATTGTGAAATGTGGACCATGTGTGCATGGAGGTTGTCATCATGCGCGGCCCTTTCAGTCCATCAACTGCGACAAGGATTATTGGTGAGATCGAAGGAAGCACGAGGGAGGGAATTGTCACTTTAGGGCTCGACCGGGGGGATATCAGTAGTAGCGCACGAGCTATCAATTGGCTCCTTGAGCAGGGAATAGCAGCCAGACGGCAGCAAATCGACCGAGCCATGGAGGCCCACAAACAGATCGAAGATGTCCGCAGAGGATTGCGGTCTGTGGCACTGGACGAGGGGTAGTGGGGCAGCCCCGAGTTCAAGCGAGAATGGCTGCTGGGCTTCTTCGACTGAGAGTGGCGCGCACTAACCATCAGGGGCTGCCGATAGCCGCGCGGCGGCGCGATAATAACGCTAGCCGTTATTATCGTAAGCCGTTACTATCTCTTCCATGATTCGGAGCTTTGCGGATACGGAGACGGAAAGGCTTTTTCGTCGGCAGCGCACCCGGAGGCTTTCAGTGCCCCTGACCCGATCCGCGCTGCGCAAGCTGGCGATGCTGGACGCGGCGGGTTCTTTGCAGGACCTGCGCGTTCCGCCGGGGAACCGGCTGGAGAGGCTTTCGGGTGATCGGGTGGGACAGCACAGCATCAGGGTCAACGATCGTTGGAGGATATGTTTTCGCTGGTCTGAAGGCGATGCGTACGATGTAGAGGTGACTGACTACCATTAGGGGGTCGTGTTGACTGACAAGAAACTGCCGCCTGTGCATCCCGGGGAAGTCTTGCTGGA
>JADFPB010000042.1 GCA_022562515.1 Chloroflexota bacterium | reverse complement strand
GGACTGCCCGGCCATTCTGTGCGTACCCATAATTAGAAGATATGATAGGCAGACCGGGCAGCGAGTCCTGAAGCGTGGGCCGGACCCGGCACGACCGGATCGCCATCTGGTGATGGAGCGCAATGACTTCGAGTAGCACGACTGTGATGGACGACGAGAAGTTCGAGCAGATCGTATCTGAGCATTCGAGCTTTGTTTACAACGTCGCGTACAGGATGATGGGCAACCCGGATGACGCAGACGAAGTTGTCCAGGATACGTTCCTTTCCGCCTACCGGGCGCGCGACAGGTTCCGGGGCGATGCGCAGGTGACCACGTGGCTCTATCGCATCGCGACGAACGCGGCCCTGATGCGGCTTCGCAAGAATAGCCGCAAGAAAGAGATTTCGACTGATCCCACGGAGGTGTACCAACGGATCGATCGAGCCGACTGGGCGGATGCTCCGGACCGAACCGCTTTGAATAATGAACTTTCTCAAGAGATTCAGCGAGGGATTCAACGGTTGCCCGACGATCTGAAGGCCGCAGTCATATTGCGGGATGTTCAGGAGCTTACGAACGACGAGGCGGCCCGGGTGCTCGAGGTTTCGGTGTCCGCCCTGAAGGCCAGACTCCATCGCGGAAGGGTGATGCTCCGCAACATTCTGGCTGACTACATCCACCAGCGAGGTTAGTAATCTCGAAAGCCGACTCCCAGAGAAGACCAGGGATAAAAAGACCCGCCGGTTTGAGCGGGTCTTTTGTTGGGGGGCGTGTGGCCGGAACGTATCTCGCGACGACTTAAATCGCGTAGGTCGCCAGGATCTTCTCGGCTGTCACGCTGTTGGCCTTGCCGGCGATTTTGCCATACGCCTGATCCAGAGTAGGCCGCTCTTCCCGGTATACGAGGCCGAGCGGAACCCTGGGATCCTTCAATAACTCAACAGCTTGCGCCTTATCCGTCGGGTCGTACCCTTCCGGCACCTCGAAAATCCCCGGCTCAATTCCCTTTCGCTTGTTGCCCTTTAACTCTTCGTACGTATCGTTGTAGGTCGTGCATGGCGACATCACGTGAACGATGGAAAATCCTCGATGCTCCATCGCCTGTTCAATCAAGGCGGCGAGATCACGCGGTTTGCTGGAGTAGTGGGACGCGATGAACGACACGCCGATCTCAAGATAGTATGCGAGCGGATGGACCTGCCCCTCGATCTTGCCGAATGGTGTGGAGCTGGTCACTACGCCCATGGCGGTCGTCGGTGAGCTCTGGCCCTTCGTCAGTCCATAGACGCCGTTGTCCATCACCACTGCTGTGATGTCCAGGTTCCGATTTGCCTGCGGGGTGATGTGCTCCAGGCCAATGCTCAGGAAATCTCCATCGCCGGCGACGCACATAACGTTGAGTTTCGGGTTGGCGGACTTCACGCCCATCGCAATGGGAAGAGACCGGCCGTGGATGCCATGGATACCGTACGGCTGCTCGACCGACTCCATGAGGTGGACCAGGTTGCCGGAGCAGCCGATGCCGGCCACGATCACGTGGTCTTGCATCCGCGTCTCAAACTTCTCGTTGCGGGCAGCGAGCGCGAATTCGATAGCCCGGCGCACGCCGAAATCCCCGCAGCCGGGGCACCATTTGAAGTCGTAATCAGGGTTTTTTGAGGTCATACGGGGACTTTCCCCTCTTGGTGCCGACGCACCATTGTCTCTATTCGGTCGGCCAGCGCGCCGGCCTTGAATGGCAGCCCGGTGTACTGGGTGATCGATTCTGCTTTGACGCGGTCCATGCGAAGAAGCGCAGACCACTGGCCCTGGAAGTTCAATTCCGGGACGATCACGAGGTCTTTGGACAGCAAAATATCCAGCGCGCCTTCCGGCAGCGGGTGGAGATACATGGTGTAGAACCAGCCAATGTCCACGCCCCGATCCCGGAGGGTCTCGAACGCTTCCCGGGCCGGGCCCTTCGTGCCGCCCCAGGGCATCATTACCACGGATGCTTCAGGGTTGATCTCTTCGTAATCGCCATCGTTCAGCAGGTTCAATTTGCTGAAGCGGCGGTTCGTGCCGTGGACGTGCACTTCGCCGAGATGTGTCGTATCGCCGAACCCATCGTGCTCCGACCCGTTTGCGATATATGCCCCGGGACCGCCTGGCAGCGGCATCGGCGAAAGCTCCGCGGCCCCGTATCTCCGATAGCCGTTTTGACCGGAGTAGACCTGTCTGTTTTCGACTTTGATCAGGGAGAGGTCCGGCATCCGGATGTTCTGTTTCCGCTCTGAGAGGACCATCTCGCTGACCAGGATGACCGGCCCCTGGTAGCGCTCGGCCCAGTTCACGGCCTTGGCGGCCCCGAAGATGCACTCTTCCAGGTCGCCGGGGGCGATGACCGGCAGTTTCACGTCGCCGTGTGCGGGGTGTATGCAGGCGAAAAGATCTGACTGTTCCGTTTTTGTCGGCAGCCCTGTCGCAGGCCCTCCCCGCTGAACGTCTACCACGACCAGGGGAATCTCGGCCATCCACGCGAGTCCCAGGCCCTCGCTCATGAGAGACAGTCCGGGGCCGGAGGTGGCGGTCATGACCTTGCGTCCGGCGTAGCTAGCGCCGATCAGGGCGTTGATGGACTCGATTTCCGAAGACACCTGATGGACAAAATGGTTTTCTCCGAGGAAGCGCGACTCCATCCAAACCAGGATCTTCGTGGCCGGAGATATGGGGTAGCCGACGTAATAGTCAAGTCCAGCCGCCATCGCTCCGATCCCGATCGCGTCGCTGCTCTCGATCATGATCTGTTCATAGTCTGGAGGGCTTGGGTCTGCGATATCGTCGATATGGATGCCGCTGTCCCGGGCGGCCTGTGCGCCCAGGTCCACGGCCGCGTCATTCGAGGAAATAATCTGCTCATCGCTGGGCCTGCCGCGGGTGTACTTGGCCTTGTTGAAGCGTCGGATATCGTCCAGGTCGAGGCCGATCTCTTCCGCGATGGCGCCCACGATGACGAAGTTGGTGGCCCGCGGGTTGCCCACCTCTTTGGCAAGCGCCTCGACATCGATTCCGAAGCTCTTCCCATCGTTTGGCAGATCAAACTCTTTCGAGTTATAGATGATCACACCGCCGGCGCGCAGTTCCGACATGTGGTGGTCGTAACCGTATTTGTTGAAGGCCACCAGGACGTCCGGGTAGTCTCCCTGGCTCGTCACGGGAGTAGTGGAGATGCGGACCTGGGTCCAGATCGGTCCGCCAAGTATCTGCGAGGGGAAGGTGGCAAATGTGTAAACGTGATAGCCCGCGCTCGCCGCTGCGCTCGCCAGGGCTTCTGTCGCGGTGACCACGTTGGCCTCACCCGCGAATCGGACAACGAAATCTCGCTTGTCCAACCGATCCTCCAGGGCCACGCCCGTCTCGACCCGCGGCCCGGCTCGTGGGCGGACGTGGCAGGCAGCGGCCGAATCGCCTCGGCTCACTACCTCTTCTAGTCTATATATCTATTCAGTATGACGAAGGCAGCGCTAATTACCGCTGCAGATTTTTCATCAAGCTGACATCAATGCAGCCCGTTCTAAGCAGCCCGCGTCGAGGCCAACTGCCTCCTCAGATGCTGACGTTCGGGTGTCGGATGGCCTTCGCTGGAAAGGCGCGAGGCCGTAAATCCCGTGCCTGGACGCGTCTTCGCGCCTTTTCAGTCAACAAACCGCTATGACGAATTATCAGGTTCGGTAAGTTTGAGTGTCAACCGAGTTCCGTGCAGTTGCTGTGTGATTATTGCCTGATACTGCCACATCCAGAAGCAGAGATTTGGCGTTCGACTTTGTGACGAATTCCACAGACTCACGATAAACTCGCGTCATCGACTGGTCACCGGAGTCACCAGGCGCTGCGGCCCCCCGGCGGCCCGAACGCGCCCCGGGCGCAGGAATGACAGATTGGCAGGTGTCCGGCTATGAGGCAGGTGAAAGCGAACTCATATGGAGGCGTGGTATTGCGGTCGTGCGGTATTGGACAGTATGAAGTCGCGATATGCGGACGGAGCGTGAATGGGACGTGGCGATTGCCAAAGGGCACGCCGGATCCGGGCGAGTCAGCAGAAGCCACGGCGTGCCGTGAAGTCCAGGAGGAAACTGGACTAGCGGTTGCGATCATAGATAAAGTCGGCGAGATCAACTATGAATTCGTGCGCCAGGCCAACGATACACGCTACGATAAGACCGTTTCGTTTTACCTGATGGCGGCGGTTGGCGGGAGCGTAGCCTGCCATGATAACGAACACGATGTTGTGAAGTGGATAGACGCTGTTTCAGCCACGAGGCAACTAACTTTCCATAATGAGTCCCGGATCCTGGAAACGGCTATTACCATGGCCAAAGAGCGAGCGGCCGACTGAACGCAACCTCCGGCTGCAGGGCCGTCTTGTCGTCCTGAGGGAGAAGCGGATAGAAGACGTTGAGGCCGATTTCGCGTGGCGGGTCGATCCTGAGCTTGCCTCGCTGGACGCCACCAGCCCGTTGCGCCTCTCGCTCAAAGAGTACACACGCTACTTCCGGGACGAGCTGGAATATCCGTCACCCTGGTCGGTCCGCCTCGCCGTAGACACTCTGGGCGGCGAGCATATCGGCAACGTCATGTACTACGACGTTGATGAGCGCAAGCGCCAGGCGGAACTGGGCATCATGATCGGTGTTCGAGAGTACTGGGACCGCGGCTATGGAACAGACGTCATCAATACGGTCCTGCGCCACATATTTGCTGACACCGGCATCGAGCGCGTCTATTTGCACACACTGGAATGGAACGAGCGTGCGCAAACAGTCTTCAAAAAGACGGGATTCACTCCGGTTCGGAAGGTCTCTCGCGATGGGCACAATTTCATTTTGATGGAGATGATTCGTTCTGACTGGCTGGCCAATCATCTGGACGAAGATAGCGAATCGCAAGTTGCGGGGAGCCGCGCATCGGTGGATTTTGGAGGCGGCACGTCCGGGATATCGGGCTAACCGCCGTCCGGCGCCAGCACCAGCGTTTCTCGTCGCTCGCTATCGACCTGCGACCTCTCCCAGAGCATCGGATGGTACTCGCCCGCGAGCCACGGCTTGATCAGATCATCGTAGTGCCGGCTCCCAAGGCGGCCTGACTGGCCGGGCGCGTACATCGCTAGCGCGCCGGGCAGATCGCCCATGTCGATGATTTGCCGGTACGACTGGCCGGCGGATGTCGCTGAATAGGGTCCGGATGCCGGGTACGCCGACTGCCAGGGCGTGTCTGAGTCTCCGCCGATCTGAAACGGGCCGCGATTGAATACCCGGTCCAGTGGCTGGCGCAGACCCATGGCATGGGCGAATGTCATTTTGTGCATGTTGCCCCAGGTCCATCCGGCCGGGTCGTTTCCCTGGGTCGAGCGCAGTTGCCGGACGGCATCGGCGAGGGCCCATTCCAACGCCGCCTCAGTTCCGCCAGCACGCTCGACCCATTGTGGTGATGCCCCGCTTTCCCTGTCCTCCGTCCCGCGCAGGAGCCGCAGCAGGATTACCGTGTCGTATGTGACGTACTCGCTTTCCGAGGCGAGGAGCGGATGCGTTCCGTCTCCCATCACCTGCTGCGTCATCTCGGGTCCGAGCGCCGGTTCGAGCAGGCGGCGGAGAAGGCGTCTCCGAATCAACTCATAAATGGCGCCGGGCGCGGAGGCCGCATCCAGCACGCCATCCCATGATTTCAGCAGATCAGCGCCCAGCCTTGAATCGGGGTCGTCGGGCGTAAGATCACGTACGAGGTCGGCGAACTGCAATCCAGGCAGGCAGGTGAAGTCCAGCTGCAAGTCTCTGGATTCCGGCACGCCGAAATCGTCAGAACCCGCAATGACTTCCTCGATACGGTTGGCGCGATGGCCGGGGATCCAGATTGAGCCGAGATGGTGCGGGTACTCATCGTTGACGATTCGGTTGTTGGCGGAAATCAGATAGCCCTGATCTGGATTCAGGGCGTGCGGCATCTCCTCATGCGGAATCTCGCCGACGAGCCCTGAATCGTCTGCCCATCCCTCAACCGGAAGTGTGCCGTTTCCGCTGGCGCGCACCGGTATCGCGCCGGTCGCGGTGTATCCGATATTGCCTTCGATGTCGGCGTAGAGGAAGTTCACCTGCGTTGCCCGCAGACTGCGGCAGGCCTCCCGGAACTCGGCCCAGTTACGCGCTCGATTGATGCCAATGAATCCTGCAGCGTCGCGCGCCGGGCCGAGAGACATGGCCCTGATGACGGCTTTCCGGTCTTTCCCAACGTCGATCTGAGGCAGCACCGGGCCGTTCCGCGTGAGCAGGACTTCCACCGTCACTGGCTCCTTGCGCCGCCGCACTTTGATCGTTTCCTGGATGGACTCGGCTTCCAGCCAGCCGTCCGCCGTCTGGTACATGCGGGGCCGGGCGGGATCGAACCGCTCCACGACTACGTCCTGCGCATCGACGAACGAGACGGTCATTCCCCATGCAATGTGCTCGTTATGACCGATGGCCACCCCGGGCAGCCCGGGGAACGAGACGCCAGTCACGTGGTAGCCGGCGGCTTTCAGATGATTCTCGTACCAGGTCGAGGGAAGCCGCAGTGGAAGGTGCGGGTCGTTTGCCAGGAGAGCCGAGCCCGAAGTTGTGCGGCTGCCGGAAACGGCCCACGCATTGGACCCTCCTCCGGTGCTGATGAATCCCCCGGCCGGGGAGTCGCCTGATTTTGACAACAGGGGCCCGACTTCGATGCCGTTTGGAAGCGTATCAACGTGGTCGGACGGATACTCGATTCTCAGGTCGGCCGCGAGCTCCGGACCAATCGCCTTGATGAGGCGGGCGGTGACCAGTTCTGTGTACCACCCGTACGACAGGATCCATGTCAGAAGACGCACGTAGCTCAAACTATCGAGCACGGTCCAGGGATCGGGTCTGTACCTCAGCAGGGTGAACTCCACTGGAAGGCGCCCGCCGATGCCTGAGATGTGGGCGTTGACGCCGTCTGTATAGGCGGTCAACACTTCGATGATCTCCGCGGGCATGTTTTTGAGGTCCAGAACGGCGTTCCTGGTGAAGCCTAAAGTCCTGGCGATAGTGTCGGTCTCAATCAACGCGCCGCCCACGATCTCGCTCAGCCTGCCCGCAGCCGTGCGGCGGTTCAGGTCCATCTGCCATATTCGATCCTGCGCATGGGTGAAGCCCTGGGCAAAAAAGAGATCGCGCTCTGTCGACGCGTATATATGCGGCACACCCCAGCGGTCGCGGATTATCTCGACCTCGCCGTCGAGTCCGGAAACCGCGACGCGCCCGTCGATTCTGGGCTGCCGGCGTTTAGAGAGCAGTGTGATCGCAGGACGCGCTATTGCGCCCAGCACAGCGTGCAGGACCGGCATTGCCGACGGTCTGCTGATGCGGGGCGCCACGCGGTCTGCGTATGGCGTATGTGAACTCATTAGTTTGTTTGATCGGGCATATTTGCCCGGTTATCCCACTCTCATCCTGTTTGGGGGGAGGTAACACGGTTGAGATGAATGCCGATGTTATCCTCCGCGGGTCCTTAGCCGGACCGATCTTCGTTGAGCGCGGCGCATGGCCTCAACAGTCCCGATCCAATTCCCAATTATTAGATGACCACTGATTACACACCGACCGGAGCGTGGGTAGGCCGCGAGGGGAGAGCGGACGTGGCGATCAGCTACCGGGCCTGCCGGCCTGAAGACATTGAACGGGTGCTGGAGCTGTGGAGGAATGGCGCGCCGGGCGGCTCGACCAACAACGCCGCCGCGCTGGAGACGCGCCTTGTTCGCGACCGCGAGTTGTTCCTGCTGGCGTGGGAAGGCGACGCGCTCGTGGGTTGTCTGATCGGCGCATGGGACGGCTGGCGCTCAAACATGTACCGGCTTGCGGTGCATCCGGATTATCGGCGTCGGGGTATCGCATCAGAGCTGGTGCGAAGGGTCGAAGAAATGCTGTGGAAGTTGGGCGCAAGCCGGATCTACGCGCTCGCTCTCCTCGATAGCCCCGAGGCCGGGCCATTCTGGACCGCGCTTGGATACGCACCTGATAGCGATATCGATCCTCTGGTAAAAAACCTGAGGCCCGTCGACTGATGCATCAGAGATTCGATGAGTCGCTTGAAGATCTCAGGGAATCGCATACCCCGGAAGCGATTCGCGAGCGATTAGCGGAGGGGCCAAGGCACTCGAACCTGGGCGACTTCGTGCTCGGAGCGATAGACGGAGCGATCACCACCTTCGCCGTCGTGGCGGGCGCGGTTGGCGCCGACCTCGGCGGGCATAATCGTCGTTCTCGGAGTCGCCAACCTTCTGGCAGATGGCTTCAGCATGGGGGTTGGAGTCTTTCTCGGCGGACGCGCGGAAGATCAGGAGGTCGACCGTCTCCGGTCCATGATTGAGTCGCATGTCGAAGTGTTCCCCGAGGGCGACCGCGAGGCGATTCGACAGATCTACGCCGCACGCGGGTTCCAGGGCGAAGATCTGGAGGCGGCAGTGCGGACAGTGACATCAGACCGTGACCGCTGGGTTAGCGAAATCCTGAACGAACTCCACGGCGTTGCGTCCGTGCCCGCGTCTGCCGTGCGGGCAGGATTGGTCACGTTTCTTGCGTTTCTGACGGTAGGCACGATTCCGCTGATCATCTTCGTAGCCGATGTTGCGCTGGACGGGGACATAGCGGCTCCGTTCTTCTGGACCGCGCTTCTGACAGGAGTGGCATTCTTCCTGATAGGCGCGATCAAGAGCCGTTTCGTTGCTGGGCACTGGTGGTTTGAGGGACTTGAAACGCTGGTGATCGGCGGTATTGCGGCCCTGCTGGCTTATGGCGTTGGCGTAGCGCTGCGCGGGATAGTCGACTCGGTCTGATGCCCGATTTCCCTGTTGAATCTCTCAGGCTGGCCATCGTCGGTGTCGGCTGGGCCGGATCGAGACATGCTGAGGCGATAGTCGAGCTCGGCCAGAGGGTCCAGAAGGTGGAGATCGCCTGCTTCGTTGACACGGACGCTGACCATCTGAACTACACCGCAGACTGTTTCGGCGTGGCGGCCCGGCATGCCACGCTTGACGACGCGCTTGCCGATCCCACCGTGGACGCTGTTGACATCGCCACGCCGCACGGTCTGCACCGGCCAATGGCGATCGCCGCGGCTGAAGCCGGGAAGCATGTCCTGGTCGAGAAGCCGATGGCGCTGACGGTTGATGACGCGACGGCAATGATCGAAGCGGCGGCTGCGAATGGCGTCAGGCTTTTCGTGGCTGAGAACGAGGCGTACGAAGCGCGGATAGAGTTTCTCAGTCGTGTCGTGCAATCCAGAGAACCGATCGGGCCGATCACCCATGCGTCGGTAGCCGCTGGATTTCGAGCTGACGGAGGTTATGGCTATCCAGGACGCAGGGCGTGGCTTGCGGAGCCGGAGCAGGGCGGGACGGGCACATGGATGCTGCACGGGATCCACACGCTTGCCGGGCTGCGCCGCGTTTTCGGCGAAGTCAGGACCGTCTATGTGCGCGAGCACAAGAGCGAATCGTTTCAGCGCCCTGAACTGGAGGGCACGATGACCGGACTGTTGACCCTCGAGAGCGGGGTCAGTGTGAGTATTGCGCAGTCCGCGGAGACGCGGTTCCACGCCAACACCGGTGGTTATCTACTGCACGGGGAGGCAGGTTCGATACGCGGCCTGGCTGACGGATACGAGCTGTTCATGGAAGGTGAGGACGCCTCACTCCGGCCGTACCCCGGCTGCGGCCTCAGCTCATATGCTCGAGAACTTGAGGCATTTGCCGACTACGTCGCAGGCGATGAGTCGCAGCCCACGACGGGGATATCGGAGCGGCGGACGCTGGCGATAGTCCAGGCCGGGTACGAGTCGGCCGAATCAGGATTGCCGGTGGATCTTCGGGAGCGGTTCGGGCCGATTTAGGCTGGACAATCGTTTGCCGCCCGGTATGCTTCCGCCCACTGGATCTGGCGTGCGGGGTGCGGGGTTCGAATGCGAAAAAGCGCAGACGTGGTGATCATCGGCGGCGGGGTGATGGGGGCCGCCATCGCGTACCACCTCTCCGAGCGCGGCTGCACGGATGTGGTATTGCTGGAGCGCAAGACGCTGGCTGCGGAGGGCACGGGCCATTCCGGTGCGCTGGTGCGCCAGCACTATTCCCAGGACCCGCTCATCCAGATGGCCGTCCGGTCGGTCCGGATATTCGAAGAGTTCGAGGAGCGGACCGGTCGCAAGAACGTCTTCAGCCAGACCGGTTGGATAAAGATCGGCTCGGCTGAGATGGTCGCTGAGATGGAGAGCAACATTGAGCGCCACCGTGCGTTCGGCGTTAAGGCCGACATGCTGTCAATCGACGAGCTTCTCGAGTTGATTCCGGGTATCAATCCCGAGGGAATAGGCGCCGCGCTGATTGAGCACAACGGAGGCCACGCCGACCCGGTGGCGACGACCGAGGGCCTGGCGGAGGTGGCGAAATCACGCGGCGCCGAGATCGCCGAGGGCGTGAGCGCGACCGGCATCTCGGTGTCCGGCGGCCGGGTGACGGCGGTCGAAACAACCGCGGGGACCGTGGCGGCGCCGGTCGTCGTCAACGCCGCGGGGCCGTGGGGAGCGGCGGTCGGGTCGTGGGTCGGCCTCGACATCCCGATCAAGATCACGAGGGAACAGGACATCGTTGTTGAGGCGCCGGACCAACCAGACCTGCGGCCGCGCTATCCCGTTTCGAACGGTCTCGACCGGACCTACTGGCGGCGCGACCGCGGGCGGCTGCTGGCGGGCGACGGCCACCCGAAAGAGAACGAGTACGTCAATGCCGACGATTACAAGGCTACTCATGACCAGCGTTTCGAGGTGGAGATGATGGCCCGCCTGAAGCACCGGCTTCCGGCATTTGCCGATAGCGCCCGCGTGGTGGGCGGCTACGCCAGCCTTTATGACGTGACGCCGGACTGGCACCCGATCCTGGGCCGCGCTGACGGAATCGATGGCTATCTCAACTGTGTGGGCTGGAGCGGCCACGGTTTCAAGCTCGGACCCGCCGTCGGTGAGTTGATCGCTGAGGAGATACTGGACGGCCGGGCCAGCTCGATCGACATCTCGACGCTGGGTCTCGATCGTTTCGCGCGGGGGGCGCTACTGGCCGGCAGCTACGCCGGCAACCAGGCGTAACCACTCGACGGATACGAGCCGCGCGACGGTTTCATGTGGTCCCCATATCGATCTTTAATCGGTCGACTCTGCTCGCAGCTTCAGGGCCGCGTTCATGTCATTGAATCCTTGCAGGGTCTTTTTCCCGACCAGTGCAAGCATCGGCAGAACCAGGATTCCGGTGAACTTCTCATGGTGGACGAGATGGCAGCCGCTGTCAGTGGGCCGCAGTTCGAAGATGTGTTCGCCATCGAACAGCCCGGAGATTCCCATCTTGCCCTTCCAGCGGAACTCTCTGCCGGGGTTGAATGTCATTACTGTGGGCTTGATCGTGACTCCCATGCCGCCCGGTGGCTTGAGGTAGATCTCCAGCCTCTCGCCAACGGATGTCTTTCCGGCAGCTTTCTGCATAAACGGATTCCACTCGGGGTACGACTGGAAGTCCATCAGCGTGTCCCAAACGCGCTCCGGAGTCGCGTTGATCTCGATTTCGGTCCTGAGTTCTTTCACGTCCGTGCTCTCATCTAAGTTTGAATATCCCGATGTCCGCGGTCCAATTTACCCACTATTCAATTTACTAGGAATTCAAGCAGGCCGTGATGCTTGCTTAGTAAGGTCATCGCGTCACGCTGTAAACCGCCTGTTAAGGTTCTGTGACCCGGCCGTCAAGCCAGCGGTCTTTCTCAGACGCACACTCAAGTCGAGCGTGCATCGATCATGAGGGAGAACGTGATGGGGGACAGGAAGCTAAGAGCGCTGATCGTGGACGACGACCGCGTCGTCCGATCGGATTTGCGGGAGATGCTTGAGCGCAATCACTGCGTGGCCGTCGATGAGGCCGTGGACGGTCCGTACGGTCTGGCAAAGATGTCAGAGTTCCGATATGACCTGCTGTTTCTGGATATGGTGATGCCGCGTATGGACGGTGCGGTCGTGCTCCAGCGCCTTAACGGCGCAGCTTTCTACTTGCCACGCTACATCGTGGCGATGTCCTGCGTCGCAAGCGGAGACGTGTTCAAGCGGGCCGCATACGAAGGTGGCGCGCACGAGTCGATATACAAGCCGGTCACGTCAGATGACGTGCTCTGGGCTCTGGATATCCTGCGGCTCCGGGATTACGCCGAAGAGCTGCTCGACCCGGCAAGAACGTAGGCAGCCCGAACGCGGGCCGCGACTTAAACCTTGGGCCTCAACCCTCCGCGGGCGGGTCCGGGGGGCGCGGGTTTGGCAGCTCGTGGCCGAGTGTGCTCGGAAATACCGTCGCTATCTCGTCCACCGTCCAGCGGCCGTCCTTGTTCATGGACTTGATCGTAGCCGGGGTGGACATGAGGCCCACCGTGTTTCCTGCGCAGTGGAACACCTGTCCCGTCACGCCCTGCGCGGCGTCTGACGCGAGCCACGCCACCATCGGCGCGACGTCTTCGGGGTCGCGTGTGAGTATCCCTTCAGGCGGCCGCATCTGGCCTTTTCGCCGCATTGCGCGAGTTGCGTCCGGTACGCTTTCGGTCATACGTGTGTTGGCCCCCGGCGATATCGAGTTGGCGGTGACTCCGTACTTGGCGAGATCCTTCGCGACGACCCTGGTGAACCCGGCTATGCCGTCCTTGGCCGCGCCGTAGTTCGCCTGGCCGGAGGAGCCGAAAAGGCCGGAAACAGACGAGAAGGTGATGATCCGGCCTGACTGCTGCTGCCGGAACAGGATTGAGGCGGGCCGCACGACGTTGAACGTCCCCTTGAGGTGAACGGCGATCACGGCGTCCCACTCTTCCTCAGACATGTTGAAGATCATCCGGTCCCGCAAGATGCCCGCCGGTGTGACGACGATGTCCAGCCTGCCGAAGTTATCGAGGGCCGTCTGCACGATCCTCTCGCCGGCTGCGTAGTCGGACACGCTGTCGTATGAGACGACGGCATCGCCGCCCTCCTCGCCGATCTCGGCGACCACCTGCGCGGCGGGCGTCTGGTCGAGCCCCACTCCGTCGAGGGATGCTCCGATGTCGTTCACAACGACCTTTGCGCCCTCAGCTGCCAGGAGTTTCGCCACTCCGGCGCCGATGCCGCGGCCCGAGCCGGTGATGATTGCTACCTTGCCCTCGAGGGCCTTTTCGCCTTCTTTAAGGCTTCCTGCATTGGGTGTTTCAGGGGCGTATTCGCCGGCGCCCCTGAGCAGATATGCCGGGGCCAGCCTGTCGATGTCGCGGATGTCGAAGCGGCCGGGGGGGTTGAAGATCGAGCGGTAGATTCGGGGCTGCGACATGAGTCCGATGGTGCCGCCGTGGACGAGAAATATCTGGCCGTTCACGGCGTCCGCGTAGTCGCTGGCGAGGAAGCCGACCATCGGCGCGATGTCTTCCGGCTCCATCGAGGCGCCTTCAGGGCCCATGTCGATGCCGGAGGCAGCGAGCTGTTCCTTGATGGCGTCCGGGATGGTCGCGATCATCCGGGTCTGCGCGCGCGGCACGATGCAGTTTGCCGTCACGCCGTATTTGCCGAGGTCTCTTGACACGACTTTCGTGAAGCCGCCGATTCCTGCCTTCGCGGCGCCGTAGTTGGACTGGCCCGCAAAACCGATCAGGCCCGATTCCGAGCTGAAGGTGATGATGCGGCCGCTCTTCTGCTGCCGGAACAGAATCGATGCGTGCTTGACCAGCGTGAACGTGCCCTTGAGGTGGACGGCGATCACGTCGTCCCATTCTTCTTCGGTCATGTTGAAGATCATCCGGTCCCGCAGGATTCCGGCTGCGGTCACGACGATGTCCAGGCCGCCAAACTCGTCTATGGCCTGCTGGACCAAACCCTCGCCGGTCGACATCTCCGTTACCGAGTGAGTGTTGGCCGCGGCCTGGCCGCCCGCGGCGCGAATCGCCGCCGCCGTCTCTTCGGCCGGGCCGGTCGATTCACCGCTGCCGTCGACCGCGCTGCCCATATCGTTCACGATGACTTTTGCGCCGAGTTCGCCAAGCTGGAGCGCGACGGCCTTGCCTATCCCACTTCCGGCGCCAGTAACGATCGCGACGCGGCCCTCGAGCAGATCAGCCATTTTCGGTCCCTTCATTTCTGGTCGTTATAAGTCGATACGATTTTTCACTGGACGGGCGGTTAAGGGGGCGGCATCGCCGTCAGGCAGATTCGCGGCTCGGCAGCGCGACCGTCGCGGAGCCCGGGGTGGTCGTCTCACCCTCGCCGTTCTCCAGCCAGATATCGCAATCGACCAGGTTCTGGCCGTCCTCAGTCCGCTTGCCGGTGACCGTTCCTTTGCAGGTCAGGTCGTCGTTCGGGTAGTCGATCGCCCGATAGGCGACGTTGAATGCGGTGAGCCGTCCTGCGGGCCCCATCCAGTCTGTGACCAGTTGGGCCAGCCATGCGCTTTTCAGGGCGCCATGAATGATTACGCTTTTGTGCCCGGCCGCGGCGGCCAGGTCCTTGTCGTAGTGGATCTGGTAGTAGTCGTCGGAGGCCCCGGCGTACATCACCAACTGCTGGGTTGATGCGTTTTTCTTCAGGACGGGGATTTCGTCCCCGGTGGATACGTCTTCGAAGTAGAGCATCGTTACACCTGTTCAGGCCTGGTCCGGATAGCTGATCGATGTGGTCCGCTGCGTGGCCGCCAGTTCGCCGTTCTGGTTCACGTAGCGCTGTTCGTGTATGCGAAAAAGCATCAGGCCCATGCGGCCCGGCTTCTCGAACATTTCGACGAGCGTGTTGGTCACGGTGATCGTGTCGCCCACTTTTATTGGAACGTGATACCGGTACTGGCTGCCACCGTCGAGAACGTTCCTGTACGGCATCTCGTAGGTTGCCCTGTGCGGGCCGGGCCTCAGCAGCCGCAGAAACGTAGGCGGGGCGATGAGGCCGCCGGCTTCGGTCTTGCCCGCCGCCTCCTCATCGGTGTAGAGGACGCTGTCGTCGCCGATCGCTAGCGCGAACTTCGCCACGGCGCCGCGCTCGACATCCCACACCCGGGATTCCGACTCCACGCCTATCGCGGCCCTCATCTCATCGGTAATTACGGTTTCGTCGGGCAAGTGCGATTTCTCTGGAATCCGGGGAAGCTGGTTGCGGTGGGCGCGGAGTTTACCGCTTTTACGCGGTGTGGATAAAGTCGTCGTCTGTAGTCGAATCGTCGACCGGCGGCTCGCCGGCCGGCTTCGGTGACCGTTCCAGCTTCTCCAGCGGCGCGTACGCCAGGCTCAGCACCTTCTGGCCTTCCGTCTTGAAGACGACCGTGACGAGATCGTCGCCGCCGTCCTCCTCGGCGGACATCACGATGCCCTCGCCGAACCTGGCGTGCTGCACGCGGTCGCCGGGCCGGTATGTGTCCCGTGGGGAGGCGGGCCGGGGCGCAGGCGTGGTGAGGTCGTCGCGCACCTGCATGGGCGTCCGTCTGGCCGGTTCTGCCGCGCGCCTCCGGTACGAAGTGCCGTTTGCCGGGCTCTGCCGTGAGACGAACCGCTCAGGCACCTCGTCGAGGAAACGCGACGGCAGCGAGGCGCCGCGCGAGCCGCGAAAGGCGCGCCGGAACGAGCGCAGCATGTAGAGCCGCTTCTTCGCCCGCGTCATGCCCACGTAGCAGAGGCGGCGCTCTTCCTCCAGGTCTTCGGCGCTCTCCATCGACCGGATGTGCGGGAGCATTCCCTCCTCCATGCCCACCATGAACACCGTGTCGTATTCCAGTCCCTTGGCCTGGTGGAGCGTGATCAGCGTCAGCAGCCCGCCCTCGGGGTCGTCGGCCATCGTGTCGACGTCCGACACCAGCGCGGCGTTTTCGAGGAATTCGATCAGCTGCGAGCGCGGTTCGGGGCCGTCGAACGGCTCGGCCGAGCCGCGCAGCTCCAGGATGTTGTCCCAGCGATCCTGGCCGCGTTCTTCGTCGTCCTGGATCAGCCGCTTGTAGCCGGTCCGCTCCAGTGTCACGTCGATCAGTTCGACCGGGCTTACCTGGTGGCTGCGGTCGGCCAGGAATTTTATCGATTCGACGAACGCGGCTATCGAGTTGACGGCGCGCTTGTTCAGCGCGGCGCGCAGCTCGTGGCCGGGCTCTTCGATGTCAGATATCGCCTCCCACTCGGAGACGCCGCGTGAGCGCGCCGACGTCCGGATTGCGTCGATGGTTTTCTGGCTGATGCCCCGCGCAGGCACATTGATGATCCGCTCGAGCGAGATATCGTCCGCCGGGTTGGCGATGACCCTGAGGAAGGCGATCAGGTCTTTTATCTCGCGCCGCTCGTAGAACTTGAGCCCGCCGACGAGCTGGTATGGCAGGGCGTGGCGGTTGCATGCCACCTCGAGCGCGCGCGACTGGGCGTTGATGCGGTACATCACTGCCACTTCGCCCAGCGACAGGCCCTCGTCCTCCCGCAGCCGCATCG
>JADFPB010000041.1 GCA_022562515.1 Chloroflexota bacterium | reverse complement strand
CCCTCTACAAACTTCTCGAACGCCGGGAGGTGCCGGCTGCGAAAATCGGCGGATCATGGCGGTTTAACCGAACCGCGCTGGACGAGTTCGTGACCTCGCAGTCGCTCGTGCCCCGACCGCGGGTGCTGATCATAGACCCCTCCAAAGAGGGCCGCGACCAGCTGGCCGATTTCGCCAGTGCGCGGGCCGGCAGGATAGATACCGTCACCACGGCGACCGAGGCCATCAGGACACTTGGCCGTGATCGGCCGGAACTGATCTTCATTTCCGCCGATTCGGCAGAAACGGTGTCGGACGCCCTCACTCAGTTACGAGAGGGTGGCATCGATAACAGGGTGGTTCTCGTACTCTCTCCATCGGATGCCCAGCTCGCTTCAGGGGCGCTTGAGCACGGACCGGTCTTCCTGCTTCCGACGCCGCTCGAGCGCGATGACGTGATCTCCATCCTGACCCTCATCACCCACTAGCCGCGTCCCGCCGTTTTCCATGGCCGGGCCATTCCCGGCGCAGAGACGCTCGCAGGGCCTGCCAGGGCGCGGCGAAGCCCGGCAAAAAACAGAGGCGCGCCATTGGCGCGCCTCTTGGTTCGGGTTGTCCGAGTCCGGGGGGGGGGGCTCAGCCCAGTTTGAAGAGGCGGAACGACTCGGCGTACTTCACGCCGTGACGCTCTCCGTTCCTGGCCTTCCACTCCTTCACCCGGTCGTCCACATCCGACGGCACCTGGCTGGTGTGCGCCTTGAGCGCCGATATCGATTTCTCCAGATCCTCGTCGGTCAAGTCGACGATGTGGTTGGCGTCGTCGCCACTCCGCATCACCCAGACCTCCTGGACCCTGTGCGGCTCGAGTCCCTCCTTCAGCATGTCCGGGTAGGCAAGATGGTCCCTGGACGTGGGATACACGGCGGAAAGAGCCGCTTCGCCGGCGGCCTGATGGTCCGGGTGGCCGATATAAGAGTTGTTGCTCAACTCCCTTGCGGGGCTGTTCGTGATGAGCACGTCCGGCCGGTGTTTCCGGATCATTCTGGCGATGTCTTTGCGAAGTTCAAGGCTGGGCATCAGAAACGAGTCCGGGTATCCCAGGAATTCGACCGCCTTGAGCCCCAGGATTACCCCCGCCTCGATCTGCTCCCGGCGCCTGATGGCGGACAGATCCTCGCCCGAGAGATCGCGATCTTCGGACCCCCTGCTGCCATCCGTGCACAGGACGTAGACAACGTCCCAGCCCCTGCGCGTGAGCTGGGCCACCGTCCCGGAGCAGCCGTACTCCGCATCGTCCGCGTGGGCAACGACGATCATCGCGCTGCTGAGTGAAGGGTCGGTAACGACGGCCGTAATATCTGGCATCTCTGGCTCTCAAAAAAAAGACGCCCCATGCTGAGCCCCCGTTCGATTTCCGGGAGTGGCAAGAGCGCAGGTTCAGGGTTTACAGGTTTGTGTTCAGGTCAGGGTTCCGGCCAGGGCCAGAATAAATTCGCTGCCCGAATTTTACCACGCGGCACTCGTGCGGCCATGTTGTGGTCATCGGGCCGGTCATCAGGCGGAGACGGTCTCGCCGCCGTCAACCCGGTTGCCGTCAACAAAGGCCAGGAAATCGATGACTGCAGCAGCAGATGCCTCCACCTGGTAGAAGGTCCCGTTATGGTCAACTCCGGGCAGAGCCATCCACCGCACGCCAGGAATGGCGGCCGCGCTGTCACCGGCCTTCCGGAAGGCCGGATCTTCCTCGCCCGAGATCACCATCACAGGCTGAAACAGCCCTCCAAGGGCTTCTTCCACGCCGCCCCAGTCGCGCAATGCCTCGATCGCCAGTACCATCGCCTCCGGATCGTTCACCGTGGCTCCGGCCTGCTCGCTCCTCATCCCCATGCCCCGTTCCATGGCCCGGAGCTTCCCGCTCCGGAACAACTCGATGAGCCTGGGCAGCCTCGGCTCATCTCGCGGGGCGCGGGCGTGCTGAGCGGTAATGACAAGCGCCCGTAATGCCCTGGCGTGCCCTTCCTTGTCCCCCTGGGCCTGCCGGGCTGCAAGCTCGTAGCCGACCCGGCCACCAAGCGAGAAGCCCATGTAATCGAACCGCTCGATCCCCATCACATCCGATATGCCAAGCACTGCGTTCGCAATCGACTCGACTCGGTATGGAGCATGATCGCCTGGCCGGTCACTCGCGCCGTGGCCAGGGAGGTCGACGAGGATCAATCGCCGCAATCCGGAGAGAGCATCTACCCACCCCGCGCGCCGCCACTCCGCGCCGCTCTGGATGATACCGTGCAGCATGAACATGGGAAACCCGCTATCAGCTTCTTCCCCGACTACTTCAAAGTGGTAGCGACAGCCATCGTCCGACTCGAAAAAGGCCATTCAGGTCATCCTCACCGTGCCGAACTGGGACGCGCTGAACTGCCGGTTCTTCGGCATTGGACCACCACCGGAATGCCCCGGCCAGAATGCTCCGACAACGTAAGAGCTACTTCTTCTCCGCGTCATCAGCGTCTATATCGCGCAGCGTGACGCGTCCGTCCACAATCTCGACCCTGAGCCTCTCGCCAAGATTCAACTCGTCGATCATCTCGCGCGGAATCTGCACCCTGCCGCTCGTGTCGACGAGCAGGAACTCCTCGACGCCCACAGCTTCTCCACCTATCTGCTGCTGCCCTTCCACGACGCGTCTTATCTCCGTGGACGTTTTTCCATCGCGAATCGCAATGGCCCGTCCGACGCTGGCGGAGATCGCCGGGTCGTGCGTCACCACAACGATGGTTGTGCCCGTATCAACGTTCAGGTGATTGAGCAACTCAAGGATCTCAGCGCCCGTCTCATCGTCGAGCTCTCCCGTGGGCTCATCCGCCAGAAGCAGCGGAGGCTCGTTGGCAAGCGCAACAGCAATGGCAACGCGCTGCTGCTCACCGCCCGAGAGATGCTCGGGCTTGTGGTTCATGCGCCCGCCCAGCCCGACGAGGGCCAGGAGATCGGTTGCCCGTTTCCTGCGGTGCGCGCTGCCACGCCCGGCAAGCATCATCGGCAGCTCGACGTTCTCAATCGCAGACAGGTAAGGGAAAAGATTGCGCGCGGTCTGCTGCCAGACAAAGCCAACCTCGTTGCGGCGGTATTCGACGACCTCTTTCGAGGTCATGTTCAGCATGTCATAGTCGCCAACGTATATAGTCCCGGCAGATGGGGTGTCGTAGCCGGCCAGGATGTTCAGAAGCGTGGACTTTCCGCTTCCTGACGAGCCGATGATCGCAACGATCTCCCCCTTTTCCACTTTCAGATCCAGGCCGCGCAGTGCGACGACCTCAAGATCCGCGACTTTGAAGATCTTGAAGACGTCATTGGCATATATGTAGGGCCGGTCTGCGGGCCCTGTCGAGCCGCCGGCCGTGTCCGAGGCGTCCGACGCTCCGGGCTGACCAGCGGAATCGGGCCGTGACGACCCAGCGGGCCGGGGATTTTCCTGCATAGAGAACTACCTCTCGCCCATTCGAAGCACCGAATGTATCGACATCTTGAAGACGGATAGCAGGAGAATTCCGATCACTCCCGCGAACACGACACCGATGATGCCGAATGTTATTCCAAACGAAGTCCAGTTTATCTGTTGAATCATCGGCGGCACCACGCTTAGACCCTCGCCTGAGGTGCCCAGGAACGGCATGATCGACGAGCCCAGACGGGCGCCCATGAACGCGCCGATCGCGAACGCGGCGCCTATCACAAGCACCTGCTCCAGCAACACCAGGCCCAGCAGTTGCTTCATGGACAGACCCGTCGCCCGAAGCAGCGCGAGCTCGGACCGCCGGCTCTGGAACGTGACCTGTGCGTGAACCAGGAACCCTATCGCGCTCACCACAAGGACCGCGAAGAACGCGATCGCCAGTAATGCCCTCCACCCCGCGGCGGAGAGCGGATCGATATCCGAAACGTTGAGCCGGTCCGAGCGCTGCTCCAGTCCGGAGAAGCGCACCTGGAGGCCCGAGACGATGCTCGCGATATCGTCGCTTGTGATCTCGCTGTCCGGTTCGGAGGCGACCCAGTACTCATCGACGCGGCGGGCGTCCCCGAGCTGGTCTACTCCGAGCGCCCGCCATGTGGACTGAATATCCGCCACCACGAACGGCCGCCGGTTCGGGTCGAGAGTCGGGAAGAACTCGATGCGATCCACGATGTTGATCACGACCTCACGGTCTTCGAGGAGCACGTCGACTTCGTCGCCGACTTTGAACCCGGTCACATCCAGGAAATCGTCACTGGCGAGGACCGGAACAAGCTGCCGCAACTTGCCGGCAAGCACGCCGTTGAGCTTGCGTAGCTGCGCGTCGCCCCAACTGAAGCGGGCCAGCCCTGGGACGGGCGCTCCCGACGCATCCCGCAGCGGCGTAATCGTCCCGCCGAAATCGTTCAACGTTGTTCCAAGCGAGCCCCAGCGCGTTAGATCGTCGAAGCTCTCGATCACTTCGCGCGAGCCGTCCCCCCTGATGATGCCGATCTCGTCAATCACCATCGCGCCAGACTGAAGACCTCCCGAGCCATCGATGTCGTTCAACTTCGCCACGGCCAAAAACTCGAGTTTCAACGGGAGCTTCGGGTCTCCGCCAGTAAGGCCCAGCAAAGACAGGCTGCCGCCCACCGTGCACCACGGCGGGGGGTCGCCTGGCCGCGCCCTTGGCTGGCAGCGCTCAAGGCGCGTATCGGCGCTCTGGGGCGCCATTGTGCCCATGTTCAGCGTGAAGATCCGGCTGTCGGCGTCGCTCAAACGCGCCAGCAGATTCACACTCGAGTTGGATTCGAACGGCCGTATCCGCGCGAATATGTCAACTGCGTCCTCCGGGATCACGAATCCCGAGTCGTCCGAAAGGTCAAGCCCGCGGAGCGCCTCGCCGATCGGCTGCGGCCCAAAGTCAGATCTCGTCCAGGCCACGTCCGGAAACGTCTCCGAGTCAACTCCCAGGTACTCGAACCGGACCGGAGAGATCGATAGCAGTCCGCCTCCGCCTCTGATCACCGGGGAGACGCCGCTGATCCCCTCCGTGTTGCGCAATAGATTCTCAACGGTCACGGAGCGGCCCCGGGCGTCCGCAGGCAACTGGATTCCGGTCACCCTGAAATCGGCTCCAGTCTCGTAGAAAACTCTGTCTGTAAAACTCTGATCCAGGGTTCCCGCGAAGGTTGCCGCAAACACCCCGAGGCTGGCCGTGAGGATCAGCAGCAACGAAAGACGGGCATGGTGTGCCGGATTCCGGGCCATCTGCCATACACCCAGCACCAGCGCCGGCGAAGTGATAGGGGACATGACGCGCGATGAGAGGACTCTCCCGAGAATCTCCATCGAAATCGGGAACAGCCGCAGCAGGACAATCCCCGCTGCCACCAGGAACACGGCCGGCACAGCCAGTATCAGTTGGTTGACATTCTCCTCCCCGAAGATGCTGGTCGCCACAAATGAGCCCCGCTGTTGGAGTTGCCAGAAGAGGAAAAGCACCAGTCCAAGCAGGGCAAGGTCAAGGTAGTAACGCTGGTAGACCGGAAGCTGCGCTGGCCTGGCGACGGACATGCGGTGCTCAAGCAGCCCGATCCTGCCCGCGTTAATGGATGGAATGAGCAACGCCAGCAGGCTCAGCAGGCCGCCAAGAGCGGAGAGCCGGAACACCGCCGCCGTTACCTCGACCGGCAGCGCATTGCCGTTGTTCAGATCGCTGAACCACGGAAGAGCCCCGATGAGGCTGATCGCCCCCGCAGCAATGTACGGGCCCGCCGGAATCGCTATCGCCGTGAGGACGAAAGCCTCCGTCGAGTAGACCACGATGATCTGCATCGACGTCCCGCCCCGGCTGCGCAGAAGGGCGATCTCCTCACGCTGCGCGTCCACCAGCAGCCCGGCGATAGTGCTGACGTAGTACAGGACCACCAGCACGATCAGGACCAGAACCACGAACATCGGTATCTTGTTGAAGAAAAGCCGGGTGTCAAACCGGGAGAGCACGTTGCCCAGCTCGCTCTTCAGCCGGTACCCGTCAAGCTCCGCCCGGAACTCATCTTCAAGCGATTCAAGCGAGGCCTGCACCCGTCCGCTGCTGGAAGCGTGGATACGCCCGCTGTCGAAATCGACGAGCCAGCCGTACTCCGAACCCAGCCTGGGGAAGTACCCGCCGAGCGCCTCCAGCATGGACGGCTCGGGAATGATGAACGTGGCGAACTGGAAGCTCGTATCGCCAAAACCGAGCGCGTCGTCAAAAACCCGCCAGAACAGCCCGTCCGGCTCGTTTCGCTGGTACACGCCGCTGATCCGCGCCTGCACGCGCTCATGCGCCGCCTCCCAGAACGGCGCCATGACGAAGATGTCTCCCGTATCCAGTCCGAACGTCCCGGCCACCTCGGCCGGGATCACCGCATCGATCGTCAGCAACTCGCCGCCGACGGCCGGCAGGGTACGGCTGGGCCAGCCTCCGCTGACCAGGGTGGCATGATCCTCGATCCCTGGAATCGTGACGAACGACGCCCGCCGGCGATCGCTGGACGGCGGGGGAAGCTCGTCTTCCGGGTTCGCAAGGAAGAACGTATTCGACTTGAACGCCGTGGTGATTCCAGCAGATATGCTGCCGGTCCTGCTCTCCAATCGCGGCTCGACAAACGACAGGATATTTTCGTGGCTCTGCGGATTCACAGGAGACTGCTTCGCCTCGATGAGGATGTCCAGCCTCTCGGGAACCTGCTGCTGAAGGTCGTGCTGCAGGGCGATGTTCCGCAAGGAGTCAAAGTAGAGAACGGTCGCGGACATGATCGATACGGCGAGCAGCACGCCGATCACCACCGCGGAGAGCAGTTTCCAGTGCGCGATGCTCCGGCGCGCCATCAGTTGCAGGGATGAGGTGAACACGCGCTACTCCTCCACCCTCATCAACTGATTCAACGCCAGCCGCCTGAACTGCCTGAACATCTTCACCGCGGCGAAAATCCCGATCACGCCGATAATCACGTAGATGAGGCTCACCCCGGTCCAGTCCGTGCTGAGCACAAACGGTGGAATCAGCCGGCCTCCGGACTCCGTATGCGAGATCGCGTCCACCGCGACGTCGGTCATGATGAGGCCGGTGACGGTTCCCAGACTCAGGCCGACTACGCCTACTATCACATGCTCGGTCGCGACGGTGAGCAAATATGTTCTGCGCGACATGCCAAGCACGCTCAGTTGAGCGCTTTCCGGTCTGCTCCGGGCGATGTATGAGCCGAGATATGTGATGTATCCGAACCCGACGATGGCGAACGTGCCGATCAGCGCAACGGCGGCCATGCCGCGCCAGCCGGCGACCGCGAGCGGGTCCACGAGCGCGCGGGCCGTCAGCGTCCCGGTATCCACCACCCTCAGCACTCCGGAAGTCCGGGCGCGAACCTCTGCGATCAATCTCGAAATATCCTCTTCATCAGCCTCGAAGTAGAGTTCATCAGAGGCGTTGGGAAACGAGTTCCCACGGGACTTGAGGAAATCGGACATCGCAGCGTAGTCGGTAATTACGAACCCGCCCAGACCCGGGTCCAGCGTCGGGAAGTATTTGACGGTATTGACGATGACCAGCGGCGTGAACACTCCGAACACACGTGAGACAAACGGCTCGCCAACCCTGATTCCCGTCTCGTCCAGGAACGATTCGCTGGCGATCACAGGGAATGCGTCGGAGGCGACTGCGCGGTAGATCCCCCTCACGCCCCCGTCGGTACCGCGGCCAAGCACCATCTGGCCGATAAACTCTCCCTGGTCCCGGCCAAGTCCCGGCGGCTCCGGTTCCAGCGTGAAAACGGTGTCGAGCCCCTCGGATGTCGCCAGGGTTGCCCAGTCGCTCCGTGATTCGAACGGGATGATCACTTCCCGATTGGCTTCATCGCCAGCCTGGCCGATCGTTGCTTCCAGATCGTCGAAATAGAACGTGGTCGGTGAACCGCCGTCACCGGCCACGGGCTCGAACACGAGAATGGAGGCTATGCGAGCCGGTCTTGCAAGCCTGTCCGGTACCTGAGCCGACTGGAAGCCCCACTCCGGGCCCTGGATTGGCCCCAGTGTCACCGTGACGGGCTGCCCGTTGGCGTCCTGGAGCACTACCCACAGAAACAGGTTCGCCGCGGGCGGGTCTACGCGGGCCCACATGCCTATCTCACTGGCCTCATTTGGCAGCAAGACCGGAGGCGCCCGGTCTGGAACGTAGATCGAGTCCAGTAGCGGAGAGAGCGCAATGTCTGCAAAGTCGTCCCTGAACCAGGAGACCTTGGCGAACCCGATCGGATCCACGGCGAAGATGTCGAACTCATGACCCTCGCCCGTCGTGCCCAGCCTGCCTTTCGCCTTCAAGCCGAGCGCGGCTGAATCCACGCCGGGAAGCGCCCGCAACTCGTTTATGGTCGAGCCATCTGTGCCCCCGAGGGCTGTGAAGTTTTCCACGTGGAAATCGCTGGCGGTCGCATACTGGATACGTTGCTGCGAACTCAACTCCAGAGTTTCAGCAAGCGTGCTGGCGAGCACACCAAGCCCCGATCCCAGCACCAGCAGCAAGATCGGCCAGGCGTACTGATACGGGGTGCGCGACAGCTTCCACAATCCCAGCGTCGCCCATATCGGAGCGTGCCGTCCCAGCGCCCAGGTGATGACGCGCAGGACCAGCGGAAAGAACCGCAGGAAGATCAAGGCCACCGCAACCAGTATCAACACCGGTCCGAAGAGGGCCGATATATCCGTCGACTGCGTACCCGCGGCGTCTGTCACCACTATTGTCTGCTGGGTCCGCAACTCCCAGAGGACCAGGCCGCCAAGCGCAAGCACTACGAAATCCAGGAAAAAGCGCTGGAAGAAAGGCGGGTCCGAAGGCCGCGCAGCCATCTTTTTCTGCGCCACGATGTTCGTTCTGGCGTGGGCCACCGCCGGAGTAATAAGTATCAGCAGCGCCACGACTCCTGTGGCAAGCGCAAAGGCGAACGGCACCCAGGAAAGCTCAACAGGCAGCGCGTCGCCGCCGGTGATCGTCCGATAGGCGCCGAGGCGGCCTATCTGGGAGATCACCAGCAGCGCCAGGAACGGGGCGGCCGCAACCGGGATGGCTACGACGGGCAGCATCTCCATGCCGTAATGCGCTGCAACCTGCAGCGTGCTGATGCCGCGGCTGCGCAACATGCTTATGTCTTCCCGCCGCCTCTCCGCGAGCAGCCCCGCGACCATGTACAGGTAGTAAAGCGCAACGCTGATCAGCAACGCTCCCATCAGATACGTAGGAGTCTGCGCGAACACCGCCCTCCGCTCGAGGTTCTCGAACGTTGCCCTCGGTCCCGTGCCCACCCTGGAGCGCGGGATTTTCTTCTGGGCGATATCTTCGAATTCGTCGATGCCGCTGATCAGATCGGTCCTGAGCTGGGATGCAAGCGCGCCCTGGTCAAGATAGATAAACCAGCGCGCTTCTCCCACGGCTATCGGACTCTCCCGTGTAAGCTCCCAGATCGCGTCGCCACGCACGAAGAGCGGCAGCGGGTTAGGTATCAACGGTGTCGCAGGAGACGGGCTGAGAATGTCGTCTGCGATGCCGGCCCAGACCAGGGAATTGGAATCCTTCGGCTCGAACAGGCCGGTCACGATCGCTATGAAGCGCCCGAATTCGCGCGGCGTCGCGCCAACCTCAAGCACATCGTTCAACTGCACCCCGAGCTCGGCAGCCCGCGATGCGCGCACGGCAGTCTCAACGACTGGAAATGGACCGCTCTTGTTCAGAACCTCGCTGGGTGGGCGCCCCTCAACGAAATCGACGTTGTCCACCAGGTGCGCCATTCTCTGAATCAGCGCCCGCGGGACTGAGGCGCCGTTCTCGTCTACCCCCACGCGGACGCCAACGTCCGCCGGCCCCCAGAACAGGCGCGGCGTGCGAAGAAGGTGGCCATCGCCGCTGATGATCGCCTCCAGCCCCGCCGACGCCTCTCGCAATACTGCGGAGCCTTCCTCGAACGCGGCTGGAGTGAAAGGCATCCTGGAGTTCAGCACGCGCAGGACCCTGCTTGCCGGGACCAACCCCTCGACCGCGCCTTCGACCCCGACGCGTTCAAGGCTGCGGATGTATATCCAGGAGCCTGCAAGCACGGTGGAAGCGATCAGCACGCCGGCAAAAATCGCCGCGAGAAGTCCCAAATCTGAACGGGTTCGCCGCCAGAAAATCCCGGAGATGATGCTGCCGGTCCGGTTGTTCAGCTTCTAACTGCCCCTGACTGCCCCTGGCCGCCCCAAGCCGCAGAGGCCAGCTCCGCCGCCCTCTGCAAACGCGATTCCGGCTGTACCTGTGGTTTCAAAAATTTCTGGTCCAGACCAGATTCCACCCGCAACACCACGCTGCCGACCCGGGCGCAGTCGCTGAATATCGATACGAAGCTGGCCAACCGGCCGGTCTTCCCCGATCTTCAACTGGGCGGCAGGCTTCAGCCCCCGGAAGCATCAGAAGTATCCGACAATCATCCACGTCCGTGTATCCTCAATGTTTGCTATTTTCAAGCTAGCCGCACTCGCGCTCAAACGGTGGATTATAGGCTGGCGCTGGGAGATACATGTGAAGATGATTTCTGACTGTGATCGCCTATACTGCGCCATTCCACCCGGTTCTCAATGAAGACAAGAGCCTTCGCCCGCGCCACAGCCCCGGAAACTTCCCCATGTCGCTAACACGGCCAAAACCCAGCACAGCGGTTTTCACACTGGCAATGGCCATGATCGCTCTTCTTGCGTGTAGTTCCAGTGAGGAAACTCCAACACCAACGGCGATCGTCTTACCTCCCACCCCAACTGCCATCAGCCTTCCACCAACGCCAACCGCGATCTCGCTGCCGCCCACTCCAACCGCCATAGCCCTTCCCGGGCCGGTCAAGACCGTCCGCAGCACAGCAGACATCGTGGAAGAGGTAACGCCGTCGGTGGTCGCCATCCAGGCCCAGACTCGATTCGGCGACAGCTCAGGGACCGGTGTGATCCTGGAATCGAACGGGCTAATCCTGACGAATCAACACGTCATAGACGGCGCTCTCACAATCACTGTGGCGCTCACAGATGACCGCGTTTTCCAGGCAACCGTTCTCGGCGAGGACCGGTCCGCAGACATTGCCGTGATCAAGATCGATGCTGAAGGACTGCAGACCGCGGTGCTCGGCGACTCGGAAGGCCTCAGGGTGGGAGAAGATGTAATCGCGATCGGGCACGCCCTCGGCCTCGCCGGCGGCCCCACCGTCAGCAAGGGCGTGATAAGCGCCCTGGGAAGGACTGTGGCGCAAGGCGGGGAACAGCTAACGGACCTGATTCAGACCGATGCGGCGATCAATCCGGGCAACAGTGGAGGACCGCTGGTGAACGCGGAGGGCCTCGTCATCGGCATCAACACCGCACGCCTGAATTCTGGCGAGGGAATCGGCTTCGCCATCGAGATCAACACGGCCAGCGCGATCGTGCAGCAACTGATTCAGGAAAGTACGCTTCCGCCGGGAGACCTGGGCATCACTGAGTCCGTCGACATCACACCCGCGCTGGCGCTCATTCTGGGCCTGCGTATATCCCGCGGGGTGGGCATCATCGCCTTGGAGTCTGGAGGTGCAGCCGCGAACGGAGGCATGCTCATCGACGACATAATCGTCGAGATGGGCGGTGACGATATCATCGATCGCACGGACGTCTCCAGATTCCTCCGGCACCACCGGGCCGGCGAATCCGTGGAGATCACTTTCCTGCGCGGAAACCTCTTCTTCCGGGCCCAGGTAGTTCTCCGTGAGCAATCCCAGTAACATCCGGCCACATCACAGGATGGCCGCCTGAGTGAACCGAAATTGACACAGGGACATAGGAGAAGCCATGGCAAGCAATGAAGCCGCGCCGCAGTTCCCGTACGTTTCCGCAACGCCGCTGATCGGTAAAGTCGCAATCGTCACCGGCGCCGGCCGGCACCGCGGCATCGGTCGCGCCTCGGCGCTCGTCCTTGCCAGGCTGGGCGCAGACGTAGCCATCACCGGCACCGGCCGCGACCCGGCGAACTACCCGGACGATGAGAAGGAGATGGGCTGGCGCGATATCGAAAGTGTCGCTGACGAGATCACCGGGCTCGGACGCCGGGCACTGCCGCTCGTCGTCGACGTCACGGACCCGGTTGCCGTAGACGAGCTCGTTGCGAGCGCGGTGTCAGAGTTCGGTCGCGCAGATATCCTCGTGAACAACGCCGCGGCGCCAATGGGAGAGGATCGCGCTCCCATTACCGATGTCGACCGCGACGTATTCCGGCGCGTGATCGAAGTGAAAGTGCTCGGCTCGTTCTATGCCGCGCAGGCAATGGCCAGGCATCTCCTGAAGCAGGACGAGGGCGGCAGCATCGTCATGATCTCGTCGATAGCTGGCAAGAAAGGCAGCCCGAATACAGCCGCCTACAACGCCGCCAACTTCGCGGTGAACGGCATGACGCAATCGCTGGCCCGCGAACTGGGCCCCAACGGAATAACCGTCAACGCCGTCTGCCCCGGCCTGATTCCCACCGCGCGCTGGGGCGACGTTGACTGGAGCGCCAGGGTTGCGAATATCCCGGCACGCCGCCCCGGCACCTTCGAAGAGGTCGGCGAGCTGGTCGGCTACCTCTGCACACCACTCGCCAGCTACATCAACGGCCAGGCCATCAACATTGACGGCGGCATGGTCACCGAGCACTAACCCGGCTACCCGACCTGATTTCCGCCGGGATCTCCTTTCGGGTCTTCTCCGGGGAAGTGTTCCCGCGTCCAATCCTCCTGGGCCTGCAACCGGCCCGGGTCGCGGCGACGCTGCTCGTAGTACGGCTCGTATGTCGAGTAGATCTCAAATGTCCGCCTCAGCTCGCCCACCGCATCATCGTGCAGGTCAACCCGCAGATCCGTAAGCGCAACAGGGCCGGGACCGTAGACGAGCAAGACGGCCGACCGCTCCGGCAGGTGGTTGCCCGGCGAAGGCTCCTGGCCTCCGGCGTCCCGTCCCGCCTCCAGCGTACTCATCAGCCGGCCGGCCAGTTCGAGCGATTCGCTCGCAGCGAAAGCGCCGGCCATGGCCTCGATCACGCCGCCGCCGGCGAGGCCGTTGCCCATCGCAATCACCCCGTCTCCAATCACGTGGCCTGCCCACTGCCTGATCCGCTTGCCGGAATGCGCCGCAGCGCTACCGGACCGGTCGAGCACCGCAATCTGCCGGTACTCGAACTCGGCGTCAAGCCGCCGCAATTCAGAAATCACCTCTTCCGGCAACCGGCCGGCGCCCAGCAGCTCAACCCCGGCAGGGCCGAGATCGGGATTGGTGAACGCCTGCGTGGACAGCGCACCGCGGCCGGGCGCGAACCAGGGGCAGGTCGCTCCGACCGCCAGCGAGTAGGTCGCGATGCCGATACCCAGGTTGCCGTTGCGCGGACATCTGCCGATAACCGTGTACGTCATCGCCAGATCATAGCCTCTCGCAAAAAGAAAGCCCGCCGGGGTTCCAGACCCTGCCGGCGGACTTTCATCATGACCGAATCGTGGGCGGTTACCTGGCGGTGCCCTTGAAGTAGAGGACGTTCCCGTTCAGCGGCCCGGTGGCGGTCACTTCGAACGTTGCAATATGCGGAACGTTACTCGCATCCAACTCCAGCGAGACGAGCTGGCCGAATACGGCCTTGCGGTCGGCCGGCGTGCTGATCGTCTCCGTCCGGAAGGCGCTGCCGTCCCAGACTGCCAGCTTCAGGTTGTTCTCGTCCGTGTAGGCGATCCAGGGGTTCCCAGCGCTATCGATCTTTATCGACGTCAGCTCCCGTGCGCCCTCGAAGCCGTAGAAGATGTTGCTCAGCGTGTCGACCTCGGTGATCGTCCAGCCCGATTCGCCTGGGCCCTTCGTTGCGTACTTGATCACGGCCTCATCGCTCCCCGTCTGGGTAGCGTAGCTGATGTGGAACCTGTCATTGTCGTCAATAACCAATTCAGCGAATTGCCCGGCGTCACCTTCAGCGTCGACCGTCTCGCGTGACCAGCTTCCATCGCCTCGTGTGGCAAGAATCAGGTCGTTCGAACTCTGGTCGTAGTAGGTCACGTAGGCCGTGCCGGCGGAATCAACGTCAACGGAGACCGCGAACTTGTACGTCAGGGAGCCGCTTCCGACGGCTTCAACCGTCACATCGCCGTTGGTGTCGACGCGGTAGTACTCAACACCATCACCGCCGAACTCCCTGGGGTCGATGCCCGCGGCGTGGACAATGCCGTTATCGTCGATGATCAACCGGGTGTCCCAGCCATCGTGCCCGTCATCGCCGAGAGTCTTGCGGGCCCAGCCGGTAGCCGTCTTGATGCCCAGTTCGATGTCCCCGAGGTTCGGCTGGAAACTGCTTGCCTGGTGGTCGTGCCAGGCAACCTTCGCCACGCCATCGGGTCCCACGTCTATATCGAGCGGCCCGTAGAAGTAACCCTCCGCCACGGTCGAGATGTCCCAGGCGCCATTCACGCGAGCCCCGGCCTTTACAAAGCCGCCGCTCATCGCCTCGAACATGAACGCTATATTCGGTGTTCCGTCCGGAGCGATTGCGATGGCCGGCTTGGTGCCCGTGCCAACAACTTCAACCAGCCAGTTGAAGTTGTCGCTGGTCAGGTCCACTCGGTCGGCGCCCGCGGGGGCATCAGACGCCGGAGCGGTTGTCGGCTCAGCGACGGGGGCTGCTGTGGCCGCAGGGGCCGTAGTGGCCGCAGGGGCCTGCGTCGCTGCGGGTTGGGCGGCCGAAGTCGGGAACGGTGTCTGGGTCGCAAACGTTGCCGGGGGATCGTCCGAGCCGCACGCTATGGCGGCTACGGCAGACACTCCCGCCAGCGTCAGCAAGATCGTCTTGCGACGGGATGTAATCAACAAAATGAAATCCTTTTTTTTGGCACAGGACCGGCGATGAAAATATGAAATCGCGGCCGCGCATCCAGCGATACGTAGTTCGATGCAGCGCGGGCCAAAACGGCGCTACCTACTCAAGAGTGACTCTGGACAGTTCGCGAGAGGGAACTACATATTTTGAAACGACAGATTCCCCGTTTCGGTTCCGGCGGACCCGGCGTCGGCAACCCTGCACGATTCCGGTCAAGGAGCGGAATATATGTCAGGCTGCATCACATGTCGTCTTACTGCCGGCGACGAGATATTGCCGGGCGGCAGGATCAGCAATACCCACCATTGGGTGATAGAGCACTGTGTCGGCCCGCTGGGCGTCGGTACATTGACCCTGAAGCCGATGCGCCGCTGCACAGGCCTCGCTGATCTCGACGTCGATGAGGCAGCCGAACTCGGCCCTTTGCTCAATAAAGTCTCCTCTGCGGTTACCGAGATAACCTGCGCCGACCAGGTTTATTCGTGCCTGTGGTCCCACTCCGAATCGGGACCAAGGCACATCCACTTCGTGTTGCAACCCGTCCGGAATGACCAGAGAGCGAGCTATGGCAAGGGCGGACCATTCATCCAGACAGCCATGTTTGAGGCAAACGAAGACCACGATCCGATAGCGGTAGAAGAATTCTGTGACCGAGCGAGGGACTGGTTTGCAGCCCACTCCTGAAGGGCGGGGCCCGCCCCGCCCCAACGAAAACCTTACCCTCCGCGGGCAATTCGCCTACGAGTCAGGCCGCAAACGCCCCGATCCCGAGTAAGTCCAGAGACATCTGGGCCACCGCGGGCACCCTCCGCAGGGAATCGCCCGGCAACGATCGGATGGACATCTTCCGTGGCCAGGTAGCGCCTCGATGCGCACACAATGGCCTTGCGACGCTCTGGATCGGTATCGTAGTCAGAGCGCAATACCCTGCGGCCTCCAGCGTCGGGCAATCTGGCCCCCAGTCCGATAGATCCAATCACCCTGATCTCCTACGCGAGCGGGTCACCCACCATCGCGCTCCGACCTGATATTTGGGGTCCGCACCCATGCCTGCCCCAGCCTCTCTGTTGGAACATGGATTCCCATCCCGCACCGGACAGCACTCATCTGGGATGTCGGAGCAGGCACAATTCTTCGCAACAGGCCGTAATCGGATGTATCGAAACTTCTTTATCCCTCTTATTCTCTTCACGATCGCGCTGGCAGCCGCCTGCGGCACGGAAGCCCCCGCGCGGTCTGGCGACACCGCCGCTGCACCTGACACGAAACCGCTGGCGGCTGCCGTTGCGACACAGGACCCCGGCACCCGCGAGATAGTCGTTGCCGAATCCATCGTCTCGATAACGCCCCAGAAGTACGGCGAAGGCGAGCCGTACCTGCCCGCTCCCGCCGATTACTACGAAAACTACGATTGGGATACCTCACCAACGACAGAGCGGCCGGCGTTCATCAGCGGCGTCGTCGAACACCGGTCGCTATCCGAGAACGTGGGAATCCGGGGACTCTCGATCACCACGGTGGCTCCGCGCGGCGAACGTGAAATAGACCGCGGCTTCAGCCACGGCCTCCTATGGTCACCCGACCCCAACGACACGCCAATGGGCAACCCCCAGCCCTGGCCGTTCGCAACCGCGAAAGAGGTCTCCGTGG
>JADFPB010000227.1 GCA_022562515.1 Chloroflexota bacterium | reverse complement strand
CCACGGATTGGCGTGTGCTGAGATGGCAGACATGCAGCCTGCCGCCGCTCAGGGCCGCCAGCTCGATGTCGCGGGCCACCATCCCCGCCTCCGCCTCGTTCGGCCAGCCGGCGAGCCCGAGCCGGTTCGATACGCCGCCCTCGTTCATCTGCGCGCCGCGGGTGAGCGCCGGCTCCTGGCAGTGATTCATGATCGCCAGACCCTCGGACCCGAGCCCGGAAGCATAGGAAAGCGCCTGCCGCATCAGATTGGCGTCTGCAACAGGGTCGCCATCGTCGCTGAAGCCGATCGCGCCGGACGCCGCCATCTCGGCCATGTCCGCCAGCCGCTCGCCCTTTCGGCCCACCGTCACCGCGCCTATCGGGAGGACCCTGACGGAGCCTTCCTCGGCGGCCCGCCTCGTGACCCACTCCAGCACGCTGGCGTTGTCCTGCACCGGCTCGGTGTTCGGCATTGCGCAGACAGTCGTGAAGCCACCCCTGGCCGCGGCCAGGGTGCCAGTGGCGATAGTCTCCTTGTGCTCCTCACCCGGCTCCCGCAGGTGCGTGTGAACATCTATGAAACCGGGCGTAACGATCTGGCCGGTCGCATCAAAGACTTCATACCCGTCTGGCGCCGACTCCCCAGACGCATCGGTGATGGCCTCTATCGCTCCACTCTTGATAAGGACGTCGCAGATGCGGTCTATGTCGCGCGCCGGGTCGATAACCCGCCCACCCGTGATCGCGATGCCCTTCCTGCTAGCGGCCACTGTTCCCCCTCGCCGCCAGCATGTAGAGCACGGCCATCCTCACCGCCACACCGTTTGCCACCTGCTCCTCGATCACCGCCTGAGCCCCGTGCGCAACGTCGGGGCTGATCTCAATTCCCTCGTTCATCGGCCCCGGATGCATCACCAGGGCGCCCGGCCTGGCCAGCGCCAGGCGTTTCGCGTTCAGTCCGTAAACCTGCGAATATTCCCGCATGCTCGGCAGATGTCCGGCCGCCTGCCGCTCGCGCTGAATGCGCAGCATCATCACCGCGTCCGCCCCGTCCACCGCCTCATCCATGGACGCCGCATGCACCACGGCCCCAGGGCCGGTCGCGGGGTTGAGATCCGGCAGGTCCGGCGGCATAAGCGTCGGAGGGCCGTATAGCGTCACGTTGGCGCCCATCTTCGACAGTCCCCAGATGTTGGAGCGCGCGACCCGGCTGTAAAGCACATCCCCGATAATGGCGATCTTCTTGCCGGCCACGCCGCCAAGGCGGCTTTCTATCGTGTAGAGATCCAGCAGCGCCTGCGTCGGATGAGCGTGCGTCCCATCACCCGCGTTCACCACCGCCGCGTCTACGTGGCGGGCGACGAAATACGGGGCGCCGGAATGAGGATGGCGCATGACCAGCACGTCCACATGCATCGATTCAAGCGTGCGAACGGTGTTGAGCAGCGACTCGCCCTTGGTCACACTGCTGGTGCTTGCGGT
This sequence comes from Chloroflexota bacterium, assembly GCA_022562515.1. Classification (GTDB taxonomy): domain Bacteria; phylum Chloroflexota; class Dehalococcoidia; order Lucifugimonadales; family Lucifugimonadaceae; genus UBA1151. The sequence goes on along the minus strand of JADFPB010000227.1, from coordinate 2,155 downwards.
CACGTTGATCACGTCCGCGCCGAGAACTTTTCCGGCCTGCTCGAAAGAGACGCGTGTCCGCGTGCTTGCCTCAAAGAAGAGCGTGACTATCGTTTTGCCTCTCAACGCGGGCGTCTTGCGGACTCTCCTTGAGAGCACCTCTTTCATCCCGTCTGCACTGCGCAGTATCTCCGTAATCTCCTGCGGCGAGACATGATCGAGGTCCAGCAAGTGGCGACCCGGACCGTTCCACAATTCGGGCTGCGTGAAAGGACTGATCCCTTCCGGTCTCTTTGCAGTGGGCGTCTTCCGAGCCCTGCCGGCGGCCCTGCCGGCGGGCGGCGCCTCGCGTGTCGCCACCGCGTTGCGGGTGCGGGCCATCAGTCACTCCCTTTTCTGGGTTCTCCGGAGGGTTCCCGGGGCGCCCGTACCAGTAGCACCGAGTCTTCCCCATCCAGCTCCTGGAGCAGGACCCGTATCGCCTCATCCCCGGCAGTCGGGACGTTCTTGCCCACGAAGTCGGCCCGGATTGGCAACTCCCGATGCCCCCTGTCGACGAGCACCGCAAGCTGGATGGATGACGGCCTGCCGAAGTCGATCAGTGCGTCCATGGCGGCGCGAATCGTGCGACCGGTATAGAGAACGTCATCGACGAGCACGACCGGGCGATTTTCGACATCGAAGTTGATCTCGGTCGGCTGCACCGGCTTCGCACCCGCCACTTCAAGATCGTCGCGATAGAGGCGGGGATCGAGGACACCGACGTCGATTGGTTGGCCCTCGATGGCCTCCAGCGTTCCGGCGAGCCGACGAGCGATCTGAACGCCGCGTTTCTTGAGCCCGACGAGCGCCACACCCTCTGACCCGCCGTTCCGTTCGAGGATCTCATGCGCGATGCGAGTGAGAGCGCGCCGCACTTCCGGTGCGCTCAGTATCACTTTGCCCTGTGTTTCGCCTGTGCCCGAGGCCACAAAAAACCCCTTGCCATCTGGTCCCTGGTGGGCCGACAAGGGGTACACAGTCAGTCCGGGGCGCGTCAGTCCCCGGCTCTGCGGTCATCCTTGCCAGCCTCTCTGGACTGTCTTTAAAGGTCTTCCGCTGCGCGCCGATTACTACCCGGCGCAGCTATTCAGTTCCACACATGAACTCTAGCACCGGCCCGGTGGAGGCACAATCCACCGGTTCCGGATATCCTGCCCCATCTGGCCTCAGCGGCCCACGAGCTTCCCCCTTCGTTCAGGAGATACCGAGTGGCCGAAAAACCGCGTCGCGCAACCCTGGTAATCATCCGCAACAATCGTGTTTTGCTGGCTCGCGACGACACCCTAAACTTCTGGAACCTGCCTGGAGGCAGAAGCGAGGCTGGAGAGACGGACGGGACAGCTGCGGCCCGGGAACTCGACGAGGAGACCGCACTCAAACTGCTGAGCCTCGAGTATCTTCTGGAACACGAGTCAGACGTTCGCCACCACCGGGTCTTCAGGATCACCGTCAATGACGCCGAGCCCTCCCCCGGCAACGAGATCGAAGCACTAAAGTGGTGGGACGGGCGCGAGCCGATCAAACAGGCCAGCAGCGTGACGCCCGTACTCTCCCACCCCGCCATCGCCTTCCTGCCGCCGAACGATTAGCGGCGCAGCGCGACTGTCCCCAGCAGACGCGGCTCGCTTCCCGGCGGCAGCGCGATCAGGCCCGCACGCTCCGGCGAAACCTTCTCCCCGCAGCCGCACCGGACTGAGCGGACCCGGCGTTTCCGGAGCGATAGCACCCCGCACCGCCCGCAACGATAGCCGTAACGTTCGTTTGAAAGCCACTCGCGGACCGGCAGATCGACTGTCCGAAACGGCTCGACGCCAAGCTGCCGGCATGCAGCGCTGAACTCGCGCCCGTGCGCGGTAGCTTTCGGATACCTGTGGTGCACCATAGCGTGCGCCAGTTCGTGCAGCAGGATCGACCGTTGCTGGTCGGCCGTTCCAAACGCCAGCAAATGCGCCCCGAGGGAGATCCTCCTGCGGTGCGGGCTGTACGAGCCGAGCGTCCGGCGCATGCGGCTGAGTTCGGCCTCTGGATCGTGATCCTCGTCGCTGTCGGGTGGCTCGTAGATCTCGCCCAGGTCGTGCAGGCGCGCGGCGGTCTCGATGTCCCGCGCTTCGTCGTCGGAGAGACCGAGGCGCCG
>JADFPB010000040.1 GCA_022562515.1 Chloroflexota bacterium | reverse complement strand
GCGAGTTTTCCAGATTGATCGGATAGTCTTCAGGCAGCGCGCGCTTGTTGGGGTCGTAGGACCACTTGCTCATCGACTGGAAGTCGAAGTCGGGGTCCAGGGTGGCGTATTTGTCCGGGTTCTGCCAGTGGCCCTGTTCAAGGCAGACGACATCGAAGCCGGCCTCTGCAAGCCATGCCGCGGCGGCCGCGCCGGACGCGCCCGCGCCGACGATCAGTACGTCGGCCGTGTGGTCGCCTGTGCCGTTCGAGGAAGTCATGAAGCGGGTGTCTCTCTGGGGGCGCGAGGATCCGTCTCACGATCGCAGGCGCATCTTATCGCGGTGTGGCGACGGGTGTAGTATCCGGGCAATAGCGATCATCTGGAGGGGAAGCGGTGGCGGTACTGAGGCGGAGCGAGCAGGAACATGCCGACAGGTATCCGGGAGTCCCGCGATACTCGCTTTCCGGGCCGGAGACCGGTGCGGCCAGCCTGCACGTCGGCCATCTGACGTTTCTTCCCGGCTCGAGTGTGCCTTACCACTACCATCCCGGCGAGGCGGAAGAGACGCAGTTCATGATCAGCGGCGAACTGGAGTGCTGGCTCGACGGCCATCGACTCGTCGTGCGCGGCGGCGACACCGTGCTGGCGAAGCCCGGAACGCTGCACGCGTTCGTGAACCGCACCGACACGCCGGCGGAGATGGTCACGATGTTCCCGGTGACACCGCCCGAGACGGTGCACGTCGATGACCCAGACTCCCTCGACGACGCAGAGTCGCATCCCAGTATCATTCGCGCCGGCACGCGCGCCATCTCATCGGACGGGATCACCCGACACGAGTTGACGGGCTCTTTTTCCGGCGCGGCATCGACTTACGCCGTGCTGAACCGGCTGGAGGCGGGCGCCGAGGTGCCGCTTCACTTCCACCCGGACCACGAGGCGGGCCTGTACTGCCTGGACGGCGCCATCACGCTCACGTATGGGGCGCTGGATGAGACCGTGCTGGCTGCGGGGGACTACTTCGCAGCGATTGCCAACGAGCCGCACGGTTATCGCAATCACACGAACTCGGAAGCCACAATCCTGGTGGTGCACGCCGTGCTCGAGCCGCCGCAGACGGTGGAGATCGGGTAATCCGCACCTCGCCCGCGATGCGATCTAGATCGAAGGCAATAGCTTGAGCATGTTCCCGGCCATGATTCCGTAACCCTCGGTGTTGGGGTGCAGGTCATCGGGCAGCAGATGAGCGTGTTCTGAACTGAACACATCCAGTCCGTCGACGTATTGGATGTTCGTGTCTCCGCTGACTCGAAGTTTCTCGGCCGCAATCGCCACTTCTGCGCGCATCTGGCTCAGGGTGAATCCTACTTCGTTCTGAGTATCCTCCCGGCCGGGAGAGTAGATAGGTGAAATCAGCGTCAGCGGAGTGTCCGGGTGTTTCTCACGAATGATCTTCACGAAGCCCACGATTCCGGGGCCAAACGTACGCGGGCTGAGAGAGGCGCCCCCGTAAATGTTGATGCCGAGACAGAGCGAAATCAGGTCAGCGGCGCTATCCCTGATTACCCGGGCCATCATCGGGTCCAGATGACACTGCCCGCCAAATCCGAGGCAGGTGAGGTCGTATTCGCAAGTGCGGGCCACGATAGACGGCCAGGTAAGCGTCGGGGAGTCCGCTGTGCGGCAATGGGTGATCGAGCTTCCGTAGGTGATCCAACGAGGGCGGGCCGGACTCAGATCCTCAGATAATTCAGCATCCTCCTGAATTTCCATGCCCTTGAATCGGAACTCTCCGAATTGAGGCAGCCACAGTTCGAATAGTTTGGATTCCGACCCGAGATCGTCAAAGCGAAATGCCGTCCGGTCTGCAGTCTCTCTTGAGCCAACCATTTTTCCGTCGATGAGGAGATCTATCGGGCTGCGCTCAGGAAACGGCTCGCAATAGCCTTCAATCGAGGAGCTGTTGCTGCGGAAGCTCAGCCTTACCCCCGCCGGCATAGCCGCACGCTCAGTCAGCTCATCTGCGAACAGGCCTCTCTCCTCAAAGGGGATCCGCCAGGGCATGACCCAATCAGGGTTCACGTCGTTTGAGATCGCTCCCGACCAGCGAAATCGAGGGTCATCAGCGCGGATCATTTGATTCATCGGGGGTGAAGGGCTCTCTAGTTCAGCTTCGGGTCGTTGTACGTTTCGGCGCTGTCCACTTGATCGGGCGCAAGCTCCCTGAAGGTCTTGCGGTAGATCTGGACCCTGTAGCGGCCTGAGTCAACGACGTACAGTCGGAACTGGTCGTCAACGACTACCGACGTGGGGTTGTAGAACCGCTTCTCCCTGTCGAGATCGGCTATGTGATCACGCCAGCGGAGCATGTCCATGTTGGCCATCAGCTTGTCGGCGCCACGCTCGGTCATCGGGGCGTCGCCTACGAATGACTCTATGAACAGACCGCGTGGATTGAACTGCAGCACGCGGTGGTTGCCGCGGTCGCAGACGTAGACATCGCCGTGGGCGTCGACCGCGACGTCGCTGGGGTGGTTGAGCTGGCCCACCCCGTCGCCCGGCTCGCCGATTACCTGCATGAACTCGCCGTCCTGGCCGAACCGCTGTATGCGGTCGTTTCGCCAGTCGGCAACGAGCAGGCTGTTGTTGATCGGGTCTACCGCCAGGCCCCAGGGGTAGTTGAGCTGGCCCGGCTCGGTACCGAACTCGCCGAAGCCGGAGATGAACTCGCCGCCAGCCGTGAACTTCTGTATCCGCGGGCTGCGGGTGCTGACGACCCACAGGTTGCCGTCGTTGTCGAAGGCGAGCCCCGAAGGCGCGTTCAACTGCCCCGGCCCGTCGCCTGACTCTCCCCAGTAGCCCAGCGTCTCGCCGGACCGGCTGTAGGTCACGACCTTGTTGGCCGTCTCGTCGGTATGGTAAAGCGTGCCGTTGGAGTCGATAGTGCAGCAGACCGGCGATGGCAGGATCTCCTGTCCGTGGACTTCCGGGTTTCCGTCTGGGGCCGACAGGATGTCCGGTCGGTAAGTGTCGTCGATCGACACGACGACGAAGCGGACGCGCCCGAAGTTTGGGGTGACCCACTTATTGATGACGTACATCCAGCCTTCGTCATCGACGGCCATGTCGAGCGCGCCGTACAGACCGTCGACTGGCAGCCGCTGGCCGACCGTTGTCTCAAACCGGTGGCCCATTCGCAGCAGAAACGGGTAGTCGCCTGGCGGGTCTTTCAGGACGGGCGCGGGATCCAGGGTTGATGTCATCTCAAGCCCCCATAATTACTGGCCCGGCAAAAATGCCGTCGAACCGCTCGAAGTTGCCGTTGACTATCTCTTCCGGCGCGATGCCGAACCAGCCTTCGAGGATGGTCGAGTAGAGCGACCGAAAATCATTGTTGAAACGCATGTCGCCGCTGATCTGGTCCTCCGGCGCCAGCGACGGGTACTCTGCGTACATGCCGCCGTTGACGCGGTCGCCGATCAGAAGCGCGCCGCCCCCGGAGCCGTGATCCGTGCCGTTGCCGTTGTCCCTGATGCGCCGGCCGAACTCCGAGAAAACTAGCATGATCACCTCTTCGCCCTGACCGTGTTCATGCAGATCGTCGAAGAAGTCCTTCACCGCCGAAGAAACCTGCCGCCAGAGCGTGTTGTGCGTGGCGATCTGGGCACCGTGGACGTCGAAGCCGCCGAGCTGGGCGTAGAAGATGCGCGAGCCGATGCCGGCCAGATGGACCTGTGCGATGCCCTTAAGGCTCTGCGCGAGCGGGTCGTCGGCGTACTCCACCGTCGAGGAGTACTGCTCCGGGGCCACCTTCAGCATGTCCGCGCCCGTGAGGGCGTCGATGCCGGTCTGCCCGATGTGCTTCATCACCACGCTGGCCTCTTCGAACTCTTCCGGCACGTACATTCTGGTGAATGCGTTGAGCGCCTTTCGCTGGCGGTTGCCCGCCAGGGAGGTGAGCAGCCCGTAGCCTTCGAGGTGGCTGACGGAAATCGCGGGTGTGCCGGAGAGGTACATCGCCCTCGGCATGCCCTGGCCGAAGCTGACACCGGTGCAGACGTTCTGCTTGTCCGGGTCCAGCTCGCGAATCGTCCGGCCGAGCCAGCCCTCGGAAACGACTGCCGAGGGCTCTGCGGTGTGCCAGATGTCCATGGAGCGGAAGTGCGACCTGTCCGGCTCCGGGTAGCCGATGCCCGCAATGATGGCGACGTTGCCGGCTGCGTACATCTCGCTGATCTCGGTTATGGCCGGGTGAAAGCCGAAATGATCGTCGATCTTCAACACGTCTTCGTCCGCTATGCCGACCGTAGTCCTGAACTCGTGGTAGTAGGGGTCGGCATACGGGATGACGGTATTCATGAAGTCATTGCCGCCCGAGAGCTGCAAAACGACCACCACCGGGGGCTTCTTGCCGTTGCCATTAGTTGTCATGTGAGTAGTCCTGGCTCGTCTGAGGATGTGGCGTCATTTGGGAGGGACGGATCAGGCCATCTGGTATTCACGTGAAGCGGAGATCATCTGCATCACCTGGGTAGCGGTATCGGCAAACGATTCGTTGCCGGCGCCACCTGAGCAGTCGACCGCGTCGGGCAGATCGAGATCGCTTTTGATCACATCCCGCGTCCAGCCGTCCAGGTAAACCGAACCCATCTCATAGAGGCATCGGTTGATCAGCTCATCGAGTTCCATAGAAGCATGGTCACCGGCAATGCGGTCCAGAATCTGGCGTATGCCCGGCGCTGTTGTGTCGGCAAGGCGCTCGGCGGCGAAGTTGACGCGTGCGATGAGAAACGCCGAGTCGATCCACTCGTGGCCGGTGTGCCAGCCCTCTACCGTCGGCGGATTGAGCAGCTCCTGCCCCATCGCCTGGCAGTCGTCCACCAGGCCCGAGAGGCCGAACTCGTAAGGGTCGGTGTGCTGGCCGGTCAGCTTCAGCACTCCCACCAGATGCTCGGCCGGATTCTTCACGCGCTGGAAGCGGGCCTCTTTGAAGAACGAGGAGTGGAAGAGCGCCCGCATCACTTCCCGAATCTCGTATCCGGAATCAAAATAAGCCTGCGCGAGGAACTCTATGGCCTCACCGTCCGGCTCGTCCGAAACGAAGAAGCGGTAGATGTTGCCGGCCACGAACTGGGCCGTCGCGGGCTGCTTGACGACGATGTCGATTATGTCGTCGCCATTGAACCTGCCGGTCTCGCCGAGGAACGTCTTTTCGGAATCGTCGTGATCCTCTTCCCGGTAGACAAACCACGTGTCGTACCAGCCATTCGGATAACGAGGGATTGTCTGGTCAATGGTCCATCCCGTGAACGCCAGCGCGCTCGCGCGCACGTCGTCTTCGGTGTAGTTGCCGCGGCCCATGCTGAACAGCTCGAGCAACTCGCGGCCGTAGTTCTCGTTGACTGCGGGGGCGTGGTTGGTCTGCTGGTCCAGCCACCAGATCATCGCCGGGCTGCGGGAGAGTTTTTCCAGCAGTGTGCGGAAGTTGCCCATGCAGTTGTCGCGCAGCATCTCCAGGTGGGCGGCCATCATCGGCCCGTTATTGACTTTGCCGTACCCGGTTGCGAAGCGGCCGTGCCACATCAACGTCATCTTCTCTTCGAGCGGGCGCTGGGAGTTGATCATCCTGAAGACCCAGTGTTTCGCCACCCACCTGCCGCCCTCACGGTCGGCATGTTCGAGATGGAACCGCTCTATGAGGTCTTCGGCTGGCCGCTCGTGGCGCTCGAAATCGAGCAGGTCGTCGACTACGGCGTCGTAGCCCCGCTCTGCCAGCTTTTCCAGTTCAGGGGCAGATGCGCCGAAGCCCGCCCGGCGCATGAGGTGACCCATAAGCGCAACGTCTGTAGACACTCTTGCGGAAACTGGGGACGTCATGAGACTCACTCTCCCGTTCCGGCCTTTTTGCCACGGCGGAAACGCCGCCGGAAAGGCTGGCCGCAAAAGTAGCAGCGCGGGAGAGTAGAGTCAATCTGGCGGGCGTAGTCCGATCGACCGCGGTTTCCCGTTATCTATTTCATGCGTCAGACGCATGGCTGCAACGCCCGCATGAGGGAAGTCATAGATCTGGTTCCGACGGGGAGCCATATCGCGACGATTAATGACGCGTTATCCTTTGGGCAGCGCGGCCCCCGGACAACACAGGACCATTTCTCCCGATGAAGATAAAAAGCCTCAAACTGTCGATACTCGAATCCTCGGTGCCTGATCGTATCTTTGGCCTCCACAACGTGCCGGGCATGGCGCGGATGCGGTGGACGCACGACGTGGCCGAGACCCGGCAGGGGTACGTCCAGGTACTTCACGTCGAGACCGACGAGGGAGTAGAAGGCGTCTGCACCACGCATCCAACCGGCGATCTCAGCGGCTCGACCCTGAGAGCCAACCTGGATCAGATGCGCGCCCTGGTTATCGGCGAAAATCCTCTTGATCGGGAGCGGATCTATCAGAAGCTCCACCAGGGCACCCGATGGGTGTATCGGGAACCGGGGTGGGCCGGTGCGCTCGACAACTGCCTGTGGGACATCGCGGGGAAAGCCGCAGGGCTGCCGGTCTACCACCTGATGGGTCGCGTTCGCGATCAGATTCCCTGCTATCTGAACATCAGGGGAGAAACCGCGGAAGAGGCCGCGGCCGACGCCCGCAAGGCCGTAGACAACGGGTTTCCCGCAACCAAGGACCACTTCTACCACGATGTGGCAGAGAACATCCGGTGGCTGACGGCGATCCGGAATGAGGTCGGCGATGGCATCGACTGCATGCACGACCCGGTCGGAATCTACACGTTCGAGGAAGCTGTGCGAATCGGGCATGCCCTGGAAGAGTTGAACTATCGGTGGCTGGAAGAGCCCCTCCCGGAGCGGGTTCAAAACCGGATGCAGGCGCTGTGCGCGGCTCTGGACATTCCCGTGCTTGCGCCTGAGATGTTGATGAACGACGTTGATCTGTCCGCGCAGTGGCTCATCTCGGGCGCCACCGATCTGATACGCGCGTCGGCGATGTACGGGACGACTGCCGTGATGAAGCTGGCGCATCTGGCGGAATTACATGGGACGAACGTGGAGATCAACGGGCCGGGCGGCCTATTCGGCCTGGTGCATGCGCACCTGCTATCGGCGATAGCAAATACCAGCTACTACGAGTATTTTCCCGGCGGCGGCCTCGATGAGTCAGGGCGCGATGTCGGCCTCATGAATCCCATCGTTCCCGAGCAAGGCCACATCTCAGCGCCTTCGGGTCCGGGCTGGGGCGCCGAGTGGGACGGGGATCGGTTCAAGCAGAAGCTGGTCGCCGAGTATTAGTCGGCGGCCTAAGTCAGTATCTCCCCGAAGCGGGCTTTGAGGGCGTCCCGCGACCGTATCTGAACTCCCGCGGTGTCTCGTTCCTTCATCACCTCCATAGTCGCGATGCCGACTCGCCCCGGCTCCAGCAGCCGCGCGTAGAGGTCCATGCGTAGCCATATCACTTGACGTGATACACATGGCGTTCTAACATATATGTATTAGGCTCTAATAGTCGTAACAATACAATTATGTATTACAGTTAGCACATGGCCAGGGTGCAGAAGCCGAGGGAACTGTTGAGGGACTTGCAGGCCCGCGGTGTGGTCGTAGTCCGGCAGAAGGGTAGCCACATCCGGCTGCAGAAGGGCGACCGGTTCGCTACCCTCCCGATGCACAACAAGGACATGAAGATCGGCACCCGCCGATCGATACTGAGGCAACTGGATATCGACGACTGGCTGTAACCCGGCAGCCAGAGGAGAAAGTGAGCGATGCTGGCATACCCGGCTACTTTCACACCGGAGGATGGCGGATTCGTTGTGACCGTCCCTGACATCCCCGAGGCAATTACTGAGGGCGACTCCGAATCGGAGGCCTTGCAGATGGCAGAAGAGGCTTTGCTTCTCGCCCTGGATGGATATATCTCACAGGGCCTGGAGATTCCGCGCCCTTCGACACTCTTGCTAAACCAGCGGCTGATCGTTCTGCCGACCATGGCCGGCCTCAAGGTCGAGTTGTACCGCATGATGCTTGAACAGGATGTCACGAAGGCTGAACTGGCTCGACGGCTCGACTCTCTCCAGACGACGGCGTCCCGGCTTCTCGACCTGTTCCACAACTCAAGGCTTGATATGCTCGACCGCGCGTTCGAGGCTCTTGGCGCACGTATGGACATATCGCTCCGCCGCATCGCATGAATCCGGCGGCCTAAGTCAGCAAATCCCCGAAGCGGGCCTTCAGCGCATCTCGCGAGCGAAGCTGGGCGCCCTCGTAATCGCCGTCGGGGCCTCCTCCGATTTCCATCGTTGCCACCCCGACCCTGCCAGGCTCCAGCATTTCGGCATACAGCTCCATGTCGAGCTCGCCCGTCCCGATCTCCATGTGGTCTTTGCCATCGAGCGCGTCGTCCAGATGGACGTGATAAATCCGGTCGCCGAAGGCCTCGATCGCCTCGGGCAGGCCATCGTGGATGAAGGCGTGGCCGACGTCCAGAGTGATCTTCAAGGCCGGGCTGTCGATGGCGTCCACGATGTCGATCAGATGCTGATAGCTGCGTGTGACGTCGCCCTGCCTGTGGTGCAGGTTCTCGAGGCAGATCACGGTCCCGGCTTCGCGGGCGAGGGGCTCGACTTCGCGGAGAAACCGGAGCAGGTTATCGACGGCGTCCTTGCGCAGCGCCTCGGTGGCCCGCTCCGGTTCAACGCCGGGGCAGTCGATGACGCCTGAGTGCAGGACGATCACAGGGCAGTTGATTCGCCCCGCCATCGCGATGGTCTGCTTCATCTGGCCGAGCCAGCCGAGCCAGCGCTCGGTGTGGTGCGCCGCGGGCGCCGCCTTCAGCAGGAAGTGAATGGTGTATGTGATGCCGTGCCCGGCTGCACTGGCCACCAGCCAGTCAATATCCTCGTCATCGAGCAGGTCCGGCCAGAAGGTACTGCCGCTGATTTCGACGCCATGGAACTCATTCTCGATGGCCCAGTTCACGGCAACTCGAATGTCATCGCCGGGCTTGATCATCGATGAGACGAAGCTGAGAACAGGCATTTTGCAACTCTTTTTGGGGTGGCGGTGGCAACTGGATCTCGGAAATCGATTGGCAGCCGCGAATATACTCGTTTACGGCATGTCCAATCCAACAACACGTGACGATTCATCCAGAGAGCGATCTGCTGGGCAAGAACGCTGGAGGACGTTCGTCGCCATCCCGCTGCCGCCTGATATTCAGACCGCGCTCGCCGGCCTGCAGCGCAGGCTGGCGCGCCATCATGCGGAGACGATTCGGTGGGTGGAACCGAAGTCGATACATGTAACACTGCGCTTCCTTGGCGGCATCGACCCGGAGCTTGCGCCCGAGATTTCACGGGAGATCGAGGAGGCGGCTACCTCAACCGGGCGCTTCCAGTTACGCATGGCTGGCACGGGGACGTTTCCGGCCCGGGGGCGTCCGAAGGTGGTCTGGGTGGGGATCGAAGGCGAGGTGAAGCGGTTGGAGCGCTTGCGGGCGAGGGTGGAGGGCGCGCTCTCGCGCGTCGGATTTGAGCCGGAGGAGCGGCCGTTCCTGCCCCACGTGACAATAGGCCGCATCAAGCAGGATGTCGGGCCGCCGAGCGATTGGCGTGCCGGGCAGGCGTTTCAGAAGCTCCAACTGGGCGGGCCGGCGCTGGAGTACGCGGTCGACAGGGTGACGCTTTTCCGGAGCCACATGGACCACCGGGGCGTGACCTACGAGGCGCTATCGGAGTCGCGCCTCAGTTAGCGAGCCGCTCCGCCTCTGCTTTCAGATCTTCGAGCCATGATTCGGTCATGTGGCGAATCAGGAATCGCGGGTAGTAGAGGCCGACCGGAGTTACGAGACTGCTGAACCGTTTGTGATCGGTGACCGTTACGCCCCCGTCACGCGGCTCCAGGGAGATCGTCCGCACCGCCGTGATGGTGAATTTTTTGGATACCCATGAGACGCGGCGGCCGGGTTCGACATCGGACAGCCGGACGTTGAACGGCACCGCGACGCCGGCCATGCGCAGTTTGAATGACAGCGCCTCTCCGGGCGACCATGTGTCGGGCGCTGTCGAGACTTCCGGGCAGGCCCGGCACCACTCCGGCCATCGGTAGGCGTCGGTGAGCGCCATCCAGACGGCGTTGGCCGGGGCGTTCACTGTGATCGTCGACGCCATTTCGAAGCTGCGCGGTCTCACGTGGTCACTCGCCTCGCGGCGCCCATGAGAACAGGTGCGGGATGATCTCCGCCTGCCACTGAAAGCGGTATCCGCCGCCGTCCATGGGTTCCAGGTTTTGCCGCACAGCATCCTCCAGCCGCCTGTAATTTGCCGAGCCCTCCGGTACGAACAGACGGCTTGCGGCCCGCCGGACTGCCGCTTCCGGGTCCGGAAACGGCCGCGCCGCGCTGGGCTCCAGCCGGGTGGTATCGAATTCGATATTCCATGAGCGAAGCAGCGCGGCGAACTCGTTCGCTCCAGGCGACTCGATTCGCTTCTCGCCGTGCGCGGCTTCCCAGAGCGGGTGGAAGTAGGCGATTGGCTGGGCGGTGCTGAGGAGAACGACGACGCGATGCCGGGCGACACGCTCGGCCTTTGCGAGAAACTCCCCGATGGGATGCACCGAGTAGAGCAGGTGCGCGAGCAGCGCAACATCTGGCGCCTGCTCTGGCGCCCGTTCAGGCCAATCTTCCCACGTCGATTCAACGATGTTGATGTTCTCGATGCCGCGGTCGTTTATGTGCGACCGCAATTCCGTGAGCATCGCCGGCGAAGGGTCGAGCGCGGTCACGTTCTTACAGTAGCGGGCGAGAGGCACGGACAGCCTTCCGCCACCGCATCCCACGTCAACCAGATCAGCGTCCGCGCATAGCCATCTCGTGATTTGTTGCACCACTGGATCTTCGGGCGCGTCCTCCGGCGGCGGCGCAAACCGGCCCGAGAAATCCTGCCAGAAGTCGCTCGGACCCGTATTTTCCATGGCGCGTCCGCGCTGTTCGCCCGACGCGGCGGCGCGCTCGTCCCACCCAAGTGACTCGAGGGTTTCAGGAAATGCGGGCATTCGTTACCGGGAATCCTCTTGCGTCCTGCAAGACACGGGGGGCGATATATCGCGCGTCATCAGCCTGAGACCGGAAACGCCGGTCAGCCGCCTCAGTCCATCATCAACACACTCGTCGACCGCGCGGTAGCCAAGACTATCGTAGAGCCGCTGCGCCCCGGTATTTTCGATTAGTACTGTAAGGCTGCATCGCTCGGCCCCGTGGATGGCGGCGGCGTAGTGGGCCTGCTCCAGAAGGGCTCTGCCGATTCCCTGGTTGCGGAACCCGGGCATCACCGCCACGTTCACTACCTGGTAGTCGCCCTCCGGAACCTCTGGGCTGCCTCGCCGAAGTGCCGACAGTCTGTGGGACAGACGGAACATCCCGATGATTCCGTAGACTCGGAACACGGACCAGATGGTGGACCGCAATCTGCGCCGGACTTCGGGTCCCGGCAGATTGGAGCAGGCGCCGATGACCCGGCCGTCGATCTCCGCCACGGTCGTGATGTCCCAACTGAACAGGCCGCCCCCGCGCCGGGCCATACGGGTCATGTTTTGAATCGCGGCTTCCGGGTCGCCAAAGCCGAACACCGGGTCGGCAACGGGCCCGCCGGCCTCCCGCAGGAGCACGCCGATGGCCTCCGCGTCGCGGGGCGCGGCAGGCCGTAGGGTGATAGGCCCGCTGGCTGGTTTGGTTGCTGTCGATGAACTTTTCATGGCGTCTGTGGCATGGCGTCTATGGCCGGCAGTCTCCCTGAACCGAACCTGGAGGCAAACTTGCCCTCGGCCCTCAAAGCCGGGCGCGGCGGTTCTTCGTAATTATCGGAGACCGCTCAGCCGCCGACATTCGATTGTGTCGCATGGGCATCTTAAAGGCAGTTGGGGCTTGTCCGTCCGTAGAAGGATGTTGATGGCACACGTTGACGGTTGGGCGCGGCGCACGTAATCTCGCCGGAATTCCGTTGGAAAGCTCGCATACAGGACAGGCCAGACAGACCAGGCATATAGAAAGGCATCAGGACAGGTTGGCTTTGAACGGCGAGGCGCCCGTCGTGATCAGGCGGGAGATCGAGATATTTTGTCCCCCGGGAGTGATCTGGGAATGGATTCGCCGCGTCGACTTGTGGTCCGACTGGAACTCGGAGATCAGCTCCTCCTGGATGATTGACGAAGAGGCAATAGGCGCCCGATTCAAGTGGCGTAAGAAACTGCTCGGCGTCGGGGGAAGGATCACGTCGTCCCGCATCGGCCGTGAATGGGCATGGGCGGGAAGTTACCGGAAGATTCGGGTGAGCCAGACCTTCCATCTCGATGGCAACTTTCGCTCCACCAGGGTATCGACCGTGGCCGTGTTTGATGGCGCGCTAGCCCGCGTGCTTTCCCCGCTACTGCGGTGGTACGGATCGCGCTGGTGCGAGATATGGCTGGGCACGCTGAAGACCCGGCTTGAGTCTCAGCATGAGCGCAACCGCAGTGGCAAGGGCGGCTCCGGCGGGAGCAGAGTCCCGCCCAGCGTGCAGGCGCAGGCCGACCGGGAGCGACACAGGATGGGCATTTCGTCATAATTTCCCTTCTGGTTCACGGGCTGGTTCACAGACACGGAAATCGAGCGGATAGTCACGGAGGCGATTGATGCTACTGGGCGCTGCAAGCAGAGTTCGAGGCGACTGGAAAGAACTGACTCCCGCGGCCCTCGCGGAGGCCAGGGCCGAGGGTTACAGCGTCCTGAACATCCTTGTCGATGACCCCTGGGACTATACCGACGAAGACGTTGCCCGCGCGAAACGGCTATTCGCGGAGGCGGGGCTTGAGATAGGCCAGACAAACGGCAGGTATGGCGGCGCTCTGGTCAGCCCTAACGACGCCAGCCGGGCCCATGCCATCGAATTTCTCAAGCGCATGGCCGGGCTCACGGCGAAGCTGGGCGCGCCCAACACCTATCTGCGGCCGGGCAGCATGAACACGGAAGGCGGGTGGCTGCCGCACCCGGAGAACCGCTCGCCGGAGGTATTCGACCGGCTGGTGGACAGCGCGCGGCAGGCGTGCGAGACGGCGGAGCAGGAGGGCGCCCGGCTCGCCACGGAAGGCGGCGTGGTGTGCCCGGTCTACTCGGCGCGCCGGATGCGCGACTTCATCGACGCCGTCGGCTCGAAGGCGCTCGGCTTCAACCAGGACCCCGTGAACTTCGTCGCCAGCCTGGACGAAGCCTACGATCTGGAGCCGTTCCTCCAGGAGTTCTTCGATCTGCTGGGCGACGTCACGTTTGGCGCCCACGCAAAGGACTTCAAGATCGCCAACACCCTGCTGGTGCGGTTCGAGGAAGAGGAGATCGGCAGAGGGTTGATCCCGCACGATTTCTTCCTGACGCAGATGCAGAAACACGCGCCCGACGCCCACGTGCTGATCGAGCATCTTCCGCCGAACAAGTTTGCCAGCGCCATCAGGGAGTTCAAGGTATTTTCTGATCGCGCCGGAATAGTCTGGGGCGAGCCGGAGCCGCCACGGGTGTAGACTCCCGGCCACGATACGGGCAGCGCGGCAAATAGCGCGAGACACCCCAAAGGAACAGAGAAAAATGAGCCTCGACGGTAAGCGAATTATTCTGACGGGCGGCGCGACGGGAATTGGCCGTGCAACGGCGATCAGGGTCGCCTCCGAAGGCGCGAAAGTGGCCTTCTTCGACGTCAATGACACCGACGCCGAATCGACGCTGGCTACGATCACCGACGCTGGTGGCGAAGCCCGTTACTGGCATGTCGACGTGGTGGAGGAAACCGCCGTCAAGGACGGGGTTGATGAGGCGGTGGAGTGGTTCGGCGGCGGTGTCGACGTGCTGCTCAGCATCGCCGGCGTGCTGAAAGGCGCCTCCGTCTCGATCGATGAGTTTCCGACGGAAGTCTGGGACTTCGTGATCGACATCAACTTGAAGGGCACATTCCTGATAGTGAAGCACGTAACGCGCCACATGATTCCGGCCGGCGCGGGCACGATCATCATCACCTCGTCCGGGGCGGGTGTGCTCGGAGGCAGCTCGTCCTACGCATATGGCTCT
Source organism: Chloroflexota bacterium (assembly GCA_022562515.1). GTDB lineage: Bacteria > Chloroflexota > Dehalococcoidia > Lucifugimonadales > Lucifugimonadaceae > UBA1151. The sequence continues at coordinate 2,469 of JADFPB010000040.1, read as the reverse complement.
AGCAAGGGCGGCACACACGGGTTGACGATGGTGCTCGACAGGCAGTTGAGCGAACACGGAATCCGCGTGAACGATGTGCTGCCGGGATCGCTGAACACACCGCTCAAGCGGGAGCAGGTGGCCGCGGTCAGGGATGCGTCCGGCGACGAAAAGTTGTACGAGACCATGATGTCCGGCCTCGCGTCACCCGAGGGCGTTGCCTCCGTCATGGCGTTCCTGGCCTCCGACGAAGCCGACTACGTGCGCGGCAGCATACGAACGATATAAGCAGAATCAGGGGGCACTGATGCCGGTCATCGACTTCCGCGTCACAGGCCGCGAGCCGTATGCCGGAGGCGCGTCGTTTGGCGATGCGGGCTCGTATGAGCAGATCGACGGCGTGGTGGCATTCGCGGTGGACCCTGGCAACGATGCGAACCGGCTGATCGTCGACCTCGACAAGGCCCCACGCGACTCTGCCGGCCGGGTCCGCTTTGAAGCTGACTTTTCTATCGTTGTTCCCGCGGGACCGGTCTCTGGAAGCGGCAAGGTTCTGGTTGAACTCCCGAATCGCGGCCGCCGCCGTGTTGTGAATATCGTCAATCGCGGACCGGCCGAGCCGGACACTCGGACGCCTGATCCCGGTGATGGCTTTCTCTTCCGACACGGCTTCTCTATTGCGTCGATCGGATGGCAGCACGATGTGTATCGCGACGATGCCCTGATGGGACTCAAAGCGCCGGTCGCGCTGGATGACGGCGCGCCGATTCGCGGCCAGACGATCACAGAGATCAGGCCCAACCATGTGGAGCGGACCCGGCTGCTGGCGAACCGGATACACCGGCCTTATCCGGTCGTCGATCTCGAAGAGGCCGGGGCGCAACTTACGGTGCGCGACTACGAAGATGGCGAGGCACGGCTGATACCCAGATCGGCGTGGCGCTTCGCGAGAGAAACAGCCGACGGAGTCGTTCCCAGCAACGAGCACATTTACTTTGAGGATGGATTCCAGCCGGGCAGGTACTACTACGTCACCTACGTCACGGAGGGCGCTCCGGTAGTCGGCGCGGGCCTGCTGGCGGTGCGAGACATCGCGCTTTTCCTGCGGGACGGCCACCCGGCGTTGGGAGCCGCGGCGGACGGATTCAATTGGATCTACGGATTCGGCGTCTCTCAGACCGGGCGCATGCTCAGGGAGTTCCTGTACCTGGGCCTCAACTCGGGAGAGGATGGACGCGCCGCATACGACGGCCTGATGCCGCATGTGGCGGGCGCACGACGGGGCTCGTTCAACCACCGGTTCGCGCAGCCTTCCGAGCAGGCGATACCCGGCTTTGGTCATCGCTTCCCGTTCGCGGACGACGAACTGACCGACCCGAACACGGCAGAGACGGATGGGCTGCTGAATCGGCCGCGGGCGCAGGAGACCATGCCGAAGGTGATCTACACGAACAGCTCCGCGGAATACTGGCGCGGCGATGGCGCGCTCATGCACGTTGATCCATCCGGCGCGCACGATCTTCCTGCGCCGCCCGAGACTCGCATCTACCACTTCGCCGGCACTCAACACGGCGCCGGCAAGTTGCCGCAGGCAACCGTTAGCGGCTCCGACGGGAGCGTCGCCCGGTACGGGTTCAACGTGGTCGACTATTCGCCTCTGCTCAGGGCGGTGATCGTCAATCTTGATCGCTGGGTGAGCGATGGTGTCGCGCCACCGTCGAGCAGGCATCCACGGATAGACGACGGCACGGCGGTCACGCGGGATGCGGTTCTGGAAGTATTCGACCGGCTTCCCGGCATGATCACGCCTGATCGCGAGCGCCTCTGGGTGATACGGGCGGTTGACCTGGGCGCTGGCGAGCCTGCCGGTATCGGGCGCTGGCCGGCGCTCGAAGGCGATGCGTACCCTTGCCTCGTTTCTGCGGTCGATGACGATGGCAACGAGGTGGCCGGGATTCGGGTGCCCGACGTGGCCGTGCCGGTAGGGACTCACGCGGGCTGGAACGTCCGGGCGCCGGAAACGGGTTCGCCGGAGCAGCAGATACCCATGCAGGGGTTTACAGATTTCTTCAGCGCCGGCGCGGATGGCCGCAACGCGGTGGGAGACCCGCGGCCAGCCATCGAAGAGCGTTACGCAGATCGCGACGAGTATCTGCGGCGCGCCAGAGGTGTCGCAGTGGACCTCGTTAGCAGCGGCTATGCCCTTTCAGAAGACATTGAGCTGATGGTCGATAACGCTGCCGGGCGATGGGATGTGGCGATGGCGTCCGCGGTCTCCGATGAGGCCGGCTTCGTGCGCGGCGGCATGCGGACGATCTGAAGCCGGAGCCGTGACCAACGCTGCTATGGGCCTGCCCCGACGCGTTCTTCTGCCAATTCTCCTTGGTGCGGGAGCACTGGCACTGGCCGCCTGCTCTCCTGGTGGTTCTGGGGGCTCTGCGGGAGCGGGCGCCATCGAACATCTGGCGACTCTGGCGCCGCCTCCAGTCG
>JADFPB010000039.1 GCA_022562515.1 Chloroflexota bacterium | reverse complement strand
TCCCGCTGCGCCTCTTCATGGAGCCTTGCGTTGTCTATCGCAGCCGCCACCGGCGCGGCAAGCCGCTCGGCCCTGGCCAGATCCGCCTTCGTGTAGCGGCTATCAGAGTAAGACTGGATATGGAGCATGCCGATTGGCCGGTCTGAAGCGATCAGGCGGACGGCGATCTGGGATTTGATACCGGCGGCGATTCCTGGAGCGGCCATCGGATAGGTCCGCGCAAGTTCCTCATAGCCCTCATCGCCGCTGATCAGGAGATTTTCGTCTGCTTCGATGACCCGCCCGGTGAGCGACCCTCTCAGGGGCACGATCGCTCCCGGCCTGCGCGCCGGGACATCGATGCCCCAGACGAATCGCGACGTGAACGTGCCGCGGTCTATGTCGACGTAGTCGATCGAAACCCTATCGGCAGGAATCAGGGCTCTGAGGCGTTCTATGAAGCGCTCGAATACCTGATCGATATCCAGGGAGGAAGAGATTGTCCGGCCGATCTCGGCGATCGCCTGTCTTTCGGCCGCTTCCTCAAGGGTCTGCTCATGTAGTTGGGCGTTGGCGATAGCGCCTGCTATCTGGGCGCAGATGCGCTCGGCGATGGCCAATTCCCGCTGCCCGTAGACATCCGGCCGGGTAGTGCGCAGATGCATAACGCCAATGGTCTCGCCGCTCGAGACCAACGGCACGCCGAGCCACGATAGGAGGTGGCGGCCTGGATCTCCGCCATCAGGGTAGTTGTGGGCGGAGAAGGCCTGCGCCTGCATCTCGTCGATCAGAGTGGCACGGCTCGTCTCGACCACGCGGCCCGTTCCAGTGCCGGTAAGCTTGTGTATGTCCCTGGCAAAACCGGGCTCGCTTCGGAGTCCCCATTCGTAGTCAAAGCGGTATTTTCCGGATCCGGGCCAGACGCGGCAGATCGAGATTCTATCGGCCGGAATGAGCCTCACGACCAGGCGCGCGAACAAGTCGAAGTTCTCTTCGATATTCGACGAGGCTGAGATGATGCGTCCGATCTCGGAAAGGACCGATCGCTCCTCCAATTGCTGCAATGTCTGTTCGTGGAGACCGGCGTTGGCGATGGCGCCGGCGATCTGAGCGGCGACGCGCTCCGCGAACTCGACGTGCCGTGCAGCGTATGCGTCAGGCTGCCTGGACCTGAGGTTAAGTGTGCCGATCAACGTGTCGTTCCAGATAACGGGGGTGAATAGCAGGCTATTGAAGCCGGCTTCAAATTTTTCTTGGTGGTCAGGGAGAGATATAAGGAAACCGTGCGGCTGATCGCCCGTTGAGACGATCGGTTCACGCAGGACCTCTATCCATTCCACCTGTTCCTGCGACAGGCGGAATACATTGCCCATCTTGCTATCTTCGAGTCCCGATCCACCGACGTAAATATCTGTGAACGTCCGGCGTGCCGCGTCGAAACTGGAGAAGACGATTCGGTCGAACGGGATGAAAGGCGCGATTTGCTCCGACAAACGGGCGCAGACCTGCTTGATGTCCAGGGAGGAACTGATGGCGCGGCTCAGGTCGGCAAGCGCTGCCCGCTCTTCCGCCTCGCGCGCGAGCGCCGCCGACAACTCGCGGGCCTTCGTCTCATCGCGAATCGCGGCGATTACGAAGGCCTGTCCCGCTTCGGTCAGCGGACTGAGGCTTATGCTGACCGGAATCGTATTCCCGGACTTGTGGGAGGCCTCCAGATCGCCTCCTGCGGACATGGGCCGAGTTAGGGATTGGCGCATGTAACGCTCGCGGCGATCGGTGTGGTGAGCGCGGGCGACCCCCGGCACGAGCATTTCTACGCGCTCGCCCTTCAACTCCTCCGGCTCGTATCCGAGAAGATGCGTCACGTTAGTGTTGGCAAAAACGATGCGACCGGTCTTGTCGCAGACGATCACCGCGTCCGGCATCGCCGTGAGAAGGCGCGTCGTATCTTCAGCAAGAGCCGTTATGCTTTCAGCATCAACGGTGGACGTCATCAAACTGCCCCGGTCGCGACGTTGTGAGTTAAGACGATTCGGTGGGCGCGTCGTAACGCTCCGGAAGCCAACAATGGAAGTTGGCAATCTCTCCTGGCCCGACTGCTACGTTCAGTTCCACGCGCAGTCCCACGCGCACACAGGGTTTCCCGCCCCTGGTCAAAAATGATTGCTCGATTCGGGTCCGATTCGGAAGAGTGATACCCCCCGTCAGGTATGGGCGGCGTCGCGCATGCCGGGAGTTCGGATGCCTCTGAAAAGAGACCGCAGAGTTGCTGCGGGGACGGCTGTAGTCTGGACACCGACCGTCATCGCTCAGTCCTTACCCACAGTCGATGCCCGTCCGTCGTAAATCTCACGTCGCCATTACCGGCCGTCGTATAGACCCGGCCATTCTGCGTGGCGGCCGTCACTCGTCGCAAGGCGTCTTCGTGGGGATGGCCGAACGGGTTTCTTGTGCCTACAGGGACCACGGAAACGGCCGGGGATACGGCAGCGAGGAACCGATCAGACGAAGATCCCCGGCTGCCCTGGTGGGCGACTTTGAGGACTGTCGAATCGAGTCGAACATTCTGCTTGAGGAGCTCTCTTTCCGTCGCCGAGTTGATGTCTCCGGTGAGCAGGAACGACACGTCTTTGTAATTCAGCCGCATTGCCACCGAAGAGTCGTTTACGTCGTCTGACCATGGGACAGCCCCCGCGTTCAGCACATCGATATAAACATCTTCGTCCAGTATCAGCCGCTGCCCCGGTGACGCGTTGATCCGGATCGCGGACGCTGCATCAGCCGCCTTGAGCCAGGCCCGATAGACCTCCGAGTCATAGTCGACCGGCGCGTCCACTATGTAATCGACGTCGTATTGTTCAAGGGCTTTCAGCAGCCCGCCGGCATGGTCGGCATGCGGGTGGGTCAGCGCCACAATGTCGATCGATCTATCCCAGAATGGCAGTTCACGGCCCAGCGCGTTGACCGCTTCTTTTGAGTCCAGACCGCCGTCGATGAGCATCTGCCGGCCGCCCGGGGTCTGGATCAATATCATGTCTCCGCGGTCCGTCTCGAAGAACGTAACTGACAGCCGGTTATCGGGCAGGTTCCAGACCGCCGCGAGCGATAGCAGGGCTCCGATCACGGCGGCCGTGATGAGCCACTTTGGCGCGGGTCTTGCCGCGCGCATCGTCCGGAGGGGCGCCGGCGCTGATTTTCGCCACGACGTCCACGCCCGCCCGGCGAAGTTCCGCACCTCCCTGTGGCCGGCAACCACCGTTACGACGATGTAGTACCCGATCACCGTCGGCACCGACCAGAAAGAGGTCTCGATCGGTTTTGGCGGCAGCCTGGCGAAGAAGTCGACCAGTTCGAGAACGTAGGTGGTAGCCAGCCATGCAGGCCAGCCAAGGATGTCGCCAGCGGTTCCCGATGCCAGCCCCGCAGCGCCGGAAAGTCCGCTGAATCCGACCGCGAACGGCAGGGCAGGCAATGCCAGCGCCGTTGCCGGGATCCCCCAGACAGGGATAGTGCCGAAAGTATGGCCGATCAGGGGGAGGGTGGCTATGGTTGCGGCGAGGCCCACCCCCAGCACCTGGAGAGCCCCTCGAACGGCCAGCGTCACCAGTGGCCCGCCTGCGACTCCAAACGGCGCGAACCGGGCTGGCGCGAAATGGTCCAGCCCGCGATTGATCCGCGGAGCGAGCAGCAAGATGCCGGCCAGCGAGGCGAAACTGAGCTGGAAGGAGATCTCAGCAATCGCGGAGGGATCTGCCGCCAGCATCGCGGTTGCGGCAAGTCCGAGGGCAGGAAGCGCCGCGCGCTGGCGGCCGAACGCGCGTGCCGCGAGGTAGGCGGTGAGCATTATCGAGGCCCTGATCACGGGATCGGAAAATCCGGCAAGTGCGGCGTAGCCCCAGATCGAGAATAGCGGCGCCAGCAGGTACAACTGCCGCCGCCTGCCCAGAGCCGCGGCGGCCATGGCCATCACGGCGACGCCGATGATTCCGACGTGGAGTCCGGAGATGGCGAGCAGGTGGGCCGTGCCCGCAGCGCGGAATGATGTTCTGGTTTCGGTCTCAAGGCCGGTCCGGTCCCCGACGGTGATGGCCGCGGCGAGACCGGAAGCAGGAGCTGAAATCGACGAGCGCATCGAATCGGCGAGTTCGGCCCGCGCGTTGGCGAGGGTCCTCCTGACTACGTTGCCGGCCGTATTGGACAGAAGCGAAATGGAGGGGCGTCTTACAAGGCCGGCTGAGTTTTCGTCCAGGCCGTCCTCCACTTCGCCGGTGATTCGGTAGACATCGCCGTAGCGGAAACTGAACCGAGACCTGCCCGGTGGCAGGTCGCCGGACAGGCGGTCAGCAAGTATCTCCAGGTCCGCCGGCTGATCTCCGGCCTGCGATGGATCAACGTCTGCGGCTCGGACTCGAAGAAGCTGAAGGTCGCCGAAGGGACGTGGGTCGGCCAGTAGTTCGACCTGGATCGAAACCATTTCGCCGCGCGGAATCGCGGCGTGCGTTGCCGGAGCGGTCTGGCCCAGATCGCCGCGCCAGATTCCGATGGCGAAAATCAGCAACAGGACCGGCAGGAGCGTGGCGGCCCCCAGCCTGCGGAACACGAACGCGAGCGCCAGCGCGCCAAGAGACCACAGCGCGGCCGTCTCCCAGCCCGGCGCCCAACCCCTCGTCGAGGCATCGCTCAGCCATACGCTGATCCCAATCCCGATTGCGAACGCGGCGCCTGCGAGCGGCAGTTTCACGGAACCACCAGGGGCCGTATGGCCTCCACAGTCACCGGTCCGATGCCTGTCACGGCGAGCAGATCGTCCACCGAGGTGAACAGGCCGTTCTGGTCCCGCCAGTCGATGATGGCTTGAGCCTTTACTTCGCCGATGCCCGGCAGCGTCTGAAGCGCGAGCAGGCCGGCCGTGTTCAAATCCACAGGCCCTACTTTTGTCTGCTCCGCTGCCTCTGCCGGCCCGGCAGCGCCCTTGCCGCCAGCGTCAATCGCCGGGATGATGATCCGCTGGCCATCCTGAAGAAGGGCGGCGCGGTTGAGACTGCGGACGTCGGCCCTTTCCGTAACGCCCCCGGCGGCGGCGATGCCGTCTTCAACGCGTGCGCCCGGCTCAAGGGCATAGACGCCCGGAGCGCGCACTTCGCCATCGATATGGGCCACAACGGGTCCGGGCGGCTCCGTTGGGGGGATAAAAATCTCTATATCGGACGGATTCGGTCTTGATGCCAGCCAGTAGCCGCCGCCCGCGAGAAAGAGGGCGATGCCGACTCCGGCGATGAGCCATGTCGCCATATTTGCCCGGCTGCCGGCCGGCGCCGGTTCGCCCGCCGGGCCCGGACTGTCAAAGGGTGGTTCCACGCTGCTCACCGATGCGTATTTTCGTCGGAGTTCGGCGGCACGTTACGAGAACGCCGAGACCTTCGCAAGCCGCCGGCAATCTATGCCCCATCTACTTCAGGGTATGATTCCGCAACTTCTGACAGGTCAACCCGCCCTCAATAAAACCCGCCAGTGTCAGGAGAACCCGAAGGAAAGCATGGCAGACGATCTCCACTACAAGACGATCACTGAAATCTCAGGGCTGATACGCGACAAAGAGTTGTCCCCGGTTGAGGTGACGGAGGCGCAGCTGACCAGGATCGAATCTCTCGATGGGAGGCTGCGCTCGTACGCCACGGTAATGGCCGAGGAGGCGATGGATCAGGCCAGGGCGGCGGAATCCGAGATAGCTGCCGGAGCCTGGAGAGGGCCGCTGCACGGCATACCGGTTGCGGTAAAGGACCTGTGCTTCACGAGAGGCGTTGTCACGATGGGCGGATCTTCGATATTTGCCGATCAGATTCCCGACTACGATGCGACCGTCGTAAGCCGGTTCAACGACGCCGGCGCCGTCTTGCTCGGCAAGCTCAACATGACCGAAGGCGCGATGGGCGGTTACAACCCGAACCTCCAGTACCCGGAAAACCCATGGGCGGAAGGCCACTGGCCGGGCGCGTCGTCCAGCGGCTCCGGCGCTGCGACCGCGGCCGGGCTGGCCTACGGAACCCTGGGCAGCGATACGGGCGGCTCGATTCGGTTCCCCGCCGCGGTCTGCGGCACGGTGGGCCTGAAGCCGACATGGGGCAGGGTGAGCCGCTACGGCGTGATGGCCCTGGCGGAGTCGCTCGATCACGTCGGACCGCTGACCCGCAGCGCCGTCGATGCTGGAATAGTTTTGCAGGCCATTTCGGGCCTGGACCCGAACGACCCGACATCGCTTCCGGCGCCGGTGCCGGACATGACCCAGCGGGCTGCAGATGGGGTCAAGGGGATTCGAATCGGCTGGGATGAAGAGTACGCGTCATCGGACATGGACGACGATTACACGAGGGCCGTGGCTGATGGCGTTCGGGTGATGGAGCAACTGGGCGCTGAGATCGTGCAGGTGAAGATGCCGGAGCGGCTGCGCGAATACATGGACGCATGGCCGGTGATCTGTTCCTGTGAGGCCGCTGCGGCCCACGCAGAGACGTACCCGAGCCGGGCCGACGAGTACGGCGCATGGTTCAGGGGATGGCTGGAGAGCGGGGCATCACACACCGGAGCCGACTATGCCCGGGCGCAGGCGGTTCGGGCGGCGTGCAACGGGGAGCTGCGGCTCACGATGCAGGGCGTTGACGTTCTGGCACTGCCGGGCTCGCCAAACTCGGCCGGGGAAGTGACTTCCGAGGACATGTACGGACCGATTCCAGCGGACCGTGATCCCTGGTGGTCGCGCTATACGGTGCCCTACGACTATGCCGGCCTTCCGACGATCTCGCTGCCATGCGGGCTCGACGAAGACGGCCTGCCGGTGTCGCTGCAGTTCGCAGGCCACCACCTCTCAGAGCCGCTTCTGGTGCAGGTCGGCTCAGCGTTTGAAGGAGCCACGGAATGGCACGACCTGCATCCACCAGGGTGGTAGGCCGGATGGTAGGTATTCTGAATCCGATCACCAGAGCAAACATCGCCCGGATGAGTTCTACATAGGGAGTAAAAATGGCACAGAGATACGATCTGAAAAAGCGCATTGCCAACGGGGATTTCGTCATAGGCGTGAGCGCGCCGATCACGTCAACGAAAGCCCGGCTCGAGGAGATTCTCGGGGCTGACGATTACGGCTATCTCTCAGTGGACAGCCAGCACTCGCCGTGGAGTGAGGCTGAGCTGGTGGAGTTCACAAGAGTTGCAGCGGAACTCAACACTCCCGTGCATTTCAGAATCAAGCACACCCGCTACTCCTACCAGGTTGGGAATTTCCTCGACCTCGGGCCGGCGTGCATCGAGGTGCCGCAGGTGGAGACTGAGGAGACGGCCCAGGAAGCGATTGACTACTTCTACTACGCGCAGTTCGGCAAGCGCAGCTGGGGCGGCGGCGCGCGCTGGGGCGTGGAGGGCCGCGGCGAAAGGCTCGAATACGCCGAATGGTGGAATAACCACGGCGTGTTGTGGCTGCAGATCGAGTCGATTCAGGCCGTCACCAATTCACGGAAGTTCGCGAAGTCCGGCGTCGACTGCCTGTCATGGGGCCCGGCGGACCTGAGCTTCAGCCGGGAGGCGAATCCAAACCATCCGCTTCAGACTGATGACGACTGCGTTGCATACGTGGTGAAGCAGCTGTCTGGCACGGAGACGAAACTCGTGATTCGAAGTTACGACCCTGCGCTGCGCAGCAAGTATCAGGACATGGGCGTCACGGTATTGCTGGAGCGTCCGAAGGTTTAATGACGGTCAGGCCGGGCGGGACGATTCACCATGCCATCTCCCTTCGGGCGGATCATCGGTACGCTGCTGTAATTCGTCGCGGATACTACACAGGGCAGCGAAGTCGGTAACGAAATAGAGCGAGGCTTCCGATTACCGGGTATGATCCCTCATCATGCCGGCATGCCACATCTGCGGTGCGAAGCGTCGTCGGCTGACGGCGCTTTTCCTCTGGCCGCGCCACGGGAGCGGATGCGGAGCGTGGTATTGCAACGGTTGCTGGTCCAGGGAGCTTCCGGTCGACTTCCGTTCTGACGTCTATGGCGAGGTAGTTTTGCGCCAGTGCCGGAAATGTGAAATCTGGATGGAAGAAATCAGCTCTACCCCGCCGCCATACCATTGAATGCGGGTTAAATCGGGCCGGATCCCGCCGATTCTCTTTGTTCTCCTTGTCTGCCACCCTCAGACCTGTCGTATGGTTCTGGCCCGTGGGTCTGTTCCACATGGGCAATGCGACTGCCATGCAGTCCAGACTGCGGCGCGAATTTCGAGGGCATCACAGGGGGAGTTGCAATAGATGGCGTTGATTGAGTTCATAGGCCACTTGCTGCAGCAGGTGGACGAAGAGACGCAGGCGTCGCTGGAGGGAATGACGCTGGAGCAGATCCTGTGGCGGCCGGCCGAAGAGTCCAATCCCATGGCGTGGCTGGCGTGGCATATTGCCCGGACGCAGGACCTGCGGTCTTCCCATCTGCTCGGGCGCGAACAGATCTGGAATGAGGACGGCTGGCACGAGCGTTTCGGACTGCCTGCGGATCCTGCTAACACGGGACGAGGCCATAGCGATGCAGACGTTTCGGCGTTGCAGCCGGAGTCGGTCGAGGCGGTTGCCATGTACTGTGCGCTGGCATCGCGCCGGGCGCGGGAATATGTCGGCTCACTGAGTCCGGGGGCCGAGAACGATGTCATCGATAACCCCGAGGGCGGCCAGACTCCCCTCGGCGCGGTGCTAAGCCGCATGGTCCACGGCGGCCTCACCCATGTGGGGCAGTTGATGTACGTCCGGGGGTTGATCGAGCGCCGCCACTGGTTTTCGCGCTGATACTCGCTTGATACCCAGGGACCGCCCCGGGGGCATGGGATTCGGAACGGGTGATATCACCCTACTCAGGCAGCGCGCATATACCCATCCGGTATCGCGGGAATGGCTTACGAGATCGCGAAGGCCACGGATTCCCGGCGCGGTTGAAGGCGATATTGTCGGGAGTACAAACCGGTTTCATGGCCGTGCGGGCAGCCATCGTCGGGGGGCAGCGGTTGCCCGCGCGGCCATGACCGGTTTTATTTGTGTTTGATTGAGGACGCCTGACTGTCCTATCCAAGATTAGTGGCGACACATCAGGGACAGGAGAGCGTTGAGGCCTGCCCGGATGGTCCCGCCACCACCGCCAACCGAACAGTTGGCCCGGAGTCCTCGCCTCCTTCGCTTTCGCTGCGCCGTCGATGCGGGGTCATATAATGACCCGGTCCATCTCTACGCGTCGCGGATAACCGCGGATCACAGCACATAAGTATGTCGGAGGACTACTGCAGCATGGCGTCAGGCCCGTACGCATTTCTCGGTGGAGAGGTCGTGCCGCTTGCCGAGGCGAAGGTGGGAATCATGACCCACGCGCTGCACTACGGCACCGCCGCGTTTGAAGGCATCCGCGGCAACTGGAACGAGGCCCACGGCAAGACGTATATCTTTCGTCTGAGGGAACATTACGAGCGGCTCGTGCGCGGATGCAAGATCCTGATGATGGAGCTGCCCTACAGCGTCGACGACTACATCCGAATAACCGTCGAATTGCTGGAAAAGAACGGCTTCAGGGAAGACGTTTATATCCGCCCGCTCGCGTTCAAGAGCGAGCAACTCATCGCCAATCTCAAGCTCCATGAAATCGAGAGTGATTTCGCTCTGATGATCATCCCTTTCGGCTCTTACATCGATAACGATCGGGCCATCAGATGCCAGACCTCAACGTGGCGCAGGCCGGATGACACCATCATGCCGACCGGCGTCAAGCTGGCCGGCCTCTACACGACCAGCATTCTCGCCAAGACAGAAGCGGTTCGCGCCGGGTTCGACGAGGCAGTGCTGTTGAACATGGACGGCACTGTCTCGGAAGGTAGTGGCGAGAACCTCTTCATGATCGAAGACGGCCGCATCTCGACACCGGCTGAGACCGAGAATGAACTGCTTGGCATCACCCGCGACTCAGTCATGAAGCTGGTGAGGGAAGAGCTGGGGATGGAGGTTGTGGAACGGAAGATCCACCGCAGCGAACTCTACCTTGCCGACGAGGTGTTTCTGACCGGCACAGCGGCGCATGTCACGTCCATGGGAGAGCTGGACAGCCGTCCTATCGGCACCGGCGATGTCGGGGTGGTGACCAAGAAGATTCAGGATCTTTATTTCGATGTGGTCACCGGTAACAACGAGAAGTATCTGGATTGGTGTACTGGCGTAACCCCCGGCGGCGGCTAATCAGCACTCATCGCCGATTGATGCCGACGCGACGCGTGTTACAGCCTGAGCCTCGATGACCCCGCACGACATCGGCAACCTTTTTCTGCGTGACTACCTGATCGCCATGTACGTGGCTACGCTCGGCGTTGTGCAGATCGGCGCGTCCTACGGTGGCCTGAGAGGGATGCTTTTCCTTCCGTCACCCCGTGCGGCGCGTTGGCTTGGCGCCTGCATGGTGGTGGTCGCGTTCGTTTATTTCTTCACCGTTCCGTTGTGGGCGGAAGGTCCATGGGGGCCGGAAGTCACACAGGCCGCGGCGGGCGTTATTGGCCGCGACGGCCTGAGTGTTGAGTGGGGCACGGCCGCGTGGGGCGATCTTGGCGGCGCTCATAATCTGAACGACGTCGATGGAGGTTTCTCCGGCGGCTCGCAGGGGATCTGGTTTCCGCTCGCGGCCGGGCTGGCGCTGATCAGCACGTTCCTTATCTCGTCTGTGATCAATCGCCGCCTTCGCGAGATCGACTATTCGAACTCTATCTTCCGTGGCGTCGAGTTGCTGAAGAGCGCATCGTGGGCCGCCGCGGTCCGTCCGTCCCTGGCGGCGGCGCGAGCCGACTGGCGCCGGATTGTGCGGGGCGAGTTCGACGGCGAGCATGAGTGGGGCGGCATCCGCATGATCGTCAACCGGTGGCGTTCGAGATGAATCGATTCGACACCGAGATAACGCTCTGGCTGAACGGCTTTGCCGGGGACTGGGGGCCTCTCGACTGGCTGGCACGCGTCCTGGCGAGCGACTATCTGATCCCCCCTCTGTTCGCCCTCGTGATCATCGGCACGATATTTGCCGGCGCCAGCCCGGAACAGCGCCACGAGTGGCAACGCGCCGCGTTCAGGGGCGTCATGGCAATCGCTCTCTCCAACTGGGCCATCTTCACAATTAACGGCCTATGGGACAGAACAAGGCCGTACATCGCGATGCCGGGCGACGTGACCCTGCTGTTCTATCCCGCCACGGACCCGTCATTTCCGGCCAACCCGACTGCAGTGGGATTCGCCGTGGCTGGCGCGTTATGGAAGGTTAGCCCCAGGCTCCGGTACAGCCTGATGGCGCTCGGCTTGATAGTGGGTTTCGCCCGTGTATATGTGGGGGTGTTCTACGCAACAGACGTAATCGGCGCGGCGGCGCTTGGCTTTGCGCTGGCGTACATCGCCGGCTGGATTTACCGGGTAGTCGACCCCGCCCTGAATCTCGCCCTGCGCGTGGCGCGGGCATTCGCTGTGGCCTAGGGCGGGGCGGGCGCGTCTATTCCTCTGTGTCGCGAGTGAATGGCCGCCACCAGCGCCGCCGCTTTGGCAGGAGAGGCCTGGGGCCATCCAGATCCGGGTCGCGGCCATCGATGATGTTTCTCGGCGTGTCCTCGAAAAGCATCCTTGCGCGCTCTTCACCCACCAACTCGACCGCGCGCTCGAAAGCGGGCGAGAGTCGCGGAACCCGAACCCTCGCCGGCCTGTGCATGTCCGATGCAACGATGTGCGCCAGGTCGCGCTCGATGAAATATTCTGCCGCCTTGCGAGCGCGGTCTCCGAACTCACCGAGGAGGCTGCCACCCGTAATCTGGGCCAGCATTCCGGCCTCAATCAGCCTGCGGAGCTTTCCAGGATGGCGCTGGAATTCCATGTTCCGCTCAGGGTGGGCGATGATGGGAACGAGCCGGCGATCGCGCAGGTCTTTGAGCGCCTGGTCAACGTATTTCGGGTAGCTTCCAAAAGGGGGCTCGGACAGTATGAATTTGGTGCCGTTGATTGGCAGAGCGATGCCCTTGTCATACCACTCGCCAAGTTCCGGCTCGATGTGATTCTCCATGCCGAGAATGATCCTTGGAAAACGCTGGGTGGGGCCCGCCTCGGATCTCAGACGACCGTTCGCTTCGACTATGAGATTCTGGACCGTCTCGATCGAGTGGCGGATCATCACGTCCCGCTGATGCGGGGTGGCAAGAATAATCTCTGTGCCGTCGGCGGCGGCGATTCGGGCCATTTCGACGGTATCGTCCATTGATTCCGGGCCGTCATCAACGCCGGGCAGAAGGTGGGTGTGGATGTCAACGCGGGGCAAGTGCCACTCCCCGTACTAGCAATCAGGTATTAGCGTCTGGCGATTATTCGACGGTACACCTGTCCGTATTGAAATTGATAGCTCTCGGCAACGGATTCGGCCCGTTCTCTCAGGCGATCGCCGACCTGGGGCCCTCCCCTGAGACCCCCGATCTGGCTTGCGTGCTTGTGTAATGCAAGGATCTGAGTTTCGACGCCGGCGCTGGTATCGATGATCACGTTTGGACGGTCTGATCCCCACATGAGGACCTGGACGACCTTGTGCGGCTCGAGCCCCTCGTCCTCAATGTGCTCCGGGAAGTGGAGATGGTCTCTGGCGTACGGGTAGACGGCGTCGAGAGCCACAGTCCCGACCATCCGGTGATCTCTATGATTGAACCCCTCAAACCGATGTGGATCGTGGCAGAAAATCGTATGCGGCCTGTGCCTGCGGATGAGCCTGACGATCTCCCCTCTGAAGACGCGATCATCTTCCAGCCCGCCGTCTTGATGGTCGAGGAACTCCAGGTGCGCAGCTCCGACGGTCCTGGACGCCTCTTGCTGTTCTGCCCGGCGCGTCGGGACGATGCTCTGGGAATCCATGGCACGGTCGTTGCTGCCGCTGCCGCCTGTTGTGCAGACGACCATGGTGATATCACAGCCCTGCGCCGACCACGTTGCGATTACGCCCCCGGCGCCCAATTCTCCGTCGTCGGGGTGGGCGAATATCACCATCGTCCGCTCCGGCACCTCCGTAACTATTTCGAGGCCGGACGTGTCCGGCATAAAGCGTGGCGGCTGTTGCATTCGTGTGTGAAGTCTCCTGTGGGACGGGGTCGAGGGAGTCATCAAAGTAAACGGCAGCAATTCTACCGCCGCGAATTTGATGCGCAGGGTGATTCGCCGTCGCGCTCCCCCGGACGATTGGGAAAGGTCTGCGAGTCTTAGACTAGATGGTCCCGCCGTCGGTTTGAGCGACGCCTGCGACCGCCGCCGGTATATTTTGGTGAACCCGCATTACTCGCCTCGCATATTTTCAAGGAAGTGAAATGTCCATTCTTTCAACACAGGATCCGGATGTCGCGAAAGCGATTGCGGACGATGAACGGCGGCTCGTAGACGAGCTGGTGCTCATCGCTTCCGAAAACTACGCGAGCGCCGCCGTGAGGGAGGCGACTGGATCTGTGATGACCAACAAATACGCCGAGGGGTATCCGGGACGTCGATACTACGCGGGCACAGAGTTCGTGGACCGGGTAGAGATCCTGGCGCAGGAGCGGGCAAAAGAGCTTTTCGGCTGCGACCATGCGAACGTTCAACCACACTCAGGGTCGCAGGCCAACATGGCTGCTTATTTCGCCAAACTATCGCCGGAGGACGTGGTGCTGGGCATGCGGCTGGACCAGGGCGGCCACCTGACGCACGGATCCCCGGTCAACTTCTCGGGCCGGCTCTATGACTTCGTTTCCTATGGCTTAAACCGGGAGACGGAGTTGATCGATTACGACGAAGTGGAGGAGCTGGCGAAAAAATACCGGCCGAAGCTTATCGTTTGCGGAGCAACTGCGTACCCTCGCGAAATCGATTTCGAGCGCTTTGGGGCGATAGCCAAGGAGACGGGCGCGTTGCTAATGGCCGACATCGCGCATATCGCAGGGCTCATCGCAGGCGGTGTCCACCAATCGCCGATACCGGTGGCGGACATCGTGACCACGACGACGCACAAGACACTGCGCGGGCCGCGCGGCGCAATGATCATGTGCAAAGAGGAACATCGGAAATCGATCGACAGCGCTGTGTTCCCCCGGGTACAGGGCGGGCCGTTCATGCACCAGATAGCGGCGAAGGCGGTGGCTTTCAAAGAGGCGCTGCAGCCGGAGTTCAAAGAGTATGCCCGGCGAATCGTGGAGAACGCGAAGGCACTGGCGTCGGGTCTGAGCGCCGGCGGACTCAGGATCATCTCCGGTGGCACGGACAACCATCTGATGCTGGTCGACCTGACGCCGCTGGGAGTGAATGGCCGGGAGGCGCAGGACGGGTTGAGAGCCGCGGGGATCATCACGAATCGCAACTCCATTCCGTTTGACAAACTTCCACCGATGGTGACAAGCGGCCTGCGGTTGGGGACGCCGGCGCTTTCAAGCCGGGATATGGGAGTGCAGGAGATGGCCCGCGTAGCCGATTTCATACTCGAAGCGCTCCACGGGCTGGATGATCCCGTCGAGCTGCAGAGGATCAGGGGCCGTGTGGCGGATTTTGCCGGCGCCTATCCCGCCCCTGGAGTAACCGACGCCTGAAGGCCGCCGGCCGAAGTGACGCCCAGGGCTGACACCAGAGGGTTGGAAGTAGGAGGGTTCAGTACCAGAATTCGGGACGCACGCGGCGGGAGGTGGACGAGGCGCTGCGTGATATACTCAGCGTTCGTCCATTTCCTTCCGTTTCCCCTGTTTTACGAGGGTTATTCAGGAGTTGTCTGATTTCAGTTGCGCGCGACTATGAATTGATGTGGATCCTTGGCGCCGATGCCGACGAAGAGGCCGGCAACGCGTCGATAGAGCGATTGACCACTCTGGTCAAAGAGAATGGCGGCAAAGTAATAAGCGCCGAGCCGTGGGGCCGGAGAACCCTCTCCTATGAGGTCTCCAAAAACAAGGAAGGCTCTTATTTCTTTGCTGTCCTAAAGCTCGATTCCTCGTTTACGCCAGTGCTGGAACGGGCCATTGAGTCAGATCAGGACATCATCCGGCACATGCTCATCCGGCATGATAAGCCGGTGCCTGTGGGATCTGATGTGGAAGAGTCCGATGACAGGAGAGGCGGAAATCGGCGAGGCCGCCGAACCTAGGGAGGTCGGCCATGACGCTCAATAAGGTTCTCTTGATCGGAAATCTGGGCAGCGACCCGGAAATGCGATACACGCCAAACGGGAACGCCGTCTGCGATTTCCGAATGGCCGTGAACCGTCGCTACACTACGAGTGAGGGCGAGCAAAGAGAAGAAACGGACTGGTTCCGCGTGACCGCGTGGGGACGGCTCGCAGAGCAGGTGAACCAGTATTTACAGAAGGGCCGGCGCACTTACGTGGAAGGCCGGATAAGCAGCAGCGCGTACACGGATCGCGACGGTCAGCCACGAGCGTCTCTGGAGGTCACCGCTGAAAAGGTGCTGTTCCTGGACCCGCGGGGCGCCCCATACGATGAGTCCGGCACCACCCCTCCTGACCGCAGTTCCACAGCTGCACCCGCTCAGTCCGCCTCGGACGGACCGGCGCCGGGCGGCGACGACGCGCCTGCTGAAGACGTTGAAGAGCTGCCCTGGTAGGGCGGGCTCTCACGCATTGGCAATCTAACGAGACACTCCGAGACGAATCCAAGACTCCCCAATGACTCTAAGGACAGAAATTTCGAATGACGACATCGAGTGAGACGCCGGTAAAAGCAAGGCGTTCTGATTCGCCCTCGGGCGAACGGTGGGAGGCGGGCCGGCCGGATAATCCATCAGGCAGGTCAAGACCAGCAGCGGGAACGCAGACCCGCCGTCCGGGCGGCGGCGGCGGCGGTCGCGGCGGCGGTGGCCGTCGGCCGTGGGGCAGGCGCAAGGTGTGCCAGTTCTGCGTCGACCACGTCACCTACGTCGATTACAAATCCGTGAGCCGGATTCGGCGTTACATCTCTGAGCGCTCGCGCATGGAGTCGTCCAAGCGGACGGGGACCTGCACTCGGCATCAGCGGATGTTGCGCACCGCGATCTTGCGCGCGCGGCACATGGCCCTGTTGCCATACGCACCCAATCACACTCGCGTTACGGCGGTGATCCAGGTGGCGGAGCCGGTAGCGGAGACTCCAGAAACCACAGGGGCTGAGGATTCGGAAGCGCAGGCCGCGACCCCGGCAGCGACAGACGAGCCCGAGTCCGCCTCCAGGTCTGCAAAGCAATCGAAGCCAGAAGATGAAGCCGATGAGGCCGGGTCCGAAGCAACTGAGGCTAAAGCTGATGCTGACGAGCCCGAGGCACCGGCAGACGACGACGCTGATGCTGATGAGCCCGAGGCATCGGCAGAAGGCGAAGCTGAATCTGACGAGCCCGAGGCACCGGCAGAAGGCGAAGCTGAGTCTGACGAGCCCGAGGCACCGGCAGACGACGACGCTGATGCTGATGAGCCCGAGGAGTCTGATGACGCCAAGTCCGGCGAATCCGATTCAGACCAGGGCGACGTTACAAAGAACGAGGACGGCGAAGAAGAATCCTCGTCTTGAGCGGGGATCAGAGTAAGGGGCGGTGGCCTCCAGGCCTCACTTTGAATCTCTGGGCGGCAGCGATATCTTCGCTGGCACAAGCACCAGCAAGAAGATAGACATCC
>JADFPB010000226.1 GCA_022562515.1 Chloroflexota bacterium | reverse complement strand
CTACGGATTGCCCTGTCGTATCGAGCCGGTTCTGCTCCGGCCATTTCAAACAGGCGGCGTGCTGTGACCGTATGTGTTTATCCAATACGTTTTTCTTCCGATTCGAGGAGCGCCCAAGAGTCGTTGCCAGGTCAGGCAGCAAAACTACCAGAACGAGATTCAGGTCCCGCAAAAGAGGTTCCCAGGTCACCTGATATTCGTTTGGCTGGAAGACCGACTCGATAACGACATCGAAGCTATCCTGCACGAAATTCCGAGCCAGCGATGCACACTGCCGGGCGGCCAAATCGAACTGCGCCGTCTGCTCAAATCCTGATTGCTGGGGGTTTGCAAAACCGCCGACGACCATCTGCCTGACCTCGTCGAGGTCGATGCGTGATGCCCGCGCCCGGGTCCCGCACCATGCTTGCGCAAGACTGGACTTGCCAGCGCCTGCCGGTCCCCCCAACAGCACCACAAGCGGACCGGGGCGAGAACTGCGCGCGCTCATGTCATGCCCTGCTCACCCGCCGGACGCCGCTTTGATCAGCTCTTCCCGCACCCTCTCCGCAACGATCTCCAGCTCGTCTTCCTGGATGTTGAGCGGGTCAACGATCAGCTCCCCGGTCTTGGGAATGTTCATCAGATAGACACGCGGGCTGGCGGCCATCAGCCGCCTGTGTATCTCGTCGAAATCCGGTCCCCGCCACTCGTCGCTGAACGTGATCGCCGCCTGCGGGATGTAGTGGTCGCGGTCGTGCTTGATGGCCGCCAGAATGCCGGGGATCTCCACTATCTGGTCCACGATCAGTTGCATCATCTTCCGGTACCTCTTCGTCTCCTCGGCCTCGTCTGTATTGACGAACTCCTCAACGGCAGCAACGAGGCCCGCCATCTCCTCCTTGGAGATCTTTTGCGCCCTTGCAACGGTGGCGTTCGGGTAGTTGTTCAGCCGGGCGTACTCGACCCACTCGGGCGTCCCTGCAAGAATTCCTGTGCTCTGGGGCCCGCGAATCCCCTTGCCTCCGCTGAAGCTCACCAGGTCAGCGCCCTCGTCAAGGAATTTTCTCAAATTCGAGCGCGGCGGCAGCATGGACGCGGCATCGCAGAGGACCGGAAGACCGTGGCGGTGTGCGATCTCCACCAGCACCGGCTGGGGTACCGCCATGTTGTCCTTGAACGGCGATTCGAGATGGATGATGCCGGCCGTCTTTTCCGTGATCGCCGCCTCCACCTGCTCGGGTGTGCACGTTTCGCCGTCGCCGACTTCAACGAAACGCGCACCAGGCGCCAGATAAAGGTGGTCGTAGATAAAGCGGTGATGCCTCTGGATGATCAGCTCGTTCGCCATGCCGTCCGTGCTCGGCAGCCGGCTGATCTTGTCCGGGTCGTCTCGTGCGATGGCCGCCGCGGCCTGCACCACCAGTCCGCCCGAGGCCCCGCTCGTGATTGTCGCCGCTTCCGCGCCGATCATCTCGGCGACGAGCCGGCCGGCTTCGATGACGAACTCGTCAATGTTGAAGAATTTTTTTGACGCCTCTTCCATCGCCCTGATCGCGACGTCCCGCGGCCGGCTGCCGGAGTGTTTCGTATTGGGCCCTCCGGCGTTGATCACCGGCTCAATGCCGAGGAGGATCTGGACGTTTTGCTCGCCTGTGGCGCTCATGGCTGGTTCTGTGACTCCTGAATGGGACTGGCCTGACCGGTACGTTACGCTCGAACCAGGGCGAAGTGCGGGTAGCCTAGCATTGGGGGATAGGCGTCTCAAGCTGGCAACCTGGCCCGAAACTGAGCCGATGCCCGGATCCCGATTACACGGTGGCGCACCATATCGCCCTGCTATCCTTGATGGCTGTTCCTGGATAGCAGTTTACGGATAGTTTTTTGGGCCGCCGTATCGAACGGGCCGCAGGAACGGCGAATCGTCAGCGGCGGCAGAACCTTTATGGCAATCGACGACATTACAGCCCCGGCCGGACCGGCTCTCGAAAAGCCTGAGGAGCCTGAAGAGAAAACCGTGACGCGCCTCGAAGCGCTGCACGGAAGGCGGCTCGTGCTTACCGAAGAGAGCGTCACCGTGGAAGGTGATAAGGACGGCTGGGGCGGCTGGTCCGTGGCCTTCCTGCCGCAGATCGCGGCGATCCGAGTGGCCCCCGGCCGGAAAGAACGCAGCACGCTCCTCTGGGGCATCGTTGGGGTCTTCGCCGCCATCGGCGTATGGCAGGTGGCCAGCAACGATGCCGTCAGCGCCATCGGCGGCATCGTGGTCGGAGCGATCTCGCTGGCGCTTCTGGGAGAGTTCTTCTTCAGGCTCCCCGATCTGAACATGCAGATCGTCCTCGGAACCGAGACGATCGATGTCGACATCAAGCGCTCGCAGGCGGATGAGGCGAGGCAGTTCGCCGATCTCATTCTTGAGACCCGCAGACGTGTACTCGCTGCGCCACCATCGGCCAACGGCGCCGCGCCGGCAATCCAGGCGCCCCGATTCCCCCTGCCCTGAGCCGCCCCGAGCCACGGGATTACTCTCCGGCGCCCTGTTACGCGGCCGCGCCTATGCGCAGGCCGGGATCCACGTCGAGTTCGTAGCCGGAAACCTCTCCCCTGATCAGCCGAGGATAAGCGGCGGCGGCAATCATCGCGCCGTTGTCCGTGCAGAGGATTGGAGCCGGAATGAACACGGATACGGTTGCCCTGGCCGCGAGCACCTCTCTGAGGCGCTCGTTGGCAGCAACTCCCCCGGCAAGAATAATGCCGTTGCAGCCGTACTCA
The DNA here is from genome assembly GCA_022562515.1 of Chloroflexota bacterium. Lineage (GTDB taxonomy): Bacteria > Chloroflexota > Dehalococcoidia > Lucifugimonadales > Lucifugimonadaceae > UBA1151. The sequence continues at coordinate 910 of JADFPB010000226.1, read as the reverse complement.
TCCGCCGCGGCATTCGCCTTCCGGACCAGCACGTCTACTATCGATTCCTGTAGCTCATGGGATAGCCCGGCAATTATTTCCTCCCGAGCTTCGCTGGATTTGGCGGCCTGCCTATCGACGATCCCGGCTTCCTCGGCGCGCCGGAGCAGCGCCGTCTTCAGGCCGCTGAAGCTGAAATCGTATGTGCCGCGTATCCATGCCCGCGGTAGCGGCTTCGTTCCGGGGACCGCCCTTGCCACGCGCGCGATCTCCGGACCGCCGGGGTACTGCAGGCCAAGTACGCGGGCAGACTTGTCGAACGCCTCCCCCGCGGCGTCGTCACGGGTGGCGCCAATGAGTTCGTAGTCGGTCTCGCCCCGCATCAGCACCAGTTCGGTGTGGCCTCCTGAGACGATGAGGCACATCAGGGGGAACGGCGGCTCCGTTCCAGGGCCGGGGTTGCCGTCCACCTTGCCGTCAGGGTTGCCGTCAGCGAGCCACGCCGCCCGGACGTGGCCTTCCAGGTGGTTTACGCCGATCATCGGCACTCCAAGCGCCGCCGCAAGCCCCTTGGCTGCATTGACGCCCACGATCAGTGAGCCCGCGAGCCCGGGCCCGTTGGTGACCGCTATTGCATCGATGCCGGACCAGGGAATGGCCGCCTCTTCGATTGCAGTGTGGAGCACGGGGAGGATTGCCTCGATATGCTGCCGCGAGGCCAGTTCAGGGACTATGCCGCCATGACGGGAGTGCAACTCCGCCTGAGAGGCGATCACGTTGGAGCGCAGGTCCACTCCATCGACCACCACCGCCGCGGCCGTCTCGTCACATGACGTTTCTATGCCCAGTATGTTCATCTGCCTGATCTATTCGGCCGCTTCCGGGTCCGGGATATCGCTTCGCACTCTCGAATTGTAAATAGAAGCAGGGT
>JADFPB010000225.1 GCA_022562515.1 Chloroflexota bacterium | reverse complement strand
CTTCCGTCCAGGTGAACAGCACGGTCCATTCATCGCCATCCGGGCTGATCTCGACCCGTGCGGTTTCACCTTCTTCGAACGAATCGGCCTTGGCCCAGAACCGGAGGTGTATGTTGGTCTCTCCGCGAAGATCGGCCGGCCGTTCAGCGCGGCCGGTATCGCGGCGGAGCCTGAGATGCCTGTTGCCGCTATGCGGACCACCCTTTTTGCTGATGCCAGCGTCGCCTTCGAATTCCCAGTCTTCTCCCCACAGCCCGACGCCACCGCCATCGCCGTCTTCGAAGTCGTCTTCCGCGATCACTGAGTCGGCCAGAGCGAGCCGAGTGTCAAACTGCGCGCTTAAGAAGAAGGCCAGTGCGACGATGGCCAGGACGACCAGCGCCCTCTGGGCTCGCAGGTGAACGCTAAGCACTGGCCGGCTCCCGTGTGGTCCCCGTTGGTGGTTCAGCCTGTGTGGTCCCGGCTGACGAATCAGGAAGCGCAAACTCAGGCGCTGGCTCAGGCTGCTTAGCTCTGATCCTTCGACCGGGCTTTCTGAGCAGTCCCGTGAGATGCCCTACCAGGAGTAGCGCTCCGATGACTGAAATGATCCGGCCGATCGTATAGATCGAGGTCTGGTCGGAGGTGATGTTCACAGAGTGATTTCCGGCTGGAATCTTCGCCAGGGTCAGTGTCTCCACACTTACGGCGTCGACCGGTGAGCCATCGACCAGGACGTTCGTGCCCGAGTGCTTGGCCATTGGGAACAGAACCCACTGCTCCCGCTCCATGCTCACATCAAAGGACCACCCCTGCTCGCCCGCAATGTAGTTTTGAAGTATTACCGGGGTGTCGACCGGGGTCTGGAAGGCGGTCCTGCCCAGCTCGGACTCGAGCAGGCGAATGGCAAGCGGATCGCTCGTCACAACGGCGTGGAAAATGAGGTTCAGGCCCAGGAAGTCTACATGGCCATCGCCGTAGAAGCTGCGTGAGAGCGTCACGCCCTCAGCTGCAGGGAACTCGAACGGAATCAGCGTTTTGTCGGCGCCCTGCGGGGTCGCGCTCCGCCATTCCCCGAACTCATCTGTGAACGGCAGGAGCGGGGACGCCGCGCCGTTCAATAACAAGTTTGCGCGGGAGATCCCGATGATCGGCTCGCCGTAGACGCCGAGGAATTTGGGCTCCCGGGAGAGCGGGTCCAGCGGAGCGCCGGTAATATCGACGATCACCTTTTTGCCGGTCGATGCGAACTCTTTGATCATGTTCTCAGCCCGGCTCCGGCTCCTGAAACTGAATCGAGACAGAATCAGGATCTCAAACATATCGAGAAACTCGGGATCGTAGTCGTCGATCTTCGATGAGGAGCCGACCACGATTTCCGGGAAGAGGATGGCCAGGTTATTTGCGCCGTCTCCGATGCCAAGGATAGACAGCTCGATGATATTCCCGCGCGGCACTCCGTCTTTATGGAACAACTGTATGTTCGGCGTGGCTGAATGCAACTCGTAGCCGCCGGCCCGAAGGCCCTCCCGGAAGCCGGGTCCGATCTCGGGAAGGTTGAGCACGACGACGTCGTCGGTTCCGAGCCGGTCGAATCTGTTTACCGCGTAGGTGGGATGCTCCTGGATCATCGCCTGGTTAATTCGTGCGATGAGGGGCGCAACGATGCTGCCCTGGAATGCCCAGCCGAACACCTGCTCCCTGCCTCCGACGGTGGTGAAGAGTTGCGACGGAGCCGAGCCGAGGCGGCTCAGGTCCGCGGTCGCTACCCGCCAGCCGTCCAGTTCGCTTAACTGCTCGGCTACACCCTGAACCTCCGTCGGCAACTCGCGGCTATGAATCAATTGTGTGGATGGCCAGAAGTCGATAAAAAGCAATACAACGAGGCCGATGGCCCCCAGTCGGGCGGCACGGCCCGCATTGTCCCGCCGGGATCCCACCGTCCTGTACAGAACACCGATTATCCCGAGACTGGAGATCAGCAGGACCAGCCCCGCGAAGCTCATGAAGCGAAGCGGCCAGAATATCTGGTGAAGCGGCAACGCTCTCCAGACCTCATTTGCCTGGGTGGACGCGAGCAGGCCGACCAGCAGGCCTACGATGACCGCGGTGCGCAGCCAGTGCGGAGTCTGTTTCCAGAGAAAGAAGATCAGAAGAGGGATCAGAAACAGCGTGGCGCCCACGTAAAAGATCTCTCGGTCCGTATCACGGAGAGTGGGGTTGAAGGCCACGTCAATCGGGAAGAACGCGATCGCTTCCGAAGCTGCTTCCTGGTCGATCTCGGTGATTCCGCCAGTTGCTGAAGGTCCCAGCCACCAGCCTGCGAGCATGAGTCCGATTACGAGCGCGAAGACTGTCCGGCCGGTGACCCCGGCCGGTGCGCGCGCCACGAACCAGTAAACGATGGCGAACATTCCGAGTCCCAGCGTGAATATCGCGACCATCATTGCGTGGGAGAGGACGATGAGGCTGAGAACTATCGCAAGGCCCGCGAAGTCCCGTTTTCGGGCGCCATCCGACAACATGTTGAGCACGAAGTAGAACGCGAGGGGCAGTAGTGACGTCGCCAGAATTCGTGGGAGGTTGCCTTCGGCGAAGGCGACCCGGAGGTTGTCCGGAAGGATGAGAAACAGTATGCCGCCCACCGTGGCGAGGAAGAGCCCGAGGTGCTTTTTGAACAGGAGCCATGACATCGCCCCGAGGAGGGCAGTCAGGAACAGGAAAAGATTTCCAGCCTTATAGATATTGTCGGTGAGCGCGTCCAGGGCGACCAGGTTGTAGTAGGGAAAAGGCGCGAAATACCGGAGCATCTGCTGGCCCGCGTACCAGTCAGGAAACAGATCGGGGTACAGGACTCCGTCGTTGATCTGGTCCCTCAGGTATTCGGCCTTGATCAGATGGCCCCAGTTGTCAGAGGACCATGGATAGATCCGATCTTCGTCGCGAGGAAATATGATCCCCTGATAGAGGATCAAGGCAGCCACAAGGATTACTCCTGCGGCAATTCCAGTTTGGACTCTTGTGCCCATGTCATGTGACCGAGTACGCGGCGTGGTTCGTGGGGCTTTCCCACACCCTTACGGTTTTCAGCCTCGTTGCTCCCCTCGTGAGGCCGGGGCCGATATCCTGGAAAATCACCCGGGCGATGTTTTCAGCGGTTGGCTGGATTCTGTCATAGGGTTCTACGTTGTTGAGGAGGGTCTCGTTATACTCCGCGACCTTTGCTTCGAGCGCGCCGCGAGCTTCCGCGAAGCCGAGAACAGTTCCCTCTTCGTCGTTGGCATCCGACTCAATGAGCACCTCTACGCGCCACGAGTGGTAGTGCGTCTCACCTTGCCGGCCTCCGAAGGTTAGATAGTGCCGAGCCCCGAAAAAGGCGTCAGCTCCCAGCTCAAATACGGCCGCGCCAACCATGGCCGGCCGCGCCGGCGCTTCGGCAACGGCGGGCTCGATCGGAGGCCCTGCGCCCGGGCCTCGGGGAGGCGCCGCGAAAACGCCAGACGGGTCCATCGTGATCTCAATGCGGCTCGCCGCAACGCGCAGGCTCCTGGGCTTGTAGGCTCCGGGCATGCCGATCAGGCCCGTGATCAGCGCACGCTGAGAGTCCGCATCTACAACGTAGACCGTCACAGATTCTTCTACCGATTCGATCTCCGCATTCGTGACCGCGTCGAGATTCTGCAGGGC
>JADFPB010000224.1 GCA_022562515.1 Chloroflexota bacterium | reverse complement strand
CCGGGCACTCCGCTGGCCGGACCCGCAGAGTGGCATGCCCGCAGCTCCGGCATAGATAAACCGTATCGCCGTCTTTCGTTAGCGCATCGACCGCTACCGCGGTGGCAGCAGCGCCCATCCGTTCCATCCCATCCGGGCGCGGGCGCAAGATGGTCATCGCCTGTTGAACCAGGGACGCGGTCACCACCGTATGCCCTTGCTCTATCGCGAGTTTGTGAACCATCAGGCGCATCGCCCCGCGGAACTCAGCGGGCGTCCGTTTCAGGATGATGTCTGCGTCTTCAGTCCAGCGCACCGCGACCTCTCCTATGAGGTCAAAGGGTGGAGCAAACCTCTGGCTGGCCACCAGGACGTTGCATGAGACGAAACGCAACAGGTGCTCCGTCAGACTCCCGATATCCATGTCTTCGCCGCTGTGCACGCCGATCCTGCCGGTCACGACGAGCCACGGGTCACTGCTCCGGACATACTCAGCAACTTCATCTGCCGCCCGTCCGGTCAACAGCCTGGTTTCCAGCTTCACGCCGTGCTCGGCTGCAAGGCGCTCCGCGATGTCCAGATGAGTCCGGTAAAGACGTGCGAGCCCGGTGTCGATGATCTCTTCATGCAGACGTTCTTGCTCTTTGAATCGGAATACTTTTGCCGCGCCTGGCGAGAGGACCTCAACAAGGCTGCTGAACACCTCGTAGTGGAAATAGGGGTCAAAGGCGGCGACAGCTTCAACGGTGCGATCAAACGCTTTGCCGATCGCAACGGCGAGCAGCAGCCCTCCGAATGCTTCCTCGCTACCGTCGAGAGCGACCACGATGTTGCCCCCGGCGCCGTTGTTGAACGCAGCGGTATTCTTGAGCACCAGCGTATTGGTCCGGGTGTGACGCAGAGTTCGCAAACACACGCTGCCGAGGCCATTCGACTCGGCAGTTCCGTGGCCGCGAGCACCCATTACGACCAGATCGTACGAGCTGGTATTTATTTCTTCGGCGAGCCGTTCCCAGTTCTTGCCGTCCAGCGTCTTCCGGGTGAAGGGAATTTCATCTGCCTTGCACATCTCTTCAAGTCGATCGAGATAGCAATCAGAAATCAACTTAAGCCCGAGTCCGATAAGAGAGTTGTGTATCGTGCGCTGACGTTCGAGTTCATCGTCGTCGAGGTACTTTTCGGGCAGCGTCGCCTCCATTTGATGGAACCGCCGCTCATGCATGCGGCCGGCGTAGACGTGGATGCCGGTGACCTCGCCTCCAGATTCCCGCGCCAGGGACACCGCCGCCGAGGAGCAGGGCTCGCTGAAGGGAGAGTTGTCAATCGCGACGAGAACCTTGCCAAAAAGCGGCTTCCTATCGGTCGTCATTTTTTCCAGCTCCCGGATTGTCCACCGATGATTCCTCCCAGCACACAGGCGACTAGCATGAGCAAGGGCCATACGAAATAAAATGTTGAGTCGCCTCTATCGAGGCCCGGCAGTGGTTCCGGTAGTTTCTCGAGCAGGGCCCCGATGAAAAGAACCCCGGCCACGATCATGAAGTACAGAATGGCGAGCACAGCGCCCAGCATTGGCTCGGGCTCGCCGACCCGCCTGCCGATGTACAGGCCGCCGGCGAAGAGGGAGGCCACGCCGCCGATGGCCAGTACCCACACGTTGTTCCAGGCCAGCATCACTCCGCCACCCAGAACCCCGGTGCCGACAGCGCTGAGAACCAGGGCAGTCAACACTATCCTGAGTTGCGTGGACCGAAGTAGAGTCGCCAATCCGAGCTCTCCAGTGGGTTGCGTGTTATCCATCTGGTTGCTCATTCGACCGCCAGGAGATACTCGGCGATATCGCTGATCTCTCCGTCCGACAGCGTCTTGCCAAAGGCCGGCATCATGGGGACGTATTCCGGAACCTGGTATGAGTAGGCGGCCCCCTGGCCGATCTTTCCCAACAGATAGTCAGCGGCGCCGAGACCCGTGACGCGGTTGGCGGCCCGCGATTTGATGTCGGTGAGATCCGGTCCTCGCGTCCCCCCGGTCCCGGAGATCGTGTGGCAACGAAAGCATCCGACACTCCCGCTGAAGAAGAGGGCCTCCCCTCGCTGCGAGGGCGTGACTTCCCCGACTTCAGTCTCAACTCGGGGTATGTCGAACTGCGGATAGACGCTGCCCGCAACTACCAGAATCCCGATGGTTATTACAATCACGCCGATCAGACTGGCAATCACCCCGGGAGCGCTCTGTGGTGTTCTGATCGTCTCTTTGCCGAGAAACCAGAAAAAGAGAATGCCCAGCGCCAGCATGACGCTGAAGAAAACCTTGTAACCCATTGGGAACTGCAGTCCCCACTCCTCCGGGGTCAAAGGCGTCGCGACCCAGATAACAAGCACGAAAATCAACACGACGCCATGGGAGGCTCGGAGCCTCGCCCATGGGGTGGGAAAGGCCGCCCGGTGACGGACTGCAAGGCGTAGCCGTGTTTGAACTGACATGGGGAACCCCGCTTACTTAGCCCTATCCAGCCAGAAGCTGAGATAAAAGATGAAGCTCATGAGGGCAAAGAAAACGAGCGCGACCATCCCGACCATGAGGCTCGTATGGGCAAGCGGCGTTGTGAACCAGTACGGTGTCGTGTCCCTGAGAACCAGGTATACGTGCCAGTCCTGGCGGGCCAACTCCCTGATCGCCCCCATCAGACCCATCAGGAACACCGCCACTACCGGAAGAAAGATGAGGGCGTACTGGGACTGCGGCGGAATCTTCCCCCACTGCATCGTGCCGAGCCGCATGGCCTTCCGGTAGACCATGTAAGTGAGGAAAGTAAACAGGATGATCGCGGTAACGGCGATAGCCTTGGCCATCATGAGGCCAACGAACGCGGCGCGTTCCGGGATGATGATCGAGTCCTCGGAGACGCCGGATGGCGCGGGTGACGTCAGGTCAGGCAGAAAGGTCTGCGGGGTGATCCAGATAACAGATGCGACGAGGAGGACCATGAATGTGGGCCGCATGTATCCGAGCAGGTGCTCAGCTCCGTGAACGCGGCGAATGCTCATCCACATGTAGTAATTGGCGCCCAGGAACAGCAGGCTCACCAACAGGCCCTGCATCACGAAAAAGCTGGATAGCTTGTCGGCCATCATGAACGTCGAGATGGTGGCGTCATACAGGAACAGTTCTTTGGCGTAGACGTAGCCTGCCAGCGGGAGGATCATCATCGTCGCCACGCCTATGAAATTGCCGATGTAGCCCATCCAGTCGTAGAAGGCGCGGTCTTCATCCTTCCGGGCCATGAGAAACATAAATGCCGCGAAGAAGGCCACCATGAATCCACCGAACGTGATGTTGGCGATGAATCGGTGAAGGTTCAGGCCGCTCCAGGTCGGGTTATTTATCGCTGACCACAGGGATGCTGCCTCGCCAGCCTCCGGCGGCGTCAACATGTAGGAGCCCACGGCGTTCATCAAAAGCATCGTCACGGTGCCAACCACGTTCAGCGAAATGCCTATCGAGATGTGGAGGCCTTTGCGATCCTTGAGCGGCGCCCACGAATACCAGTACAGGTACATGAGAGCGCTTTCGACGAGGATCAGGAGGCCATATGCCCCGAACACAGGCCCGAAACGCTCGAACAGATGGGTGGCCACCGAGCCATACGGGCCCATCAGGAGGAACGCAAAGCCAGCGCCGAGCAAGGCCGTAAAACCGTAAGCGATAGCTACCACTTTCATCGTCT
>JADFPB010000223.1 GCA_022562515.1 Chloroflexota bacterium | reverse complement strand
TGACCACCGGACAGGTCTCGCCGACGAGCCGCGAGGGGATGAAAACGAAAAGCACGCCGTTCGGAAACATCGAGACTCCGCTCAATCCGCTCACGTCCGCGATCATGAACGGCGCGACTTACGTCGCCCGGGGATACAGCGGCGACGTAAGGCAACTTGCAGAACTCGTGAAGGGCGGCATCGCACACAGAGGCTTCTCGCTGATCGATATCTTCAGCCCTTGCACGACCTTCAACAAGGACAACGATCACCCCTTCTTCAAGCAGCGCGTCAAGAAGCTCGAGGATGATGGTCACGATAGCAGTGACTGGAAAGCGGCCTGCGAACGGGCGATGGAGTGGGGAGACACGATCTACACCGGCCTCTTCTACCAGAAGACAGGTCAGCCCACGCTCGACGATCGTGAGCCGATCCTTAAGAAGGGCGGCCCAATTGCCACCCGCGAAACAGGCCTGTCCGAGGATCAGGTCAAGAAGATCGTCGACCGAATGATGTAAGGCCCTGGAGCCAGCCGGCTCCACAGCAGATAGCCAGACAGAAAGCCCGCCGTATCGGCGGGCTTTCTGCGTCTAATACCTGACGAATCACTAATTGTGGTTCGAGCCTTCATAGTGGGCGGCTAACAGATCCTCACCGAAGTCATTCTGATAGTCCCTGAACACCGAGTGGATGTGGTTTGCCCCGTTCTGCGTGTTGTCGTACTCGATGAGGAATTCGCTCCCCTTGATGGCGTAGTAATGGCCCTGCCATCGCTCCGCCGACCCGGCCCATGCGAACGTAATGCCGTCGAAACCTGCGCTTTCGATCTTCGACCAGACGTTGCCCGCAAGGTCGTCCGACGAACGATTGATATAGAGCCTGATCAAGTTTATCAACTGCTCACGGGAATCTGCGTCCATCCGACTGTACGCCAGTCCGACGGGCGCCGCATCCGGGTCAGCCGAGCGATAGCTCTTCGTCAGAATGTCTGCCGGCGCCTCCTGGTCGACTACCGCGACGGATTTGAGATCGCTCCTCAAACCTGTCAAAAGGTCGCGGGCCAGATCCTCCTCGTCGCCCAGTGTCCGCAGCCCGTCCCGGTCACCGTGCTTTACGTTCGCCGGGTTGGATCCAAAGAACAGCGGATTCGAAGTTACCAGTTCGCCGTTGGCAATCGTGTAGTGAAGGCAGACATGATGCCCACCGACGCGCCATCCCCATGCCTCGCTTCCACCGGGCTCGCCGAAGACGCTGAACCAGTAGAGTTCGGTATTGCGGGGCCACCGGCCTCCGCTGTTCTCCATCTTTTCCGACTCGCCAAGTTCTTTCTCGATAGACATGATCTGGTGCGCCGTCTTGTTGGCGCTCTCGCTCAGGCCCGTCGCCATCAGCTCCCAGGCTGCCTGGCGCTGGCCCTCATCCATCTCCTCGATCAACAGGCCGTTCCGGGTCACCGGAGTGTAGTTCCAGACGTATCGTTCGTCCCCGGCGAACGGAAAAGCCGCCGCCTCACGCTGGCCGGTCGAGAGAGCATCGAGAAATTTCGATGCGGCCGCGCCCATGCGGCTCGCAGCGGCCGGAGCATGTGAGTGGAGCGACTGAGATGTTGACGTCATGTTCTTTCTCCTGAATTATCCGGCTCTGGCGGGCTCTGGTTTTTCAGATACGGGCTGCTACTGGCCGCCCCAGTATTTGAAAAGCTTCGAGACCGTGCCGCCGAGAAGCCACTCGCGCTCCGTGTCGCTGAGCGATGGCTCGAGTTCATCGGCGATCTGCCAACCGCGAGCATACCCGCATTGGGCAACGATGTGCGGAAAATCCGTCGCAAACATGAGCCGTTCTGCTCCATACGACTCGATCAAGCGTCCAACTATCGGACTCATGTCGCTGTATGGCCAGTCATGTTCGGATGATACAGGGAAGCCCGATACCTTCACATACGTGTTCGGATGCCTGCTCAAAGCGAGCAGCGCATCAACATCGGGCTTCCCGGCCTCGGCCGGTTTCACGCGGCCAAAGTGGTCGATGATCACCGGTGCGCCGGGATGTCTGGCACAGAGCGCGTCTACCTCGGAAAAGTGCCGTGGCTCGATGAGAAAGCCGGCGACTATGCCAGCCTCTTCGCAGTATCCGAGCAGCGCATCGCCGATCGGTCCGTCCATCGATTTCCCGTCGGGCCATAGCGCGGGATTGAGCCGGACGCCCCTGTATCCGTCTTTCTCAACCAGCCGTCGAAGCTCGGCTACCGGGTCACTGCCTGCCGGGTTGACCAGCGCCATGCCGATGAACCGTTCGGGCCACCGCCGGATGGTATCTGTCACGTACCGGTGATCGAATCCGTGGAAAATGGGCTGCACGATCAGCGCCCCCGAGATGCCCGATTCTTCCTGAAGCTCAATGAGAAACTCCGCGTCGCCCCGCGCTGATGGCTCACCCCCGCCCGATCGGTACGGATACTTTTCCGGGTCGTGGGCCCAGACATGGAGATGCGAGTCGATCTTCTTCAATTAGCTTGTCACCTGCCGAGTTTCGCAGCGGCGGCCTATGTTACTCTCCCGCCGCTGATCGAACGGCATCGAATCGCCGCACCGGGATAGATCGCCCTCCGACGCCTGAGACAAAAGGACCAAATACTTGATAAAGCTGAGCCTGCAGTCACTTTCCTACAGGGACACGTTCAAGGAGGGAAAGATCGACCTCGAAGGCATCATCGCAAAGGCCGCCGAGTACCGGATGGACGGCATCGATATCCACTGGGCGCACTTCGCTTCGACCGACGATGACTATCTCGAGCACATACGGCTTCTGTGCCTGGAGGCCGGACTACACATCTGCTACATCGGGATCAGCAATAACTTCCTCAAGACCGGCGCCGAGTGGGAAGAGCAGATCGAGATGGTCAAGGGCTGGATAGACGTAGCGGACCGCATGGGCATCCAGATGGTGCGCCTGTTCGGCGGCTGGATTTCTCAGGGCGAGTCAGAAGAGGACGCATGGCCCCGCCTTATCGATGCCACGAAGCAGGTGACGGCTTACGGCAGGTCGAAGCACGTCATCTGCGGGTTGCACAATCACAACCACGGCTGCATTCCTGCTACCGGGGACCAGGTCATCAAGCTCCTCGATGAGGTTGGTGATGACTACTACTCCCACATCCTTGACACCGGCCAGTACCGCGGCTCCCCCGGCGCCTCGTTCGGCGAGCGTGGCAAAGAAGACCCGGAGTGGAACTTCTACGGCAGCATCGAGACGAGCGCGCCACGCGCCGTCCATGTCCGCGCCAAGATCTACCGCATCGCCTCGGGCAAGGAAGCCTGGCTTGACTACGACCGCATCATGCCCATCCTGAAGAAAGTTGGGTTCAACGGCTGGATGTCGATTGTTTTCGAGGGACAGGACGAGCTCGACGAGCCGGCCGCCGTGCCGCTGGCGAATACGTTCCTGCGCGACATGCTCGCCAGGCACGAGATGTAGGCGGCTGCGTTGATAAAACTCTCGATGCAGACGCTCTCGTTCAAGGAGAGCGTTCCGTCAGGCGAATACGATCTCTTCGAGTTGATCTCGATCGCGGCCGACCTCGGCTACGACGGCGTCGACCTCGAGGACCGGCAGTTCGCGTCGACCGACCCGGAGTACCTGGAGCGCCTGCGGCTGCACACGCTGCGACTCGGCATGCCGATCAACTACTTGGGCGTCGGCGGAGGATTCGGGCAGGGCTGGCGAGGGGACGATGACGGCCACATCGCCCA
>JADFPB010000222.1 GCA_022562515.1 Chloroflexota bacterium | reverse complement strand
CTTCCAGACCCCGGTCGACACCCCGGTAATACTTCAAAACTACGCTGCAGGCCAGGAGGGGTGGTCCTTTGAAGTGAGCCTGGACCAGGAGCAGTGGGTTCTATTCCCAATGGCCAAACACTCGGGCACGAACGTCCTGGTCGATGGCTCACCCGTCGACGTCGTAAGTGTGGAGACACTGACCCTGGCGAAGATTCCAGCCGGAAACCACTCGGTGAAAATCACCTCCGACCAGACCTCCATCTACACACTCGGCCGGGTCATTTCGGTCATCGGAGCGCTACTCCTGGTAGCGCATCTCACGGGACTGCTCAGGAAGCCCGGTCGAAGGATCAGAACTCAGCAGCCTGAGCCAGCACTTGAGTTGACACCTCCTGATTCATCAGCGGAGTCCACACAGGAGCCAGCCCGTGCTTAGCCTTCACCTGCGAGCCCACAGGGCGCTGGTAATTCTGGCCATCATCGCACTGGCCTTCTTCCTGAGCGCGCAGTTTGACACTGGACTCGCTCTGGCCGACTCAGTGATCGCAGAAGACGACTTCGAAGACGGTGATGACGGCGGCACCGGGCTATGGGAAGAAGACTGGGAATTCGAAGGCGACGCGGACATCAGCAAAAAGGGCGGTCCGCACAGCGGCAAGAGGCATCTCAGGCTCCGCCGCGATACCGGCCGCGCTGAACGGCCGGCTGACCTTCGTGGAGAGACCAACGTACACCTCCGGTTCTGGGCCAAGGCCGATTCGTTCGAAGAGGGGGAATCCGCACGGGTCGAGATAAGCCCGGATGGCGATGACTGGACCGTGCTGTTCACCTGGACGGAAGATGACGCCGATGAGCAGTACCGCTTCCACGATTTTGAAATAGCCGACGGGATTCTCACGGAAGAATTCTTCGTTGCGTTCGACGCCGACATGAGCGGCGGAAACGACCGCCTCTACATCGACGATCTGCAATGGGTGGCGGTGGATGTCGCCGAGCCCGAGCCGACGCCGACGCCGATTCCCACGCAGACACCGGCGCCGCCAACACCGACGCCCACGGCATCGCCGGAGCCGACCGCGACCCCGACAGAGGTTCCGGAGGAGGAAGAAGAAGAGCAAGAGGCCACGCCAACCCCAACTCCGACTTCGGTGCCTCCCCTGGCGCTGCCGACCCCGACGCCTACGCCGGTACCCCTGCTGCTCCCCACGCCGGATCCCGACTTCCCACCGGCGCCGGAGGCGGACATCAAACTCGATGGAGAGTTCAAGGACTGGGAAGGAATACCGAACCTGGTCGACGTGCCTTCTGGAGACGCCACACGGCCGGAGGGCGATCTCTACAGGATGTTCTGGGCCAACGATGTTAACGGCACCACCATCTTCTGGCAGATCGAGCGGTACGGCTCAGACGGACTACCCTTCGGCGAACTTGATCTAACGAACGAACAGACCAAGAAGGTCAAGTACACCGTTTTCATCGACGCCAACAATAACGGAGATTTCGACGACAACATCGATAGGCACGTGCGCGTCAGCTACGACCCGGGGCCTTCTGACAGCAAGGTCACCGTCGATGTTCGGCCTGCCCAGGGCGGCAACTGGGAGAACATCGCCAAGAATCAGGACTACGGCGATTCCGCGGGGGAGGGCGGCCACAGGGTGGAGTTCGCCGTCTCATGGTCAGATCTTGGCATCTCCTTTGGCCAGCCGATACGGATGATCGTTGAGAGTGACCGCGACGATCGCCTGCCCAATACCGGCGACATCCAATGGTCCCCGGCGTCCATCCTCGGCCTCCCGGTCCTGATAGTCCTGTTCCTGGCCGGAGTGATCGTCATCTGGTGGTTCAAAGGGAGGCACGTATGGCAATCTGGCTAGCCGGTACTCTCATATTTATATGGTTTATGGCCGTCTTGTTCTTCCGCGCGAACCGCATCTGGCTCCCTTACTACGTCATTGGCGCCGTGGGCCTCGCGCTGGCCATCATCTTCATCGGCCGGGGAACCTTTGTTGAGAGCAGCCTTCAGCAGGCGGTTGCGGCAGGCGTCCACGCGGTTTCCAGCCTTACGCCCGTGCCGACGCGAATCTTCCAGTCGGCGCCGGGCGCAATCATGGTGCTCGTCGTGGACCAGTCGGTCGGCTGGACCATGCTCCAGATAACCGTGGAATCATCAGGTCTCCTGGAGATTGGCGTCATATCGGGAATGTTGATGTTCTATCCGGGCTGGAGTTTCCGAAAGCGGCTGTGGTTTTCGATCATAGCCATCCTGGCGACATACGTGGCCAACATCATTCGCCTCATGGTCATCGTGATTGTGATCCACTACGGCGGGAAAGACACTCTGCTCGTATCACATACCATACTGGGCAGGGCCGTCTTCTTTGTCGGAGTCATAGCGATCTACTGGTACCTGCTCAGCAGGCCGACGCTCCGAACGGTCGCCCGCAAGTTGGAAGAGGAGATGCAGGAATGAGTAGGCCGGCGTGATTGGCACGGACGCTATACTCGGATTCGTCCTCTTCTGGGGCGTGTGGCTCTTCGTGCCGCTTCTCATCGACGGCTCGACCGCGGTCGCCTACTTCATCGGCGCGATCCGCGCCCGTAAGCGCTACTCAGGGCGGGCCGAAGAAAAAGAGCTCAGTTTCTACCCGCTGGTTTCCATCATCATCCCCGTTTACAACGGCGAAGGCGTGATCGGCAGCTGTCTCGAATCTCTGCGGCGGCAGAGCTACCCGCACCAGCGGCTGGAGATTCTCGTAGTCGACAACCTGAGCAACGACCGCACGCTGGAGATCATTCGCGAGCAGCAGACGGTTCCGTTCGGCGGCACCTTGCAATATCTATCGCTCCCGTTTCAGGGGAAGGTGGGCGCCCTCAATGCCGGAATCCACCGCGTCAACGGTGAGATCATCTTCAACCTGGACGCGGATACGGTCCTGCATGTGAACGCGATTCTGGAGATCGCCCGGGAGTTCCAGGCCGATCCGAAACTCGCGGCCGCGACCGGCGCCATCGAGATCACCTCGGTCAAAGACCAGGGATTGCACCCGATCAAATACGCGATGGCAGAGGCCGAGTACCTGGAGTACTTCACCGGCTTCAACATCGGGCGCCAGTACCAGAGTGAAACCGGCTCTCTGTTCACACTGGCCGGGGCCTTTTCAGCCTTCCGGCGAGATATCCTCCACCGCACCTTCCTCTACGACCAGCGGACGGTGTCCGAAGACACGAGTCTCACCCTGCACATCGCCATCCGATTCCCGGAGATGTCGGTGCGTTGCGTGGCCACCGCCGTCGCCTACGTGGAGCCCGTGCCTTCTCTCAGCGCGCTGTACGCCCAGCGGGTCCGCTGGCAACGCGGCCAGATCGAAGTCGCTTCCCTCTACCCGTCGCTGGAGCGCCACCCGTTCAGGCTGCGCGGGATATCTCTCCCGAAGTCTCTGCTGATCGATCATACGCTCGCTTTCCCGAGGGTTGTCTGGACTTTCCTGCTGCCGACCATGTGGTTCATCGGCTACCCGCTAAGCCTTGTGGTGAGCGGCATGATCACGATGTACTTCATCTACATGTTCGTAGATGCCATGTATATGGTCGTCGCATACATGCTGGCGGACGAGGTCAACCGTAAACGAATCAGAAAACACTGGTGGGTGTTCATCGTCATGCCGGCCTACAGATGGACCACCTTCTGGTTCAGGTTCGGAGGCTTCCTCACAGTCATGACGGAAGGCAAATCCTGGCGCGTACGCGACCCGTGGAGCGAATCAGCTCTTGGCGTCCAGCGCGTTGGCAC
>JADFPB010000038.1 GCA_022562515.1 Chloroflexota bacterium | reverse complement strand
CCGCGGCGGGTCCCGCCGTGACTCAGTCTCGATGATCTCTACCAGCTCCTCAACGATCTCATCGAGGCGGCCGTCGTGGTTGATGAGTTGCTCGTCGAACCGTGATGCCTGTTCGATCTCGCCCTGCGCTGCCTTCAGGCGCCGCTCGATCGACTCCTCGCTATCCTGGCCGCGCTCCATCAGCCGCCGTCGCAGCGCATCCTTGTCGGGCGGCAGTACGAAGACGAACAGCGCTTCCGGCACCAGCGTTCGGATACGCGCCGCCCCCTGCACGTCTACCCGGCACAGCACGTGCTTGCCGGCGGCAAGGGCATCCGTGACCTGCGCCTTTGGCACGCCGTAGTAGTTGCCGTACACCTCGGCCCACTCGAGCAGCTCATCGTTCCGGATCATGTCCTGGAACTGGTCCCGGTTGAGGAAATGGTGATTCACTCCGTCTGCCTCGTCAGCTCGCGGCTCGCGGGTGGTGGCGGTGACGACGAAGTGGAAGTTCAGGCCGGAGTGGAGCTCTTCCATACGTTCGAGAAGCGTGTCTTTGCCAACCCCCGACGGGCCGGACACGACGACCATGAGGGGGTTAGCGGCGTCATTCTGCTGATCGTCGCCGCTCATCAGGCGACCGCGCCGGAGATCGTAGACAGGTCGCGCCAGAAAGACGGATAGGAGATGTCCGCCGCGCCGGCTTCTTCGATCCGCATCCCACCCTCTGCGACCAGTCCCGCCACCGCGATCGCCATCGCGATCCGGTGGTCATCATGGCTGCGGGCGGTGACGCCGCGAATCGCCCGGCCGCCGCGGATGACCATGCCGTCGGGCCGGTCCTCCACGTCTACGCCCGCGGCCTTCATCCACTCCACCGTCGCGGCAATGCGGTCGGTCTCTTTCACCCGCAGCTCCTCGGAGTCTGCGATAACGGTCTCGCCATCTGCCAGTGCCGCCGCAACGGCCAGGACGGGAATCTCATCGATCAGCAGCGGAATGATCTCGCCGCGTATCTCGACTCCGTGAAGGGCGCTGGAGCGGGCGATAAGATCGCCGACAGGCTCTCCCGCCACTTCCCTCTCGTTCACCGTCTCGATATCCGCCCCCATCTCCCGCAGCACCGTCAGGACGCCTGCGCGGGTGGGGTTCAAGCCGACGTTCCTGATCGCCACCTCTGCGTCCGGATGTATGACGCCGGCAACGAGCCAGAATGCGGCCGAGCTGATGTCGCCCGGGACTTCGATGTCTACCGCCGATAGCTCCGACGCCGTGATCGATACGTCGGGACCGTCTGTGCGAACCGGCGCGCCCATCGCGGCCAGCATCCGCTCCGAGTGATCGCGCGAGATCGCCGGGCTGCGGATGATCGTCTCGCCTTCGGCTCTCAATCCTGCGAAAAGCAGGCAGGACTTGACCTGGGCGCTGGCCACGGCCTGCCGGTACTCGATGCCCTTCAGGCTGCCTCCGTTGAAGACGATGGGCGCCAGCCGCCCTCCATCGCGGGCCAGGATATTCGCCCCCATCTCCACCAGCGGGTCTATCACGCGCCCCATGGGCCGGGACCGGATGGAGGCGTCGCCCGTGATGATCGCCTGGAAGTCACGGCCCGCCAGAATGCCCGACATGAGCCTGGCCGTCGTGCCGCTGTTGCCCGCGTCAAGTACGTCCGACGGCTCTGTGAGGCCGTTCATGCCGACACCGCATATGGTCAGCTCGCCGCCCCGGTTGGCCGATCCCGGACGGTGGTCGATATCCACGCCGAGCCCCCGCAACACCTCCACAGTAGACGCGCAGTCAGCGCCGGTTGAGTAGTTCGTGACGCGCGCCACGCCGTTGGCCACGGCGTTGAGAATAGCCGCCCTGTGTGAAATCGACTTATCGCCGGGCGGCGTAATCTCGCCGCGCAATCGCGCCGGGCTGGATACCGATACGGCCTTGACCGTATTAGCCGGGGGTGAGCCGCCTGAGCTGGTGGAACTCAATAATCCTGCTAATCCGTGCGGTTCCGGACGCCCCTGAGACGTTCAGCGACTGCATGGCCGACGAGCACGCCAAGCATCATATCGCCTGACGAAGGTAGCGCCGGCCGCTCTATCACTCCAGGCTCGATGCCATTCTCCCAGCGCAGGCGGGCGTCCCACGCGTCGTTGAGGGTCCCTAAGAGGAGACTATCCGGCTCGGCACAGGATTCATCTTCGAGCATCACCCTGAAGTCGGCCAGCTCGATGATCATCTGGTCGATCCAGTGGATCGTCATCTCGGTGTTGCCGGTCAGCGACCCGATGCTGAGATCCGGATTGAAGCGCGATGCGCTGGAGACTTCCCCGAACTGATCGGTAGCGAATTTTCCGATCTCACGCCAGGAAGGGCTGCGGGCAGCCGCCAGCATCATCGCGTTCGAGACAATGATAGGGAGGTTCGTCGCCGCTGCAATGTAGCTGTCGTGCTCCTCCAGGCTGATGAATAACGGCTTCGCGCCAAGGTCTTCGACCAGCCGGATAGTGCGGCGCACGGCGTCCTGGGGCACAGAAGCAGTCGGCGCTAGCGCCCAGCGGGCGCCACTGAAGGCAGCGCCGTTTGCTTCTTCTATGCCCACTCCGGAGACAAGAGGGTGGCCGGAGATGAATCCCACGCTCTTCGGCAGGTACTCTTCGGCCCAGCCGGTGATAGTTCCTGCGGTGGATGTGGTGTCCGTCACAACCGCGCCCGGTTTCAGATAGCCCGCCATATCGGAAAACAGTTCTTTCGCCGCGGCCGCTGGAGTCGCGATCACCACGATGTCCGCATCGCGAATCGCATCGCCCAGAGCCCAGTTGCTCTCATCGAGCGCACCGCTCTTATCGGCCTTCTGCTGGGTCTTCGAGTCGTAATCGAAGCCGACGACTCGATATCGCTTCCCATGGTTCAACCGAAGCGTATAGCCGATTGAAGCGCCGATGTAGCCAAGTCCGATTATTGCGATCCGGTCCATGAAGGATCCGCCTTTGCATCTTTACCGCTGCGAGCCGCCGAGGAGAATCAGGATACACCGGCTAACGCAGGGAATGTCCGGTTATTGCCCTTATCACCAGGTCTGAGAGCGGCACCATAACTCTGGAAAGTATCCCATACGGAGTCGCAAACTCAAGAACCAGGATGATGCCCAGAGGTGCGAACCCGTATCCTCCGACTCTCCTGACGATACGTGCCGCGCCACCCGGAAGGATGCCAAGGGTGAGTGCGAAACCGTCCAGCGGAGGCAATGGGATCAGGTTGAAGATGGCAAGGAACGAGTTGAAAAGCACGCCGTACACGAGGAAATCTGCCACTATGCTTTCGGCAGATCCTCCGGTGAACGGCGCATTGTGACCCGGGGCTCGCCAGTCGATCAGGTCCAGCCGGAAAGGGACGGCCATAATGGCCGCCAGAATGAGATTGGCAACCGGACCGGCCGCTGAGACGATGGCCATGCTCTTTTCCGGATTACCCCGCAGATTGGCCGCGTTGACCGGCGTTGGCTTCCCCCAGCCAAAAAAGACCAGGAGAAACAGCAGCGAGCCGCCGGGGTCCAGATGCGCACGGGGATTGAGGGTGACGCGTCCCAGCGCGGCCGCCGTGCGGTCGCCAAGTTGCAGAGCGGACCAGGCATGCGCCGCTTCATGAACCGTGACCGCGCTCGCCGCCCCGGCAATGATGACGATCAGAAGAGCGAACCACGTGCTCGGATCGTTCTGAAGAAGATCGAAATTACTTAGCAGCATGTCTTGCCGGCGCTACGGCGGGCCGCCATGGCCTCACCGCCACGGCCATAGCGCCACCAGAAGAGCGATCAGGTCAACGCACGGCCCGGATGTCAGAATCGGCGGGATCGTCCGACATAGTCGTATTCGTAGTCATCGTCATCATCGTCATCGTCATCGAACCCGTCGTCGTGCCCTTCCGCGTCCACGATCGGCGTGCCGGACCGGGCAATCGTCGGCTCATCGTGATGACTGCGCGGCTTGCGCGGCTCGATAGCGTCTATCGCGTCCCGGATCAACTTTCCCCGTTTCGCTGTCAGCCCGCCTGCGGGCACGATAACGGCGTCTACCGGCAGGTCCCTGAGCAGGCTCAGCTCACTCTCGGACGGCAGTTCGCTCACCTCAAGAACGATGTGCTTGCCGACCATGGATACGGCAGCCTGGAATTCGAGCAGCCCGGCAAGGGTCAACTTCTCCGGTTTGACGTCGTACTTGAGAGTAAGGAAATCAAACGGCAGGTCTTCCAGTACGCGAGCCTGCCTTTCGGTAACATCGAGCGGCAGTTCCTTGCCGCGCGCCATGCCGTCGTCGCGAAGGACTACGGCCGGGGCTTCTTCAGACTCAACAAGTATGAAATCGCATCCGGATTCCTTGAGCTCGTCCAGCCCCTTTTCATTCACCCTGGAGACCCGCGCTCCCCAGAGAACATCGCCAAGTGACTTCGCGTCTTCAACTGAGGGCACTCCGGCAACGAGCACAGCGTCAAGATGCTTGATGGCGCCATTTGATACCAGCGTTTTGATCTGTCGGGGGCTGGCCTCTCCTATCACCAGGAGGGCGGGCTTTTGCTTTCGCTTCGCGGGCCTGCCGAAGCCTATAGGGGCCGGGTCGTTTCTGCCGAGTTCATGGAGGAGCTCGATGAGCTTAGCCAACAGGCGGCTCTCCATCGTTTGGCCCGTCACTGCTCCGGCGGAGGAACTCCTCAACGTCGGCAACAAGCGACTCTGCGTCGCCTTCAGGGATGGCCGCGTCTTCCTCTTCGGCTTCGGCGTCCGAGTCGTACTTCTGTTCCAACTGGCTCACGTAGCCCCTCACCTGTTCCTGGTCCCTTAGCGCGCGTGCGACAGTAGAATCGAAATCCTTGGCCCTCATTTCCAGCCGTTCGATATCGATCGTCTGCGGGATGAATCGCTGCGCAGCCTGAAGCAGCGCCAGCGTGACCACGGGGTTCGGCCGTACCTGCAGGTAGTGAGGTGCGTGGCCCCAGAGGCTCACACACTCAATGCCGTGGCGTGTCAGGCTATCGGTCAATATAGAGGTGATACCGGTCGGACCCTCGTAACGGGAAGGTCCCCAGCGGATATCGGAAAAGTCACCGCCAAGGTTGGTGCTGGTGGCGCTTGTGGTGACACGCGCAGGTCGTGTGTGGGGAACACCGTCCAGCAGAGCTCCCAGCGTCACCATGAGTTCCACGTTGCACGTGTTGACAACGTCCAGCACGAGGTCGGCGAACCGCTTCCAGCGGAGTTGTGGCTCCGCGCCGATCATGATCACGAGATCGTGTTTACTGGGATCTTCCGGCCGCCAGGCGTAAAACCGGTTCTTTGGCCAGGAGATTCTTCGCGTTCCCGAGCGCGTGGTCGATACGATGGGCCGCTGCTCGGTGTAGACGTAGAACTCTTCGGGATCGATGGCGGCAAATCGGGTTGCGCCCAGATCGCGGACTATATATCGGGCGGCCCGCGTCGCCGCCTCTGAAGCGTCTGGCCATCCGGCAAACGCCGCAATGAGGACGGTTCGTTTCAACTGCGGTTTTTCGAAGTATTCGAGGTCAGCCACTGTGTAAATCGCCTGGGTAGATCGCCTGAGCAGCGTAGGGGAGGTCCGTAGTCCGGGCATCCCAGATTCCTAGCTACGAGTGTAGCACCGGCGGCCTGGTATCTACCTTGCCACCCTCCCTTCGTGTCATTAATTGAACCGGGTCAAATACTCCACGAGGGACGAATCATAGGATAGCGATCCGGTATCAAATTCAGGAAATCCGGGCGCCGGAGGCACCGTAATGGGAAGGCGCGAGGTCAGCATGTCATATGCCAGCCGGGCCAGTTCAGGTAGTGAGGCAACGTCTTCAGCGTTATAGCGGATCAACGTCTCAACTGCGCCCGGCTCGCCCTCGCAGGCCATCTTCCAGAGCGTTACCGCGTCTGCTCCGCCCAGCTTCGACAGCGCCGACGGTCTTCCGAGACCGGTCCGCTGCTCGATGCGCTTGAGCCCGCCCGTATAACCGGCCTCCCTCAGCGGATATCGAAGATCGATGTGCACGGCGTTGGCGAGCAAATCCTCTATGCCGGGTTCTCCAGAAGCCTGAAATTCCCGTCTCAAGAACGGCAAGTCGAATGAAGCGCCGTTATAGGTGACGACCAGGTCGTATTTCAATAACGCCTCGGGCAAATCGTCAAGGTTGTCACCTCGCAGGTAAGCGGTATAGCCATTTCGATCTAGAATGCCAACGAGCGTCGTGTGCGAGTACCCCGGCGATAATCCCGTCGTTTCTATGTCAAGAAACGCCGCTCCGTCAATGAAATCCGGATAGGCGCGCCAGCGCGTAGCAGAAGGCAGGCGCTCGCTGAAGAACCCGGCATCGCCTGCTGCCAGTCTTTGCCTGGATCGCATCGCCTGGTCACTAACAGCATTCCCCGCGCCGTCTGAATTACCTTTGGCGATCAGGTCATCCCAGCAGAAGTAACCGTCGCCCCATAACTCCGCCTCGCGGGCCAGGGTTACGCCGGGGAAATGGGCAAAAGTGTGAGTGAGCATTTATTCCACTGTACCGCAGGCGATCCTCTAATGAGACACAGGCATGTCGATACCAGTTGGCTATCCGGTTGATTTTATTGAGCTTACAAGTGATTCACGTTGTTCCCCATTGGCTTCAGGTTAATTTCGCCAGGTGAACGGTGGCTAGTCTCCGGGACTGTCCAGATATATCGGCGTCCGCCAGGTTCGCTGATATTGCTATTCGTACGGCTATACTACGCGTTCATGTATCGACGATTATAGGGCGCAATTTCCCCGGCGATTAACGCGGCATCCATATTCGTGTCTGGACCTGCAAGCGGTTATGCAGGTACTATTATTTAGAGCAAGAAGTTCAAGATGATTTGCTTCTTCTTAGCCGCGGTAAACGCCCGTCGGAACGCGGGGATAAACACCCGCCACAGACTGATGCGGCATGCCAACAGGAAGGTTGAATAATGGTGTTGAAGATCGTTGACGCAGATATTAAGGATCTCAAGAAGTCTCGCACTCGAGGCCGGGTGCGCTCACCCGAGACGATCGCACTGATCGAAGCGATTGATAGCCTTGGCTCTGGCAAAGCGAAAGCCATCGAGCTGAAGGCAGGCCAGGATCCCGCCAAGGTCCGCGCAAGGCTGGCTTACGCCGCCAAGGTAGCAGGCAAGAAACTCAAGATCGTTGTAGAGAATGATCGTGTGCTGTTTGCACGGGGCCCGGGACGCCCCCGCAAGCGGGCCTAGTTCCGGCATTAACCATCTGGTTTGCACGGGTATTTGGCCGGGGCGCCCGGCGCTTAATCCGGGCTAACGCGTCCTTTGTGAGACAAAAGTGCGTGGAGTCGTGAAAACGACCCGCGCACTTTTAGCGCTCAGCAATATTCTGTCCCTGAGAAGCACAGGGGAAGCCGCGCGATATCCCCGCGATATCGGGCGGCAGCTCTAAAGCAGTTCGAACTCCTTGAGTTCGTCGGATACCGTGAAATCAGTGGCAGTGATGGCGCCTATCGTCTCCGCATCCCACCCCGGGGCGACCTCGATCAAGCGCAAGCCTTCCCCTGGGGTTGCCGTTACGTCGAAGACGGCCACGTCTGTGACGATCAGGCTCACACATCGCCTCGCGGTCAACGGGAACGTGCATTCAGACACGATTTTCGAGTCGCCCGACCTGTCGCTATGCTCCATCGCAACGATGACCTTCTTCGCGCCGACCGCGAGATCCATGGCGCCCCCGACGTTTCCCACCCCGCGTGACGGCAAGAACCAGTTGGCAAGGTCGCCCTTTGCGGAGACCTGGAGCGCGCCCAGAACCGTCATGTCGATATGTCCGCCGCGAATCATCGCGAAGGCTTCCGCAGAATCGAAAAACGACATCCCGTCCACCGCCTGCAGGAACTGGCCGCCGGCATTGATCAGGTCGATATTCCCATCCGCGTCATTGGCCAGAGGTCCGCAGTTCAGCACGCCGCTTTCGCTGTGATAGAGGAGCTGCACTCCCGGCGGCACGAAGTCCGAGCACAGCGTAGGAATGCCGATGCCGAGGTTGACCACGTCTCCATCGCGAAACTCTTTCGCAACGCGCATTGCGATGATTTCACGACCGAGTCGCGGCGCCGGGTCCGGCATCGTTACCCGTGCCCCTTGGCCCGATCAGCCTGCGCGCCGCGGGCCACCACGCGATCAACATAGATCGCGGGGGTATCGACGCGCTCAGGATCGATCTCGCCGGGCTCGACGATCTCATCGACCTCGGCGATCGTGATCTCAGCGGCCACCGCCATGGGGATGTTGAAAGAACGAGATGTTCCCGAGTAGATCACGTTGCCAAGCCTGTCTGCCACCGCGCCCCTGATGAGCGCGAAATCGGCGTGTAGCGCCGCCTCCAGGACGCATTCCGTCCCCGCGAAATTCCGGGTCTCTTTCCCCGCCGCAAGATCCGTTCCGGCGCCGGTGGGCGTGTAAAAGGCCGGGATGCCCGCGCCCGCCGCGCGCATGCGCTCGGCTAGGGTCCCCTGCGGCACCACCTCAAGCTCTATCTCGCCTCGTTCGAAAGCTAGCTCGAAAGCGTTTTTGCGGGAGACGGAGCCGGACACGGGGAAAGAGGCGATCACCTTTGCGATCTGGCCGTTTTCAATAAGAATCGCGTGGTCAATCGGCTCCTCGCCGGCCGGCCAGCCAAAGCCCGTTGGCGCCGCGATCCCTGCGGTGTTGCCCACGATCGTGAGCGACTTTGAGCCAAGGTCGCGGAGCGCCAGCATGAGCCGGTGGGGCATTCCGCCCGCGCCGCCAAATCCGCCAATCAGAATGGTGGCGCCGTCAGGGATATCAGCGACCGCTTCTTCGAAAGTAGAGACTGTTTTGTCAATCGGCACGCCGGGATTTTACCTAACCGAAAAACTGCCTATCCGGCCGGAATAATCGGCAGCGTGATTCGCGACGGATACTCCGGGCCGAAGTGGACAGTATTTCGCGCGACTTCCTGATGCGTGTGCCGTCCCATCGGCTCTCCGGTATTCGGGTTGATGTCGAATCTCGGAAAGTTGCTGCTGGCCACATACAACCTTATCCGGTGCCCGGCCGCAAAGAGGTTGGAGATCGGCGGCAACGGGATCACGATCTCATAGATCTCCCCCGGTTGGAGAAACGCCTCATGATCGAAGCCTTCCCTGAACCGGGCCCGCAGAATCGAGTCGACAAGCGGAAGGTGGAAGCCGTCCGGATAGTCCTCGCTCGGCGGGTATATGTCCAGCAGCTTTGCAGTGAAGTCGGTGTCAGGGGCCGATGAGGAGACCCAGAGCCGCACCTCGCTTGCGCCGGTCACTTCGATCTCCTCATCCAGGGCCGGGGTCTGGAAGACCATCACGTCCGGCCTGTCGGCGAGAAGCGGGTAGGGCGCACGCGCTCCGGTCATGCCCGGCGCCTCTTTCTGGTGCAGCGGCCCGTCTTCGATCATCGACCGCATACGGGCCCGGCCGGGCACATACGCGGTATCGATTCCCTCGGGCAGTTTGATCCACTCATAGAATCCCGTCACGTTGGCGCTGATGCTCGGCACCGGGTGTTGGGGATCGTGCTCCCAGGTCACTTCGCCTGTGCCCGCAGGACCGTCGGCAGCAGTAAGCGCGCCCTGGACGTCCAGAAAATAACTTCGCTGCACGGCGCGCCCAAGCGGCCACGCCTTCTCCGTCCGCCACTTGCCGCCGTGCCGCATGTTGCCCGCGGCGTCCCTGCGCCCGTCTCCGCCGCCCATCACGAATATCCGGACCGCCGCCTCATCCTCCACGCCGGTGTCGATGTCCTTTAGCCAGCGGTCGAACCAGGCGAGGCGAAGCTCGTTGTATACAGGGTCGCCCCATAACGCATCCTCGCCGAACTCGACCTCTCCCACGCTCGATGAGCCGGCGCCGCGCATCCTCACGTGGTTCCACGGCCCCATGATCAGCCTCTGGGGCGTCGAATTCTGCTTTGCCATCTGCGTGAACTGGCCTGTCACGTCCATCGCGAACGGGTCGTACCACCCGCCTGAGTAGACGGCAGGTATGTCCGCCATGCGGCCAAAATGAGGCGTCTGGTCCAGCGACTCCTGCGCCCAGAAATCGTTGTACACGCCGTCACGGTAGTAGTGCATCAGGATGTCTTCGAGATGTGGGACCTCGGCAATGGGCGTGCCACCGCGCTGGAACGGCGTCTGCCAGACCAGCTCCCGGAGGTTCTCCGCCCCCTGCTCGATCCGCGCCGTGGCCTCAGCATCGTCCCGTATCTCCTGGGAATCGTATCCGTGCAGGAAGAGAGCGCCGAACATGTGCAGGCCCATCGCCCCACCCTGCCGTGCCTCATACGCGAACGCGTTCGTCGGCGCGACGTCAACCCATAGCGCCGAGAGATGGGGCGGGCGGTAAAGCGATGCCATGTTCTGGACTATCCCGCCGTGGGAACTGCCGGCCATTCCTACCCGGCCGTTGCACCACTCCTGCGCGGCGGCCCACTCGATTGTGTCGAATCCGTCAGGTCCCTCGTTCTGGTTGGCGGTGTGGAAGTACTGGCCGGTTCCCTCAGAACGGCCCCGGCCCCGCAGATCCTGGAGCATCACCACGTAGCCGCGCGGGGTAAAAAATTTCGCGACGGCGTCCACCCATATGACGGGATTGGACTTGTCGTAGGAGGTCCGTCCAAGGATCACCGGGAAGCTGCCGGGAGCGTTTTCCCCATCAGGGAGCGCCGGCCGATAGATATCAGTCGCCAGTCGAACGCCATCCCGCATCGGGATGTATACGTCCAGCGAAGCGTTGATGCCGAATTCCACTTCCGAACCCGCCATTGCCTGTTGCCTCTTGTTATCGCCCTGTTATTGAAACCGCGAGATGAGAGGCCCAAACGATATGCCGAAAGCTCCCGCGATCACAAGACGCCCCCGCGCTCACCGGTCTCAGCGGCCCGGGTCGTAGATCTCCAGGCTCGCTATCGTGTCGCTGCCCGTAAATCCGCCGCTGACCAGGACTCGGCCGTCCGGAAGCGCAGTTGCGCGGTGACTGAGCCGTGGACCATGCATCTCTCCCAGTGTGGTCCATTCGTCTGTCGCCGGGTCGTAAGTCTCGGCAGAGGCGAGGAAGCCAATGTCATCGGTTCCCCCAACCACGAAAATCCGGCCGTCCGGCAACACGGTCATGGCGTGTCCGCTACGCTCTTTCTGCAGCCGGCCCCCGTTCGACCAGATCCCATCGACCGGGTCGAAAACTTCGGTCGATCTGTGCGTTTGCACGTTCCCCGATTCGGTGAGTCCAATGCCGCCGATTACGATCACCCTGCCATCGTCGAAGAGGGCCGCGGTGTGACCGGAGCGGCCGTATGTCATTGGCTCCAGTCTTGTCCATGCATCGGTGATGGGAGAGTACGCCTCAGCGGATTCCTGGTACGCGGTGTCGCCCGAGCCACCGGTGACGAAAGCGGATCCGTCCGGAAGCAGGACGGCGGTCTGAAAGACCCGGCGCGTATGGTTGCCAAGCAGTTCCCATTCACCCGTTTCGGGGTCGTAGATCTCAGAGTTCGGAACCAGCGACGAGCGGCCCGTGCCGCCCGTCACCATCACTCTGCCATCGTCCAGCCGCAGCGCCGCATGGCCGAACCTGGATTCGTTCATATCGGCTATCTGGCGCCACGTATCAGTGCCGGGATCATAGATCTCTGCTGAGCCCAGCACGTCTGCCTCGTCCGATCCGCCGGCGACGAGGATCCGCCCATCGTCAAGAAGAGTCGCCGTGTGGCTGGCGCGGCCGACGACCATCTCTCCTACGTCCGTGACGGCATTCGTTTTGGGATCGAATATTTCGGTGCGCCGAACTACGTCGCCGAACTGATTTCGACCGCCCGCCAGCAGCACCCTGCCGTCATTTAAAAGAATCGCCGTGTGATCCTCACGAGGCTCGGCAAGGGTCGCCACTTCCTGGAATACGAGCGGCAGAGGAGTAGCCGTCGGCAGCGGTGTGGGAGTGGGCGGACGCGGGATATTCGTCGGCCCGGGCGATTGCGCTCTCTCTGGCGTCGGCACCGGCGTTGCCAGGCCCCTTGACTCCGGGCCTTGCGGGCTGCCCGGGGCCACTTCCGCTGAGCTGGAGCAGGCCGCCGCCAGCAGTCCCGTCAGAACCAGTCCGGAGACCAACAGCCGGCGTCTGGTGTGCAGACCGCGGACCAGTCCGTGCAAAACCGCATTCAGTAGCATCAAGGTCTTGGATGCTGCCCCGGCATCGAAAGTGCACGGCGGCCGCTTCTCCAACGGCCCGGCTCCCTTCTCCCATTATGGGTCACGCCAGCGTCCTGGATTCGTAGCCACCACTGGATTCGATCAACTCTCCCCGGGCGAATCGCTCGACGTTGAACATGGAAAGGTCAACGAACGAAGGCTCGCCATCGAGTATCCAGTCGGCCATCAGGTGGCCGACGGCGGGGCTGAGTTTGAATCCGTGGCCGCTGTATCCGGCCGCGATATAGAGACCGGGAACGGCCTGTACCGGACCCAGCGCAGGCTGGAAATCCGGGGTGCAGTCGTACACCCCCGTGTAACCTTCCCGCAGACGTGCCTCGGCCTGGCCGGGAAACCGATTCCAGAACCGGCCCGCCAGCAAGGCCGTCGGCTCGGCCTGTGGCCGGCGGCTCGTCTCTACATCGGCATCGACATCGCCCTCGAGAGGATCGTGCGCGCCGATCAGCGTAAGCCCCGGACCAGACGGCCTGTAGTAGCCGAGCTGCACCCGGTCGGAGATCGTGGGGTGCGAATCGTCCAGACCTTCTTCCTCCACCCGTTCGACAATCGCGATCGTGTGCCGGACCGGAGTAATCGGCAGTTCGACACCATGGGGCGCCAGCAGCCCGGCCGATCTGAAGCCGGCGGCCAGAACTGCCGTGCCGGACTCAATAACGCCGTCGGATGTGATGACGCGCACGCCGTCGCCGCAAGACTCGATCGCCGTCACCTCCCCCACCTCCGGGCCGATGCGCAGATCAGCGCCCTCGCGCCGCGCCGCATCGGCAAAAGAGTTGGTGGTTAGCGCGCCGTCCGCATGGCCTGAGTCCGGTTCCGTGCAGCCGCCGGCCACGCCGTCCAGGCTCATGCCCGGCAACATATCGGCAATCTCGTCCACGGAAATCATGCGGGCGTCTATGCCGATTCGCTGCTGCATCTCCACAATCTTGCGGGCCGGCTCGATCTCCTCCTCTGGAAGTAGCACCACGTATCCGTTATTTCGCCAGCCGCTTTCACCGCCGACGCGCTCCTCGAAGTTCTGGAACATTTCCCGGCCAAACAGCGCCATGCGGGCAAGCGTCTCGATCTGGTAGTGAAGCCGGATGTTGGCGCTTGACCACTGTGTTGCTCCGCTGGCAATCCCGGACTTCTCCAGGAGGACCACTTTGCCCGCGCCCCGGCGCGCCAGCTGCCATGCGATGCTTGTGCCATGGCAGCCGCCGCCGATCACCACGATGTCAGCCGTATCTCCCAACTTCACGCTCCTTCAGGCCGCCCACGCGCCCGCCACTCATCCCCCGTGATGCTCATCACCACATCGGCCCGCCAGCGTCCATCCGCGAATACGCGATCAGGGAGCAGTGTCACTTCTCTAAAACCACACTTCGCGCAGGCATGACGGGCGCGCGCATTATTTTCAAGAACATAGAGTTCCACGAAGTGCAGCTCCAACTCATCGAAACCGTATTCGAGCGCCCGCTCTATCGCCTCGCCGCCATATCCCCGGTTCCAGTTCGACGGTTCCCAGATACCGATGGCCAGCCTCGCGCTCCGGCCGTCAGAGCTGAACTCATGAAATCGTATTTCGCCAATCTACCTGTCTCTCACATCAATGATCCACCGGAGTGATTCCGCCCGCGACTCGTACCACCGCTCTACGTCCTCACTGCTTCGCGGCCCGGCGGTTGCGGGATCACCGCCGAACAGGCGGATGTATTCCGCGTCCCGTGGGATGGCCATTAGAGTGATTTTGTCGTCCTCACGAAGAGGGCGCAAAACGAGCCTGTGCGCTTCAAGCCGGGGAACGTCTCTCGGCATACGAGACCGGCCTTGTCAGATCCGGTAGAACCGCTCGGCGTTGCGCCAGAACAGGCCGTCGCGCTCCGACTGCGAAATATCTGCCGTGATCTCGTCGTAGGCGTCCCAGAGCCGCCTGTATGTGGCCATCAGGCTATCCACGGGAAAGTTGCTTGCGAACATGCACCTATCTGCGCCCATAATCTCGATCGTATCCATCACAAACGGCCGGATTTTTTCAGGCGTCCAATCCCGATCCATCATCGACAGCGCCGATATCTTCACCGAGACCTGATCGACCTCCGCGAGCGCCCTCATCCCGGTCCGCCATACCTGCGCGATCTCGGAGGCCAGGTCTTTTGGCATTCCGGTGTGGTTCAGGATGATCG
Organism: Chloroflexota bacterium; assembly: GCA_022562515.1. GTDB lineage: Bacteria > Chloroflexota > Dehalococcoidia > Lucifugimonadales > Lucifugimonadaceae > UBA1151. The sequence continues at coordinate 2,848 of JADFPB010000038.1, read as the reverse complement.
GAATCTCGGGGATCTCGCGGCCCAGCCTGGCGGCCTCCTCCAGTTGCCACGGCCACACCTGCAGATCAAACGACATGTCGTATTTGCTGAGCAGCCGGTAGCCTCGCCGCCAGCCATTCTCGCTCATCAGCCCGTCGCGGTCGGCGAAACGCAGCACCGGGTCGTCCGCGTAGTTCAGCATGTGCCGGATACCCCGCATATTCGGATACTCGGCATGCCGGGAGAGGATTTTCTCGACATCGGGCTTGCTGAGATCGGCGAAACCCACGATCGCGTTCGGCAGCCCCCTCGATGCCGGATCATCCGCCACTCCCTGCAGCCACGCCGTCTCCTTCACCGGGTCGTCATTGTGATCGAACTCGGCCTGCACGTGAACGGACTTCACCAGATCCAGTTCAGCGGCGTCACGATGGAGATCTCCGATGAGATAGGTCTTCCGAATCGGGGCGTAATCCCCGACGAAATGGTCTATTGGCTCCACAAGCCACGGGTAGTAATTTGACTCAAGGTCCCAGAGATGATGGTGCGTATCTATGATTTTCAGGGGAATTCTCACGAGTCGGATTGCTCTCCCGGCCAGCCGCTTGCACGGTATTTTTGACATCGGCTTCGAGCGTAGTGTGCCACGCGGGCACAAATTTAGGGAAACCGGGGGATCCGGGCCAGGAGTGCTGCAGAATAGGCTGCCGGTACGTGAAATCACCTACTGGCAAGAGGGTTCAACCATCCCTGAACTAAGGAATCGCACAGGGGATTCCATCTCGGCTCAATCTAATCTGTACATGAGGCTCAAATCCCCAGGAGTCGCCAGCGCGTTGCACCATCCGCACTCCCATTCCCACTCCTTCGACTGCCAGACCCGTTTCGGTACCCGCCCGGCCGGGACCGGCGGACTCAATGAACCCATGCATACTCCGAAAGCAGAGGCGGAATAGATGCCCTCTGTAATGATCGTGTCGCGCCCCGGTGACGACCGCAAAGCGATGTCTAACCATCTGAAAGGGGAAGGTCACGTTATCCATGAGATCGACGACGGGGGGTCTGCGCTAGAACTAATCCGCATTCTCAAACCGACCGTCGCGATCATCGACATCGATCTGCCAAACCTGGACGGCCTCAGCGTCCTCAAGATGATTCGCGCCTCGTCAGTGACCAGAGGCCTGCCGGTGATCCTGATCGGGGCCTCTGAGCGCGCTGCCGTCAGATCCACTGCGAACGCCCTGAAGGTGGTCGATTACCTGATTCGTCCCTTCCAACCGGAAGATGTCGCCTTGCGCGTGAACTGGGCACTGAAAGGCACCACAGACACACCAGCGGTGCCATGGGACCAAACGGACGTCATACTGAGCCAGATAGTTGCCGCAGATACGATCAAATCCGAGGCGCCGCTAGAGACGACTCCCGCCATCATCGCGGCCTATAAGGACCTCATCGCAGACGCCGACGTCCTGCCCGGCGCTGCGATCTCAATGATGACGCCCGAAAAGGGCGGAACCGTCGAGACGAGAGACGGCATCGTTCGAGTAGACGTCCCGCCGGGCAGCGTGCGCCGGCCGATGTCCCTCGGAGCGGCAAGGCCAGCATCCCCCGCGCCGCCGCTCGAGGAGAGCGTTCGTATACGCATGGGCCGGCGGGTCGCCGACCTGACGTTCGTCGATCAGACAGGCTCGCCCATCGGCGGTCCTAAGCTGGACCGGCCGGTGAAAATTTCGATCAAATACGACGAGCGGGACATCGCTGAAGCCGGTGGTTCCGATGAGCTGGCCATCCAACGCTATCACTCAGAATCCGACGATTGGCAAGAGATCTCGTCCACACTCGACCCGAAGGAGCGACGATCTATCGCCTGGGAGCGGAACTTCAGCACGGCCAGGAAGATGCTGGGCGGTAAAATCCTGATTGCTGAAGGCGTTGGTGAAGGCCAGATTTACCTGGCAGAGACAGTAGAGGGCGCCGGCTTCATGGTGCTCCTGGAACCCGATGGACTCGCCGTCGCGAGCAGAGTCTCCGCTGAACGCCCGGACGTAGTTCTCATGGACCTTGCCCTGCCCAGACTGGACGGCATCCAGGTACTGCGCCAGATCAAGGGCGACCCCGCTACCCGCTCAACGCCGGTGATCCTGTTCGGCGAGAACCAGGACCGGAACCTGCAGGCTTCACTGATGACGATGGGAGTCAGGGAGCTGATTCTGAAGCCCTGGCAGGCGGGCGACGTGCAACGCCGGGTGCGGCGCGCGTATCAGGCTTCCAGGGCCACGAAGAGCCAGCAGGATCGAGCCGTGGAGCGCGTGAAGACCAGGCACGCCCGCAACGTGCGGCACGCGGCGAGACGCGAGCGCCGGGCTTCTTAGCTGATCAACAGGTTGCCGAAGCGATCTACGCTTGCCGATGTCCCAGGATGGATGACCGTCGTCGAGTCGACTTCCTCGACGATCGCCGGCCCCGCGATCGAATCGCCCTCTCCCAGACGATAGCGATCGTAAACGCGGCAATCGATCAGCCCGCCTGATTCGGCAAAGTAGACCTTCCGGGTCTCTTTCACTGCACCGCCGGCGCCGCTTCCGGCGCCCACTTCCCGCAGGCTCGGCCTGGCGATGTCTCCAAGCGCCGTGACCCGCAGGTTAACCAGCTCCACCGGCTCTTCAAGCGCCTTGTGCCCGTATGCCCGCTCATGCTCAACGTGGAACGCATCAGACAAGTCTGCGAGCGCAGCCGCATCCAAACGACCCAGGCGCCCTGGCGGCAGGCTGACGCTCAGTTCGTAGCTCTGGCCCACGTACCTGACATCGGCGTGCCGCTCGAAGGTCATGTCGGAGGCGGGCACCCCCTCGCGGTCCAGCGCGTTGCG